>JBJKRU010000187.1:0-26102 GCA_046704485.1 Candidatus Limnocylindrales bacterium | reverse complement strand
GCTGCTGCGTCGACGACGGCCTGGCGCACCTGACGCCACGCGGTCCCCGCCACGTCGGTCGTCCCGCCGGCGCGGAGCGTGGAGCCGAAGTACTGCCAGACGGTCAGCACCCGGGTTGCGGCGCGCTCCGGCTCGCGAAGGGCGACGATCTCGCCGATCATCGCGTCGGCGTCATTCGAGACCTCGGAGACTGCCCCCGGCAGGCAGGCCTCGAGCTCGTCCGGGGCGGTCGACGGAGTCGGGATGCCACAAGCGTCGATGAAGGCGCCCAAGGGCACGTCGAACCAGATGGCGTCGGCAGTGCGGAGGTCGGCACGCAGGGCCTCGTCCGTGCGGACGCGAGTCACCAGATCGGCCGATCGCTCGCCACCGACCGCGTACTTGGTGAGGTCGGGGTTGAGCCAAGGCCGGACCGAGACGCTGACGCCCAGTGTGGCCTCGATGACCGGGATCGCGGCGCCCTGCACACCGTTCAGCATCGAGTCCCCCATCAGCACGAGGCGGAACGCGGGGCGCTGTGAACTCGCCGCTTCCGGCGACGTGGCCGAGGGCGTGGCCTCGACCGTGGGCGCGGCCGAGGCAGCGGGCGGCGTCTGCGCCGGGGACGACAGGACCGCGGACGGGCTCGAGCCGGCCGAGCACGAGGCAAGCGCAAGGGCCGCGACCGCGGCGAACACCGTGCTGCGCTTGTGAACAGTGGACCTCATGTGCACGTCCCTCCTCGCGTCCTCAGCGCGCCATGCGGGTGCCTCATCGGCGGCCGGCGGCCGCATCACGGAGCGGCTTCCGGGGCGGCCTTCGGCAGCCCTCCCGCCACGTCCGCAAGCCGTCCCGCTGGCAGATACCAGGTGATCTCGGCGGTGGGGTAACCGGAGAGATCGGTCTGGCGCGATCCGCTCAGGTAGAGCCCGCCGGGCGCGGAATGCACGGCGCTGACGCCGAAGTAGGTGTCCGCCGGATCCGTGGCCATCGACTGCTGCCACGTGCCTCCATCTGGCGAGGTCCACAGGACGCCGACCGCACCGTGGTAGCCGCCTGCCGCGGCCGCCGCGTTCACGTTCATGGTCGTGGTGGCCGCGACGAAGCCATCGACCATTGCAGCGACGCCCATGCACCCGTCGACAACGTCGGCAACGGCAGACGCCCACGCCGGTTTGACCGTGGCCCAGACGAGCCCGTCACGGGACGTCAGCGCACGCCAGTCGGAGACGCCCGAGAACGGGGAACCGTAGGCGGCGCTAGAGCCGCAGGCGACCAGCGTCCCGTCGCGTCCAGCGGCCACGAACCTGAGGCGCACCGCGCTGGGCCAATCGCTCGAAGGCGCTCGACGCCACGTCGACCCGTCGCTCGAGACCCAGACGGGCCACCCGTCGTCCACCTCCCCGACCGCGACCAGGCCGGGTCCGCCACGGGTGACCGCCCAGAGCGCGCCGAAGAAGCCCGGCTGGGCACCGTCGAGCGGCGTGACAAGGTGCCACGCCTGCCCGTCGGTCGACGTCCAGATCGCCGGCTCGCCGGAGTCCGAAGCAGGATCCCTGAGCCCGCCGACGGCGACGAGCGTGTCGGCGAATGCAGTCGCGTCGGTGATCCCATCGCCCGCCGCGTAGGCGAGTGGCGCGATCTGGACCGCCGACGGCGGCAGCCACGTCCACTCGATCCCGTCGTGCGAGCTGAGCGCCACCGTTCCCCCGACCGCCACGAACCCGCCGCTCCAGCCCGCGACGGCGCGAACCGACTGCGGCCAGGCGCTGCCGCCGACGACCGAGGCGGTCGTCCACGTCACGCCGTCGGACGAGTGCCACGCCTGCCATTCGCCATGGGCCGCCAGCGAGGGTCCGATCGCCACCAGGCCCGACGGTCCGGCCGCCACGTCGACGAGCGCGCCGCCGTCCGGGATGTCGAGCAGCTGCCAGGCGGCCCGCCGCTGGCTGCCGCCGGCGATCACCGCCGCGACCAGGGCAAGGACCAGGCCGACCAGCACCACAACCATGGTGACCCTGGCGAGTTCTCGTCGCACTGGGGCCGTGACACTTCCGAGCGGCCAGCGCCACCGCCCACGGGGCTCCGCCAGGGCGACTGCGTGGGCGAACGCGAGGGCGTCGAACGCATCGGGTGTGGTGGCGGCGTAGCGCTGGAGTGCCGCCCGCAGGCGCGCCTCGAACGCGTCCGAATCGATCATCGGGTCACGCATCGTCGAGGTCCTCGCGGAGGCGGCAGAGCAGCCTCGCCAGCTTGTTGCGAACCCCCGAGGCACTCATCCCCCGGAGCGCGCCGATCTCGGCCGAGTCGAGATCCGCAACGTATCGCAGCGCCAGCAGGTCCCGCTCTTCCGCGCTCAGCCGTCGCAGCGCGTTCCCGAGGTCGACGCAGCCGATGGCGTCCGGCGGGTCGGCCAGGACGCCTGCCTCGGCTCGCAACTCGATCTCGACAAGGGTCCGGCGGCTGTGATGGCGGAGGATCTGGCGCATCTCGTTCGCGGCGACGGCCACCAGCCACGGCCGCACGCGGTCGGCGTCGCGCAGCGACGGCAGCTTGCGCCATGCCTTCCAGAGCGCCGCTTGGACGGCGTCCTCGGCGAGCGCCCAGTCGCCTCCCACGACGTAGGCGACGCGGAGCATGTCGTCGTGGAAGGACCCGGCGATCCGGGCGAAGGCCATCTCGTCGCCGCTCGCCGCCAGGCGGACCGTCGATTCGAGCGCCTGGTCCCGGGCCATGCCATCCATACCCCAGAGATGCGCGCCGGCGGCCTGCTGTCCCAATGGATTCGCTGACGACGCCCCGCACCCTCAGACTGGCGGGCGGTCCCGCCTGGAGCCTCGAGCTCCGGCTCCGTCGCCGCTCGCAGCCTGAGCGACGCCTTCCACACCCGCTAGAGGCGTTCGTCCCAGTGCGGCATCTGGCACCGCGGCGCCTGCACGAGTGTCACTCGGCGGGACACGCCCACAACGGAGCGGCCGCCGACTCAAGGGATGGGCGAGCGGATCCAGTCCGCACTCTTCGGGACTGCGTTCTCGACCCGCCGCCACCCTCGGTCCTCCCAGACGTCGTACGCGCGGAAGGCGCACGGCACGCCGCGTGCGGTCAACGGGTCGGGGCCGTCCATCAACTGGAAGTGGAGGTGGGGTGCCGTCGAGTTTCCCGTGTGGCCCACCCGTCCCAGGAGGTCGCCCACACGAAGGGCCTGGCCCGCCCTCGCCTGCACAGACCCCGTGGCCAGATGCGCGAAACCGGCGAACACGCCCTCGCATTCGAGGATGACGTGGTTGCCCATGACCCGGTGCACGTCGTGCGTCGTCGGCCGGAATGTCAGGCCGTTCCTGACGGCCAACGCGAATTCCCTTGCCGGGTAGACCCGGCCTCGCTCGCGGACACCGTCCAGCGCCGCCGACACGATCCCCTCGAGCGGCGCCATAACCGGCTCGCCCCAGCCGTGGCACTCGCGCGTCGGCACCCCTAGGAGAAGTGTCCGCAGCGCGCTGGCGGAGTGGTAGTGGCCGCGACGCCCAGCGTCGAAGCGGATGAAGTCGAATGCGTAGCGCTGGCCCAGGATGTCGGTGCCGTGACTCGGGATCCGGCTGCCGGGCGATTGGACGGCCGTCCACTCGCCACGCAACGGGAAATCGACTACCCGCGCGTCGGCGAGCTCCGCCGCGAGTCGGCGTCCTGTCATAACCCGCAGTATGCGGCGGGCCTGCCCCGCAGCGGTGCCCGTCTAGCGATCGGGGTGGCGACCGACGGGAATGTGGAGCGGGCCGTCCGGTTCCGAGGCCTGCGGGTCATGGCCAGGACTCGACCGGTCAGGTGGACGGGGCGAAGCGCAGCCGCAGTGAATGAGCCGACCGCCGCACGCGCGGTGGTGCTCAGGTCGGGGCCAGTGCTCCTCGCCCGGTCCCTTGCCGAGGCAGCCGCAGCAGGGGGTCAGAGCGGGAGCCTCCCACGCCCGGTTGACGCGTCGTGTCGGCCGCAGTCTCGTGCGAGAGCGATCCGGCTCAGGCCTGGGAATGTGATCGGCAGCGGAGCAAGCTGACGTAATGGACTCTGCTGTCCTCCTCCTGGTCGTCACCGCGGTGGCCGATGCTTACCTCTCGTGGCGACTCGTCTGGCCGCTCCTCCGGTCCATCCGGACCGCCGAGGGGAACGACAGCGTGGACGTCAGCGGGACGAGCGAGCCGATACCAGAGCCCGTTGAGGCAGTCCTGGGTGAGCTCTCCAGGGGGGGCTTCTCCCGAATCGGGGAAGCCCAGACCGACCTCGGACAGCTGGGCAGCCTCGTCTCATGGCACCTGGCCGACGCTGCTCAGACCGTCGTGGCCGAGATCGTTCCGGGGCGGAGAGGCGCGGTGGTCGCACTCACGACGATGCTCTCGGACGAGGCAGCCGTGACGACCAGGTATCCCGTTGGCGAGACGTTCACCACGCCCCGATTCGTGGCGGCTGCCTGCCGGACGAGCATTGACGACGCCAATGCCCTGCATCGGCGCAACGTCGATCTTCTTGTGCGGCAGCGCTCGGCCGCGCTCCGCCCAGTTCGCTCGCTTGCCGACGCCCTGGCGATCGACCGCATCTACCGCCAGCGGCACTTCCGGCGCTACATGCGCCCGCTTCTCGTCCGCAGCCTGCTCACGGCCACCGCCATGAACGTCGCGTCCGCCTGCGCGATCGCCGGTTTCTACCTGGCACGCGAGTCCCCGCCCCAGCGTGCCCTTGTGGCGCTTGATCTCGTGATCGGCATCGCGGCCCTGATCTCGATGTTCGTCTTCTACGCAGGGGTCCTGCGTCGTGCGGAGAGGTAGGCCGGGCCCGATGGCAGGAGGGAAGTGTCCCAGCCGCCGACCGGGTCGTCGACACTGACCCCGCAAGAGGCTGCCCCGATCGTGTGGTGCCGAGTGCCGCTGGTGTGTCGATCGTGGACGCAAGTGGACGGATGGCGCGCCCGGAGGGATTCGAACCCCCGACACTCGGTTCCGAAGACCGATGCTCTAGTCCACTGAGCTACGGGCGCGCGGCCCGCGCATCATACCGGTATGGCGTGCGTGATCCGGCCCGGTGACGGCGAGGTGCGGGCGCGGACCATGTGGCGGCCGTCGCGCTACAGAATGATTACAGCGCCGAGAAGCAGAACCCCTGCCGAGTCTTCGGCCTGCGGCCGCCCATTCGCCCGGCCATTCAGCCGGACCGCCGGTACCGCCTCCCCACGAGCGACCACGCCGGGATGCGCGACAGCGCCTCGTCGAGGGACGGGCCAGGCCCGCCGTCCCGCCGCTCGATCGCGAGTGTGGACGCCTTGCCCGCGCCAGGTCGCGCGTCCACTCCGCTGAGGTCGAGCGTGACGCGCCCGTCGTCGGGCTGGCCCAGCTCGTCGAGCAGCGCCTTCGGCCACTCCGGCGTGTCGCCCTCCGTGGCGACCTCGCGCTCGAGGTGCCAGCGGGGCCGGCGCAGCAGGATGGCCCGCCAGCCGGACGCCACAGCGGGCGTGACGCTGCCGTCGCCGGGGACCGGCTTCGAGGAGTGGTGCTCGCCGCGCGTCCACAGAGCCGCTTGGTGGAGCAGCGCGTACTCGTCGAGGTCCGCGAAGGCGGCGAGCCGCTCGGCCGGCGACCCCACGCCGAACACGGCCTCGATCGACGGCACGAAGACCTCGGCCAGGTCCAGGTCGATCGCCCGCACCGTCCGGTGCAGGTACACGTGGCGGTACATGAACAGCCGCGCCGTCAGGAACATCTCCAGCGCGCCGAGGCCCGACTCGTAGAGGGTCAGGCCGCGCTCTGAGATGAACGCGTAGCGCCGCAGGCGCTCGGCATCCACAGGCCCCATGGACACGCCCGTGAGGTAGGCGTCGCGGCGCACATAGTCGAGGTTGTCCACCGTGAACACGCCCGACAGCAGCGGCTGCAGGGCGCGCACCCAGCCGGGGACGGCCGGGTCGGCGATCGGCGGCTTGGAGATCAGCACCGACACCCAGCGCGGGTCGATGGCCTCCCCGTCGGCGAACCGGTCACGCTCGGACACCGAACCGGGGGCGCGCCGGAGGGCAGCGATGAGGGGCCCCAGCTCCCGCTCGATGACCAACTGCGAGAGGTCCTCGTGGCTGAGCGTCTTGGCGCCCTGGCGGCGCGGGTCCGGTGGCGCGGGGAACCGGCTGAGGAAGCGATCGTCGAAGAAGTGCGCGAAAGGCCCGTGGCCCACGTCGTGGAGCAGCCCCGCCATGCGCAGGGTCTCGACCACCAGGCCCTCGGACGGGATGAGCTCGCCGGGCGCGAGCAAGGGCAGCGAGGCGGCGAGCGACGGATAGAGCGAACGCGCCCAGAGCCCCGCCTCGTGCATCACGCCCAGGCCGTGGGTGAAGCGCGAGTGCTCGGCGGTGGGGAACACCCATCGAGCACTCTGGAGTTGGCTGATGCGCCGGAGGCGCTGCACCCACGCGGTGTCGATCAGGTCGTCCTCGGCGACGGTCTCCATGTGGAGCCCGGCAGCGCGGGCGTCGTGGGGCGTCAGCCGCTTGGTGAGCTCGACGTACCCGTGGATGGGGTCGCTGATCAGGTTGACCGCGGCGAAAGGGAGGCGTCGCCGCGCCGGAGGAGATGCCGGCCCGCGGTTGGTCAGGGCACCCAGACCCGCTTCACGGCCGTCCACGCCGAGAGGTTACCCCGCTTGTCGACGGCCTGGACGCGGAACGAGTAGTAGGTCTGGTGGTGGCGTCGGCTCAGCCCGAGCCAGGTCATCGTCGTCGCGTGCCGGATCGTGTACCAGGGTCCGCTGTTGACGCGGTACTGGACGTTGTAGCCGCGGATACCGGCCGTGTGCGTCTGGAGCACCGGGTCGTACCCGGACCAGTGGAAGGTCAGCGACGTGCCGCGGCGGATGAGCGAGCCGTTCCGGGCCACGGGCCGCGTGTGGTCCGCAGACTCCGAGAACAGGATCGACGCCCAGGTGCTTCCGTCGTTCGCCCGGACGATTCCCACGCCGATGTAGTTGCAGGACGAGGAGAACAGGATCGCGTGGTGGACGGCGCTGCCCTTCCACATCGAGTAGAGGTTGGCTGCCGCCTGCGATCCCCACGGGTACGACGACTCGCCGATAACTTCGCCGTACGAGTACCACTGGATCCCGGCATTGGTCAGCGCGGCGCCTGGATCGCCGCCGGCCGCCTGGTGCGACAGGGTGAGCGTGGCGCTCATGCTGGACGCCCGCTCGTACGCGAGGCTCGCCAGTGACGTCCAGGTGCGGAGGGGCCGGAGGCCGGCAGCGGCCCGGTCTCGGTTGAGCCAGCTGACGATGTCAGCCGCCATCGCGCTGGCGGGCGAGGTCGTGGAGAGCGTGACCGCGGCGTCGGCGTTGCTTGGCTGGGGAACGCTCGCGGCGGAGGCCGGAGCCGTCACGGCGGCGGCCAGCATGCCGGAGAGGAGGAGGATCGCCGTGCGGCGTCGGAAGGCAGACGTGGTCAGTCTGCGAGGGGTTCGCGTATCAGGCATGCGCCTCTCGAGCGTTGGTGCGTGGGGTCACCAACCCTATCAGATCAGTCCGGCTGCCGTCCGTAGCGCTGGGCCGCGCGAAGATGACTCTCGGCGACGTCCTGCCGCAGCGCCTCGGGGGCGATCACCTCGACGTCCGCGCCCCAGGACAGGATCCAGAGGCGGATCTCGACCGTCCCCGCGACGGTCGCCCGCCACTCCAACGCGCCGTCTGGCAACGACCGGACCACCTGCGAGGGGTGCCAGACCGCCTCGCCCACGCGCGCGGCCACCGATGGTGCGAAGCGCAGCACCACCTCGGTGGCTGGCTGGTCCCAGATGATGTCCCACGCAGGCCGGAGCCGAGCCGCGAGCTCCCGCTCGGCTGGCGCCTCGAACCGGCGGGGCGTCAGCGACAGGTCCAGGATGCGCTCCACCTTGAACGTGCGGAGCGCACCGCGGACTTCGTCGAACCCGATGAGGTACAGCGCGTGCGTCTCGAGCGACGGCTCGAGCAGGTAGGGCCGGACCTCGCGCCACTCGGGCTCGCGGTCGCCGTCGTACGCCGCCGGCGCGTACTGGAAGCGCACCACGCGCTGCTCGGCCCAGGCGCGGGTCAGGTCCTCGACGCGGCGGTTGTACGCCTCGTCGGTGCTGCGCTGCGCCATCTCGTCGAGGGTCCGCTCCACATGCCCGTGCAGCGCGTCGGGGAGGCCCTCCTCGAGCTTGCTGAACGCCGAGGCCAGGCTCGGGTCGAAGCGGTCCACATAGCGGGTCATCAGGCGGGCGGCGAGGAAGACCGCCATCGCCTCCTGGAGGGTCAGGCGCATGGCGGGCAGGAACGCCCCGGGCTGCACGCCCCACCTCCCGTCCTCGCTCCACAGCGGGACCTGCATCTCGTTCTGGAGCGCGTTGAGATCGCGGTAGACGGTCCGCGGCGACATGCCGGTGCGCCGGGCGATCTCCTTCGGGGTGACGCCGCCCTCACCGTGGGCGTGGAGCACCCGGAGGACCGAGAGCAGCCGGGCGAGCCTGTCGCGCTTGCCCTCGAGCCGGTCGCCGTCCTGCGGGTCGAAGCCGTCGGTCACCCGAGGTCCCTCCTGGTCATGGGGTGTGGATGATCACCGGCAGGCCCCGGTCGATGGCGGTCATGGTGAACCTCACCTCGGCCGTCAGCCCGTCCGGCGACAGCTCGAGCGCGGGACCATTCGCGAAGCCGTCGGCCTGGCCCAGCGCGCCATCGGCGAACACCCAGAAGTCCACCTCGCCGCGCCAGCGGGACAGGTTGACGTTGCCCACGAGCAGCGAGACCTCGGGCACGGCCCGACTGAATGTGCCGCCGTCGATCGCGACGCGGCAGTGCCGAGCGCGGGCGCCCTCGACGTAGGCGACGCCGGCATCCTCGACGACGGCCCGCCGCGCCGGGGTCAGCGCGTCGAGCAGGAGCTCGCGATCCAGGTCGCTGCCCTGGACGCCGCCCGGACCTACGGAGGTCCAGTTGCCGCCGGGGGGCAGTCGCCAGGCGCGCTGGTCGAGACGCACGAAGCCGATGCGGCCGAACGCCACGGCGCTGGTGACGTACCCCTCCCAGCGGACGTTCATGCCTGAGCGCTGCCCGGACACGGCCAGCGTGCCCGTCGGCGATCCGTCCACGGAGACGTCCATCCGGAGGGTCACGGTCGCCGTGGTGCCGATCGTGAGCGGGCTGTCGCAAAGGGGCGGCGCGAGGGTTGAACCCGTCGGCCCGAACTGCGAGAAGTTGGCCGGCTTGCCGACCAGCGACACCTCGTTGTACATCGCGGCGGCCGTGAAGGCCGTGCCGGTGATGAGCGTGGCCGCAACCCCCAGGGCGAACCCGAGCAGCAGTCGCCGTCGACGCGGCGCCCGGTCCCCGATGCGGCGACGGGCGACACCCAGGCCGGCGTACACCCCGGTCGCCAGCAGGGCCACCACCCACGGGTAGGCCGCCTCGGGCGACGGCATGAGGGTCTGCGGACCGCCACCCTCGATCTGGCTCACCAGTCCCGCGATCGAGGGCACGAGCATGAGGATCGACAGCAGCGCGAGCCAGGCGATCAGCGCGAATGCGCGTCCCCCCCGCGCCACCGGCGGCCAGGCCACAGCTGCGGCCGCCACCAGGATCGGGCCGCCCGCGGCGAGGCCCACCAGCACGTCCACAGGACCACCGGGCCTGTACCCCCAGAGGATCAGCCCGAACGTGACGATCCAGAGGCCGACGAGAACCGCCCCCAGGATCCGCAGCTCGATGACCCGTACCCGCACACCGGCGAGGATAGCGAGCCAGCCGCGGGATGCCACGCCCGCGCTGCCCGGGCGGACCCCCGCACCGAGCATCTTGACGCTGCGGGGCCGCTTGCAGCGATGACTCGAGTGGACGGGGCGCCCGAACGGGTCCCTCCGCCCGCCCCGATCGAGCGTGCCGCTCGGTACCAGCGGCATGGGACTCCCGGGTCATCGCCGAGAGGCAGCCAGCTGTGCATAGTTGCCCCACCGCACCAAGAAGCGCGGTGGCACTGGACAGAACCGCGGGCGTGGCGGTCTCCCTTCTCCCGCCCCACCCGCAAGCCTTCCGAAGCGAGGCCGTTCCCTCCTCCCGGCCTCGCTTCGGAGCGTCTCGGGGCTGACGGCAGGCGAGCCGACGCCCGTGGAGGCCCAGGGCCGCCCGCTACACTCTCCGCGGGCAAACCCCGCAGGGAGAGAGACGCACAGCCATGCGCACCCCGAAGGCCATCGCCGGCCTCGCCATCGCCGCCGCGCTCGCCGCGGCCTGCACATCGGCACCAGCTGCCACGCCGCTCGCGTCCGCCACGCCGCCGGCCGCGGCCGTATCGTCGGCCCCCGCGAGCATGGTGGCCTCGGGCCCCACTGCATCGCCGACGCCCGCCCCGACGCCGAACGCCTGCGCCCCTGCCAACTTGGCGCTCAAGAGCCCCGGGACGCTCACCATCGGCACGGACAACCCGGCCTACCCGCCGTACTTCGCGGAGTCGAGCCCCAACCCGAGCCCATGGCAGCTCGGCGACCCGACCAACCAGCAGGGCTTCGAGTCCGCCGTCGCGTATGCGGTCGCCACGCAGATGGGTTTCACGGCCGACCAGGTCAAGTGGATCGTCGTCCCGTTCGAGAACAGCTACCAGCCCGGCGCGAAGCCGTTCGACTTCTACCTGGCGCAGGTGTCGTACACGGACGCGCGAGCCAAGGCGGTGGACATGAGCGACGGCTACTACTACGTCGCCCAGTCGATTGTCGCCATGAACGGCAACCCGCTCGCCAAGGTCACCAGCATCTCGGCGATGAAGGGCTTCAAGTTCGGCGCCCAGGTCGGCACCACGGCGTATGACACGATCAAGAACACGATCGCCCCGACCACCCAGATCAGCGTCTACAACACCAACGACGCCGCGATCAAGGCCCTCCAGGCCAAGCAGATCGACGGCCTGGTGGTGGACCTGCCGACCGCGTTCTACATCACGGCCGCCCAGCTGGTCGACAAGAACTACAACCCGCTGGCGACCATCGTCGGCCAGTTCCCCGTGCAGTCCGGCCCCAACGCCGAGCACTTCAGCCTGGTCCTGGCCAAGAACTCGCCGCTGACCGACTGCGTGAACAAGGCGATCCAGGCGATCACGGCCGACGGCACGCTCGCCCAGATCACCCAGACGTGGCTGGCCGACAAGGCGAACGCCCCGGTCCTCCAGCCCTGACGCAGCGGCATGCCCGGCGATGACCGCCCCCGGCGGTCCTGACGCCGCCCACAACCGGGGAGGCTCATCCAGCCTCCCCGGATCGCGTGCCCGACGCCGCCGCGAGGAGCGTGCAAGCGCGCTGCGCTCCACGCTGGTCGCGTTCGTCAGCACGTTCGTGGTGTTCGGGCTCCTCGTCTGGATCGCCGTGAACTCGCCGGGCTGGCCTGCGGTCCAGGCGAGCTTCTTCGCCCCGGACATCTTCTGGTCGGCCCTGCCGGGAATCGTCGGCGCGTTCCTGGTGAACATCCAGCTGTTCCTGATCTCCGAGGTCTTGATCCTCGCCCTCGCACTCGTCCTGGCCGTCGCCCGCTCGTCCACCGCCCCGGTGCTGTTCCCGCTGCGGTTGATGGCCACGGTCTACGTCGACATCTTCCGGGCGCTGCCCGGCGTGCTGGTGATCTACATCCTGGGGTTCGGCATCCCGGGCCTGAACCTGCCGGGCGTGCCGACCGACCCGTTCCTGTACGCGATCGTGGCCTTGACGCTCATCTACTCGGCGTACGTGTCCGAGGTGTACCGGGCGGGCATCGCGTCCATCCACCCGAGCCAGACCGCTGCCGCCCGTTCGCTCGGGCTCACGCAGCCGCAGGCGCTCCGCTACGTCGTGCTGCCCCAGGCGATCCGGCGTGTGGTGCCGCCCCTCCTCAACGACTTCATCGGGCTGCAGAAGGACACCGTGCTCGTGTCCTACATCGGCGTGGTCGAGATCTTTCGGCAGTCGCAGATCGTGGAGTCTGGGACGTTCAACTTCACGCCCTACCTCGCGACCGCGCTCGTGTTCCTGGTGGTGACGATTCCGCTGGCCCGGTTCACCGACTGGCTGGTCGCGCGTCAGGCTCGGCGAGGCGGCGGTGTGGTCGGCACCGCCTCGCAGGTCGCATCCGCACTCGGCCGGTCCCGAGGCGGGCAGGCGGCACCATGAGCGCGTCCTCCGCGAAGGCGCCCGCCCTCCAAATCGAGGGCCTCTGGAAGAGCTTCGGGGCGCTCGACGTGCTCCAGGGGATCGATCTCCAGGTGGCGGAGCACGAGGTCGTGGCGCTCATCGGCGCCTCGGGCAGCGGCAAGTCCACGCTGCTGCGGTGCATCAACCTGCTCGAGCCCATCGACGAGGGGCGGATCCTCATCGCCGGCGAGGAGATCACCGCAAGGCGGGTGGACGTCGACCGGATCCGGCGGCGGGTCGGCATCGTGTTCCAGTCGTTCAACCTGTTCCCGCACATGCGGGTGCTCGACAACATCACGCTCGGCCCCTGCAAGGTCGCAAAGCGCCGGAAGGCCGACGCGGAGGCCGATGCGATGGTGCTCCTCGAGCGCTTCGGACTCGCCGAGAAGGCCGACCAGCTGCCGGACCGGCTGTCCGGAGGCCAGCAGCAGCGCGTGGCGATCGTCCGGGCGCTGGCGATGCAACCCGACCTGCTCCTCCTCGATGAGGTGACCTCCGCCCTCGACCCGGAGTTGGTCGCCGAGGTGCTGAGCGTGATCCGCGAGCTCGCTGCCGGCGGCATGACGATGGTGATCGCCACCCACGAGTTGGGCTTCGCGCGCGACATCTCGAACCGCGTCTGCTTCCTCGACGGGGGGCGGATCCTGGAGCAGGGACCGCCGGCCCAGATCTTCGCCGACCCGCGCGAGGCCCGGACCCGCCAGTTCCTCACCCGGATCATCGAGGCCGGGCGGCTGTAGGGCGCGGCTGCATTCCTGACATCTAGTCTAGGAACGGCTACTCGGCAGACCGCGCCCGCCAAACCGCGCCATCGGTGACTGCGTGGCGAGAATTCGGGCCTCCGAACGCCTGTCTGGAGTGTTGGCAGCATTCCGATGGTGTTGTGCCGCACCCGCCGCGACGCCCCCCGCGACGCCCCCGCCGCGCGCGACTCGCGCCAGCCCCGGTGCCGCCCCCGCCGCGCGCGACTCGCGTCCCTCTGGCGCTCCGCTGCGCGACCCCCGTCGTCAGCGGACCCGGCAGGCCTCGACGAATGCCGCGAACAGCCGCTCGAATGCCCGCGGTGTCGATTCGGTGCGCTCGGGGTGGCATTGCACGGCGAACCGCCAGGGACCGTTAGCGGGCCCCTCGAGCGCCTCCACGATCGGACCAGCCGGGCTGTCCGAGAGCGCCGCGGCCGTGAAGCCCGACGCCAGGTCAACGACCCGGACGGCCTGGTGGTGGTAGCTGTTGACGAACAGCTCCACTCCGGACGCGGCGGGGTCGAGGATCCGAGCGGTAGCGGTGCCGGGCACCAGGCGCATCGCGTGCTTCAGGGCTGGCCCGTGGCCCCAGCCCGGCCCGGCGTGCTCGTCCACGTGCTGGAGGATCGAGCCGCCCGAGAACGCGTTCATGGCCTGCAAGCCTCGGCAGATCCCCAGCACGGGTACGCCCCGGGCCGAGGCGGCGGCGAATGCGGCCGCCTCGAGTTCGTCGCGGTCGGGTTCCATGCCGTGCGAGCCGTCGTTCGGCTGCCCGTAGTGGAGGGGGTCGATGTCGGTCCCGCCAGTCAGCATCAGCCCGTCCATCGACGCGAAGGCGGCGCCGCGGGTCGCGGCAGACGAGGCGGCGTCGATCGGGATGGCCGTCGCGCCGTGCCGCACCACCGAGTCCACATACAGCGCCGTCTTCCGATGGGCGAGGCCAGTGTCCGGCTGGTCGGCGGCGACCGAGATCGTGACCACGATCCGAGGCGGGCGGGCGGACGGCATGGCGCGCAGCATAGCGGGTCGATGCCGCGAGGCATGTACCCCCGTCCGCGCCGCTGGTCCCGCGTGGTGGCCAGTCCTGCGGAGCGCCCGCCAGCGTCCGCGGCCCCCCGTCAGCCTCCGCTGCCGACGCTCGGGACCGCCGACGGCTCGCCCGACGGCCCGAAGGACGGCGCGCCCGACGGAGGCTCGGTGGGCGGGCCAAGGTACTCGGTCGGCACGGGGGTCACCAGAAGGCTGGAGTCGACGGGCTCGGGCGGCGGCGAGTACAGCCCGCCGGGCAGCACCTTGAGGACCCAGCCGATCTGCAGGTTGTTGGGGGCGTAGTGCGGGGACTCGGGGTCGAGGCTCGGGTACTTGTCGCGGTTCCAATACGCGATGGAGCGTGGCGTCGTGCCGAACTGCCGCGCGATCGAGGTCAGGTTGTCGCCCGACTTGACCGTGTAGACGGCGAAGGTCGGGGAGGGGGCCGGGGTTGGAGGTCCGGGGGTCGGGGTGGGCGCTGACGACGGCGGGGGCGAGGGGGTGGGCGTCGGGCCCGGCGTGTCGGTCGGCCGCGCGGCCATCTGGAGGCAACCGCCGAGCAGCACGGTCACCGAGGCGAGCGCCAGCGTGGCGCGGAGGCGATGGCGAATGGGGCGGCGAGCGGGCATACAGGGATCTCCGGCGGGCTGCCCCGAGTGTGACGCAGACGGCGGGGAGGCGGTGACGGGTTCGGCGGGGGTGCCGGCCTCGCCCGCGACGTCCTACTCGACGATCGTGGGCTCGTCAACGGGCGTCGGCTGGGACAGCGTGTAACCCTCCGCCAGCGCCAGCTCCTCGCCGGCCGTGCACACGCGATCGCGTCCGCGCAGTTTGGCCACCCGGCAGGCCCGATCAGCCGCGAGCAGCACCTCGTCCGCGTCCGTCCCGTCCATGGGGAACGACGCCGTGCCGATCGAGGCGGACACCTTCAGGCCGAGACCGGCCCACTGTGTGCCGGGGTCGCCCAGGGCGCGGATGGCTGCCTGAATCCGGCTTGCCGCCATGGCGATCCCGTCGAGGTCGCTGTTGGGGAGGAGCACGGTGAACTCATCCCCGCCATAGCGGAACACCGGGTCCGTCTCGCGCGCGGCGCCGCCGATCGCCGACGCCACCTCCCGGAGCATCCGATCGCCGTCCTGGTGCAGTCCCGGGGTCTCGTTGAACGCGCTGAACTCGTCCAGGTCGATCATCACGAGCCCGAACGGCTCGGAGGCCTTGACGCTGCGCGCGAGCTGCTGCCTGAAGGCGAGGTGGTTGAGGAGGCCGGTGAGGCCGTCGGTGGCCGCCCGGACCTCTACCGCCTGGAACATCTCCGCATTGCGCAGCGCAATGGAGACCTGGGCGGCGAACAGCTTGACGAGATCGAACTCCTCGGGCGTGAAGGGCCGGTCGCGGCCGAGTCGCTCGAGCGTCAGCACGCCCGCCGCCGACTCCGGGCCCAGCAGGGGGACGACGATGAGGCTGCCCTCCACGAGGCCTCTCCGGAACTGGTTGACGCGAGGGTCGGCCAACTCGTTCTCGATCAGCACGGGCTCGTTGTGCTCGACCACCCAGGTCGCGATGCCCTGCTCACCCGCGGCCCACGGCTCAATGTACCTCTGCTCGTGAACGCCGCGGGCGGTCATCGGCTTGAGCGTGCCGCTCCGCCGGTCGACGATCTCGACGGCCATGTTGTCGCACGCGATAAGGGTGCCCAGGCGGCCGATGATCTGGTCCAGGACGGCACCGAAATCGAGCGTGGTCAGGATGGCCTCCGTGATGCCGAGAAGCTCACGCTGGGCGTGGAGCTGGCGTTCGAGCGCTTCCGCCTGGTCCCGCAGGCGCTCGGTGGCGTCGGCGTTCGCCATCGCCTGCGCAGCGAACGAGGCGTAGATGACGAGCAGCCGCAGGTCGTCTTCGGTGAAGTGGTGGAGCGCGCCGTACGCGAGCACCACCACGCCCAGGCACGTCCCCTCGTGCACCATCGGGGCGAGCAGCATCGACTCGTCGGCATCGGGCTTGGTGCCCGGGATCGTGATCGCACGAGGGTCGTTCGCGCTGTCCTCGACCAGCTGCGGCACGCGGAAGCGGGCGACCCAGCCCGTGATGCCCCGGCCCACCTGGACCGTGAGATCGTCAACCTTCTCGTCCGTGTAGTCGGCCGAGAGCCCCAGCCACGCCACCGGGACGAGCGTGCCGTCCCGGACCCGGTACACGCGGACGTTGTCGTACTCGATCATCTGGCGGAGCTCGGTGGCGATCGCGTGGCCGATCTCGTGCTCGGTGGTCAGGCCGCTCAGGCGCGCCCCGAGGCGCTGGATCGCCTGCAGCTGGGCGGCCCAGGCGGCCATCCGACCGAACGTGCGCGCCGACCGGATCGCGATCGCCGCGTCGCCCGCCAGCGTTTCGGCCGCGTCGAGGTCCACTTCGCGCCACCGGAACGGGTGGTCGTGGCCGAGGTAGACCGTGCCGTGCAGCTCGCTGCCGTCCACGAGCGGCACCGCGAGGAGCGTGTCGAGGCCCTCTTGGACGGCGGCGGCCCGCAACGGGTTGACCGGCCGCGCGCCGCCGCCGAGCAGTTGGACCGGAGCGCGCGGCGGCACGGCACGCTGCTCGACGCGCTGCTCCTCGGCCTCGCGGGCGAGATCGAGGAATGCGGGGGAGAAGCCGATGCTGGCGGGGATCGCGACGCGCCCCTCGCCGTCGTGGAGGGCGACGGCCACGCGGTCGGCGCCGAACAGGACGCGGGCGTGGTCGCCCAAGTCGCGCACGACATCGTCCACGTCGAGGCGCGAGGCGAGATCGGTGGCCACGCGCCGCAGCGCCTCCGAGCGGCGGAGGCGACCGGCGGCCTGCTCGGAGACGGCCGCGCCCCTGACGATCACCCCGAGTGTGCGGGCGATGGCGGTGGCCAGCCGGCGGCCGTCATCCGGGCCGAGCTGGACGGCGCCCGCAAGCACCAGCACGCCCCACGGGGTCTCGCCGCCGGGGATGCGCACGACCAGCTCATCAGTGCCCAGACCCAGCACGGGCACGGGACCGACGGCGCCCGGGCGGGCGTGGAGCGGTTCAGGCGATTCGAGGGCGAGCATCATCACGTTCCGCTCGGACGGCACCGCGCGGATGGCTAGACCGGGCCCGGCCTCGGCTGCGGTGGCTCGCGGGACGAGCCCGCCGGGCCGGTGCTCCCAGATGCCCACCAGCGCCGCCCCGGTGGCGGCGCGGATGCGCTGGCACGCCTCGCCGAGGGCGGGGTCGAGGCCGCTCGGGAAGGACGCCACCTCGGCGAGGTCGGCCAGCAGGTCCACCCCGGCGGCGGATTCCGACAACGACGAGGCGGGCGGCGCGTCACGGCGGAGACCACCGGACGAGACCTGGGCGCCATCGCCAACGCTCGGCATCGCGTCCGACGCGGCCGCCGCCAGGAAACGCTGGAGATCGGCCTGACGGTAGCGGCGGTCTCCGCGCTCGTTGATGCGGTAGTAGCGCAGGCGGCCGGCATCGCTCCACGCCCGGATCGTGTTCGGATGCACGCCGAGCACGCGCGCCGCCTTGGCGACGGTCAGAGTGGCGTCGCCGGGTCGTGCCGGCTTAGGGCCTGCGGTCGGCTGTGTGTGGGATTTGGGAAGCATAGATGTCGCGTCAGCGTCCACGACCTCACAGTAGTTGCCAATAGGACGTTCCTCCCATCCCGTCGGCAATCTCCTCGGGGAGACCAGGGAGCGTCCTTCGTGAACGAGCGGCCAGCGACCGGCTCCTCCGCTCCCCGCGACCGCTCAGCCGCGCTGGTCGGGGCTGCCCGGACCGCCCGTCGCGCGCACCCACGCGAGCGTCGCCGCCACGGCGATGACGGCGATCAGGGCCACGAGCAATACGGCGAGGCCGGGGTCGCCGACGAACCCCGGAGCCTGTCCGGCGCGCGGGTCGCCGATCGTCGCCTGCGAGGGGGCGGGGGAGTCAGCGATGGCGATGCTGGCCGCCGCGAGCCATGCGGCCGTGCCGGCGGCCACCGCCGCGAACCGGGAGCCGGTCCGGACGGCCACCACCACGAAGCGTGCGACTTGCCTCATGAATGGCGTCATGCCACGGCTCGCGCAATGGTCCACGCAAGCCCGGCGACAGCGGCCATCAGGCCGCCGGCCATCAGGACGGCTCCTGCCCGGGTGGACGTGCGGTGGTCCGCTGCGAGCATGCGCATGGCCTCGCCCCGCTCGAGTGTGGTCAGGATGAGCGGCCGGCCGAGACCCGCCCGCAGGATGGGCCTGCCATCCGGACCGAGGGTGGGCACGCCGAGGGCGAGGGCGTGGTCGACGGTGCTCAGCAGCTCGACGCGCAGCCGCGCCGGCGTCGCGGGCGGGGTGCCGTCCGGGAGACGGTCGGGGATCTCGCCGGCGGTCCCCTCCGACTGCCGCAGGACCACGATCAACCCCTCGTCGAGCGCCTCGCCGTCGACAGCGATCGTTTCCATCCCGCCGGCAAGCCCGAACGGCACCAATTGGCGGTGGTCGGTGACGGTCTGCCAACGCGAGCCGCTGCGCAGCTCGAGCCGCGACCGGCGAAGCACCAGCGGGCGCTCGTGCTCGTCGAGGAACGCCTCGTCGCTGTCGAGGCGGCCGCCCACCGCGACGTAGCGGGGAGCGCCGGCGGCCAGTCGCACGGCCTCGTCGACGGAAACGATGGGCGTGGCCGCCAGGATGCGGCCGACACGCGCGCGCGAGCCCAAGCGCTGCACGAGGAGCCAGCCGACGGCGAGCGCGACGACTCCGGCAACGAGGAGGAGGAGGGACGTCACGGGCCGATGATAGCCGGGCGGGCGCAACGACCCGCCGCGGTCACTCCGACCGGGGAATCAGTAGCCCGAAGGAACCTACTCGACGCGTGGGCGTTGATGTCATCGCCACCGTTAGCATCGCTCGGCCCCTTCGGGCTGGAATCAACGCTACGGGCAGGGGTGTCGCCTGGTCAATCCACTTTTCCACCGTTCGGGGGCTGGGACTCCGCATCTCGGGCGAGTTGTCCACACCTCGTCCACACATGCCTGCCGCCTCCCGCCTCCCGCCTGCCGCCTGCCGCCTGCCGCCTCTGGCCTGCCGGATCACCCGGCGCCGCGGCCGGTCAGCGGGTCGATCGCTCGGACTTGCCCGGCGAAGCTCGTCAGCACCAGCTGGCCGCCCACCAGCTCCACCCCGGCCACCACATCGCTGTGGGCGACGCGCCAAGCCACTTCTCCGGACGGCTCCAGTGCGAACGTCTCGATCTCCGCCTGCAGGATGGCGTGCGGCAGGCGCGGCGACCCCAGCACGGCCAGGATCGGAGTAGCCGATCGATGGCTCCACCGGAACTCGCCTGTCCGGGCGCCGAACGCGTAGCAGTGGAACCCGTACTTGACGAGCAGCAGGCCCTCGCTGTCCCACATCAAGCCCCCCGGCTCGTCGCTGATCGTTGACGCGAGTCGCACGGTCCACGGGCCGGCGGGCGTCTCCACCCGCACCTCCGCCGGGCATCGGCGGTCCGGGTCGGGCCCGCTCACGCCGCCCAGGTCTGTCAGCGGTCCGCCCGTCTCGGTGAGGGCGAACACCGCCGCTGCCTCGCCCGAGCCGGACCACCGGAACGAGGCGCGCAGGCCTCCCGGGAAGCCCACGACGCGGTGGTGGACCTCGTGGGCCACGGAGCGTCAGGCGTCCGCGACAGGCGGGGCGACGGTCAGGCCGGCCTGCTCGGCGAGGACGTCGGCCTGGCGGCGCTCCTCACAGATCGGCGCCACGTGCGCGTTGGCGAGCATGAGCAGCGTCCGCGGCGAGACGGGGAACACCGCGGTCGCGGTGCCGGCCGCGGCCCACACCGTCTGGAAGCGCCCGAGGTCCGGGTCCATGATCACCCGCAGGCCGCCGCCGTGGCCGATCGGCGGGATGCCGCCGATCGTGAAGCCCGTCAGGTCCTTCGCCTCGGCAGCGGTGGCGCGACGGACGTCCGGCTCGCCCACCACGGCCGCGAGGCGGGCCAGGTCAACGCGGTTGGGGCCCGACACCAGGCACAGGATCGGCTTGCGGTCCTCACCGCCGGGCGCCACGAAGACAAGGGACTTCACGATCTGCCCGATCTCGGCGCCGACGGCTCGCGCCGCATCCTCTGCGGTGTGCGTGCCCTCCGGGAAGACGCGGATGTCGAGCGTCACGCCCTTGCGCGCAGCAGCCTCGACAACTCGCTGGACGGCTGGGTGGGCGGAACTCTCGGGCACGGCCGCGAGTCTACACGACCCTCCCCGCCGCCCGCCGAGCAGGGCGGGTACGATCCGACCCATGGCGGACTCGTCCGGGGCGCGACAGCGCCACGTCCTCGTCGTCGCGGATGGCGACGTGCCCGCGCGAGCCGATCTCGACGCGGCGTGGCCAGGGTGGGCGGATGGCGTCGCCGCCGTCGTGGCAGCCGACGGGGGATATGCACGCGCCACGGCCATCGGCTTCCGACCCGACGTGCTCGTGGGAGACCTGGACTCGCTGGCGGCCGACCAGGTGGCGGCTGCCGAGTCGTCGGGTGCCCGGGTTCGGCGCTTCCGGCCCGACAAGGACGAGTCCGACACGGAGCTCGCCCTCGCCGAGGCGGTCGCCCTCGGCGCCACCCGAATCACGGTGCTCGGCGCCTTCGGGGGGCCACGCCTCGACCATGCGCTCGCCAACCTGTGGCTCCTGGCCCACCCGCAGTTGGCAGGCACCGATACCGTGTTGCTCGACGCTGGCGCCTGTGCGCGCCTGGTGACGGCGCCCGGCCCGGACGGCGGAGCGGTGACACGCCGGCTGCCGGGGCGGCCTGGCGCAATCGTCTCGCTCCTGCCCTTCGGAGGCGACGCCGAGGGCGTCACCACGCTCGGGCTGCGCTACCCGCTCCGCGACGAGCCGTTGCGGAGCGGCCCGGCCCGCGGGCTGTCGAACGTCCGCGTGAGCGCCGACGCGGGCGTCACGCTCCGCCGGGGCCGGCTGCTCGTGGTGGAAGGGCCTGCCTAACGCCCTGCATGGACCCGCCTAACGCCCGAGACGGGCCGTGGGTCTATGCTCCGGCCATGAGCATGCCCAACGTTGGCGAGGACGCCCCGGACTTCGCGCTCCCCGACGAGCACGGCACCGTCCACCGCCTTGCGGATCGCCGCGGCGCATGGACCGTCGTGTACTTCTACCCGGCCGACAACACCCCCGGCTGCACCACGGAGGCCTGCCAGTTCCGTGATGTCCACGCCGAGATCGGAGGGCTCGACGCGGAGGTCTGGGGCATCAGCCCGGACGGCAGCGGCAGTCATGCGGCCTTCCGCTCGAAGTACAGCCTCCCGTTCACGCTCCTGTCGGACGAGGACCATGCCGTCGCGGAGCGCTTCGGCGCGTGGGGGGAGAAGAGCAACTACGGGCGCACCTACTTCGGGATCATCCGATCGAGCTGGATCGTGGGCCCCGACGGCAAGGTGGCGGCCGTGTGGCCCAAGGTCAAGGCCGACGGCCACCCGGCTGCGGTGCTGGCCGCGCTCCGGGAGCTCGCCGCCCAGTGAGGCCCGGACACGCAATGAGGCCTCGCTCGTGGGGGGAAACGAGCCAAGCCTCACCTCGACAATAGCACATCCAGCAAGCCGGATACGACATATGACCCAGCTGTCTTCGACGGTCGTCAACACGTGGCGGCCCGCCCGATTCATGGTGATCGTCGCGCACCCCGACTACGCCGACTTCGGGCCGGCCGCCACCGCAGCCCAGTGGATTGACGAGGGGTCGGCCGGCTGGCTGGTGTGCTGCACGAGCGGGGACGCCGGCGACGATGACTGGCGGACCGACCCGGTCGAGCTGGCCGCCGTTCGAGAGGTCGAGCAGCGGGCTGCGGCGGGCATCGTGGGCTACGAGGGCGTGAGCTTCCTGCACCAGCCCGACGGCGCCCTGGCCAACGACCTCGCCCTGCGGGAGCAGCTGGTCCGCGAGATCCGCACGTTCCGGCCGGACGCCGTCCTGTGCGTCGATCCCGAGACGATCTTCTACTCGGATGGCGGGGTCAACCACGTCGACCACCGGACGGCGGGGATGGCGGCGGTCGATGCTGTGTATCCGGCAGCCCGCAACGGCATGGCGTTTCCCTGGCTGGCCCGCGACGGGCTCGAGCTCCACCGGGTCCACCGGCTGTTCCTGTTCTGGTCGAACCGACCCGGCGTCGCCGTGGACATCAGCGCGACCCTGGGCCGCAAGCTGGACGCGCTTCGCGCTCACGCGAGCCAGATCCGCCAGCCCGAGCGTCTGGAGGCGCGAATCCGCGAATGGGCACGCGAGGAGGGGGAGCAGATCGGCGTTGCAGCGGCGGAGGCCTTCCGGGTCATCGTGATCGACGAGGACGAGACCGAGCCGCCGGGTGAGGCTGAGACGGCCAGCTGACGGCGGGCGAGGGGCAGCCTGCCGCCGAATTGCACGCCACCGCCTTGCCCGACTGGCGAGGCCCTGGGGCTACCGCACCTCGAGCAGCGCAGGGCGGACGCGGCCCCAGGCGTCCCACAGGTCCGCGAGCGCTGACGCGCGCTGCCCGAGCGCTGCCTCCATCCGCCCCAGCGACAGATCGTCAGCCTCGGCCGCAAGCCAGAGGTCGGCGCGGACGGAGGCACCCTCGAACAGCGCGGCCAGCGCGGCCTCGCCCGGCCACGACCTGATGCGCATGCGGTCCAGGCCGGCGTAGCCGACTGCCAGCGAGAGGTCCCTCGCACTCGGCGCACGATCGTCCGCGAAGCCGCCCATCCCGTCGAAGCGGAACCCGAGCGCCGACAGGGCCTCGATGATCTCCCGCTGCTCATCCCCGGCGAACAGGCGCCAGAACGGGTTCTCCTCGTCGGTGTCGATGTAGCCGTCCTCGATCGCGCGTGCCATGACGGCGTCCACGAGGTCGGCGATGCGGACGTGCCAAGTCGGGACGGCGGACGGGTCGCCCGCCGCAAGGCTGGCGACCAGCTCCTCGCGGGCCGCCTTGTCGCCGCGCAGCACGCGCAGGATCCGAGGCTGGCGCTCGGCCTCTGGCCCTTGCTGCCGGTCGAGGCCCGGCTCCGGGCCGCCGGGCCAGTGCTCGTCGAGCGGATTTGCCTCGGACTCGACATCCGCGTCGGCCGGCCGCTGCCGCTCCTCGCACGCGGCGAGGGCCTCGCGGGCGGTCCGGCAGGCATCCTCGGCCCGCTGGGCGGTGACGCGCGCGCCATTCGCCTCGAGGTCGAGCTTCTCGAGCGCCACCGCCTGTCGACGCAGCTCGTCGGTGCCCGCCTGGACGCGGCGAGCCGCGTCGTGGGCGCCCTTGTTGGCGGCGCTCACGGCCGTGAGCCAGTCGCGGGCGGCGGCCTCGGCCTCGTCTGCTGACGCGGTCGACGTGTGGGCCTTCGTGAACTCGGCGTGAAGGCGCTCCTTCTCGGCCGCGAGCCGGCGGGGATCGGCCAGGGCGCCGGCCTCCTCGATCCGCGCCTGGAGGTCCGCCTGGGCGCGCTGCCCGTCGCGAAGCTCGTCGGCGAGGCGGCGGGCGGTGTCACGTGCGACATCTGCCGCGGCACACGCCGTGGCTGCGCGCGTGCGCTCATCGGAGCACGCGTCCGGCGCCGCGGCGCTGCCAGGAGGCGTCGGCCTCGGCGCCCGGCCTGACGGCGCCCGGCCCGCCACGATCGGGAGCGCGACCGGGTGCGGGGCCATCGAGGGATGCTCACCTGGGGCAGGGGGTCGCGCTCGGACCGCGAGCCCGGTCCGGCCCGGACCGGTCTCCACCTGGGAGGGGAGCGTCAGGGATGCCGAAGCACCGGCTCCCTCCCGCTCCACACCGCGCTCCGCCACCGCTGTCGCCGTCGTCCCACCCGAGGCGAGCGGCCCGAGGCGCCGAGTGCCGTCGCCCATGATCGGGATCCCCACGGCCTGGCGCGGGATCCCGACGGAGCCAGATGAAACGGGTGTTCGACGATCGGCCGCCTCCGACACCACGTGCTGTGCGGCGGGAGCGGTCAGCGCTGACGGCAGCGGCAGGCCGCCATGGGCGTCGTCGTCGGGCGAGCCCCGGGTGGGGCCGTCGAACCTCGTCCCGCGTCGGTGGATCTCGGCGAGCTCGCTGGGCGTCATCGCATGCGGCGTGACGGTAACCCTGACGACCGGCCGCAGGGGTGATCGGGGCCGCACCACGGCGAGGAGCGCAACTCCGGCCGTGACGCCGAGGGCGATGCCGAGGGCCAGGAAGCCGAACTCGGACGGGCTCACAGGACTCCCTTGGGGCCCGGCGTTGGATCCGCGGGCTGGGGCGAGCGTAGCTGCGACGTGCGCGCGCGTCAACCGACGAATCGGGCGATGGATCGGGCTGGCCAGGCCGCATGGCCGACCTTCGGGCCGGTCTCCGCAGCATGCATGGCGGAGCCGCCTCGCGCGGTCGCCCGGCCACCACCACGCGGGACGCGGCAGGGATCCGCCCGCCGAGGCTGATCCTGACAGGGGAACAGACTGTGCAGCGGGCGGTTTGCTTGGTACTCTCTCGCGGTCGGCGGCGTCCCGCCGAGGTAGCAGTCGCCCAGCACGAGCCCCACCAAAGAGGCCCACCGCTTCGTGACCCTCGATCTGACGCAGGAATTCCTCGTCCAGCCGGTTGACGCGTCCTGGCTCCAGTGCAACATCGAGTGCCAGGAGGCGTGCCCCGTCGGCACGAACTGCCGCGGCTACCTCAATCTGGCCGCGGAGGGCAGGTTCGAGGAGGGGTACCTGCTCGCCAGGGAGCCCAACCCCGTCGCGGCGATGTGCTCCTACGTGTGCTCGGCCCCCTGCGAGCGCGCCTGCCGCCGCGGAGACATCGACCGCCCGCTGGCGATCCGCGCGATGAAGCGGTTCCTGGTCGAGTGGCACGAGGCCTCGGGCATTCCCGACACGATGCCGGCGATCACGCCCCGCGGGGAGCGTGTGGCCGTGATCGGCGCCGGGCCGTCCGGCCTCGCCGTGGCCCGCGAACTCGCGGTGAAGGGCTACCGGGTCACCGTGTACGACAGCCTCCCGTACGGCGGCGGCACGCTGCTGATGGGCGTGCCCGCGTTCCGCCTGCCGCGCGAGGCGATCGAGATGGACGTCCGGCTGGTGGAGCGGCTGGGCGTCGACTTCGTGTTCGACACGGCGATCGGGGTGGACCTGCCGTTCGAGGCCCTCCAGCGCGACTACGACGCGATCGCCATCTGCGCGGGCGCCATGAATCCGGTCTTCCTCGACATCCCCGGCGCGGACCTGGAGGGCGTTCTCTACGGGGTTGACTTCATGAAGCGGGCGAACCTCGGCCAGGAGGTCGAGGTGGGCCAGAACGTCGTGGTCGTGGGCGGCGGCTACACGGCCATGGACTGCGCCCGGACGAGCCTGCGCTTCGGCGCCGAGAACGTCACGATCGCCTACCGGCGCACGCGGTCCGAGCTGGTCGTCGACGAGGAGGAGCTGGGCGAGACCGAACACGAGGGCGTCCGCATGGACTTCCTCGTCAGTCCCATCGAGCTGCTCGGCGAGGACGGCCGGCTCAAGGCCATCCGGTTCGTCCGCAACAAGCTGGGCGAGCCCGACGCATCCGGCCGCCGCTCGCCGGTGCCGATCCCGGGATCCGAGTTCACGCTCCCGTGCGACACCATCATCCCGGCCGTGTCGCAGGCCGCCGACCTCTCGTTCCTGCCCGTCGAATCCACGTTCGAGGTCAACCGCGGCCGGATCAAGGTGGACCCGGCCACGTACGCCACCAACGTCCGCGGCGTGTTCGCCTGCGGCGACTTCGTCACCGGGCCGACGACCCTCATCGAGTCGGCTGGCCACGGCAAGAAGGCGGCCTACGCGATCGACCGCTACCTCGACGGGCGGGCGGACGTCACGGTCACCCCCAACGTGAAGATCACCAGCTCATGGCGCCATGAGATGCCCGAGCTGTACGACGTCCTGCCCCGCCAGCACATCCCGATGGCCGAGCTGCCGGCCCGCATGCCCAGCACGGACCCGGCGGTCAACTTCACGACCCCGGTGGAGCTGGGGTATGACGCGACGGCCGCTGTCGCCGAGTCAACGCGCTGCCTGATGTGCAACTACAACATCTGGTTCGACCCGTTCCGGTGCGTGCTGTGCGGTGCCTGCGCCGACGTCTGCCCGGAGGGGGTCATCCACATGGTGGACGTGAACCAGCTCAAGACCGAGGGCCTCCTGCCCGA
>JBJKRU010000186.1:0-26113 GCA_046704485.1 Candidatus Limnocylindrales bacterium | reverse complement strand
TGCTCGAGTCGGCCGACCGGACCGTCATCTTCAAGCACGGCGCCAAGGAGATCGCCTACCTCAACGGCTGGGGCATCACGTTCATGGCCAAGCCGGACCACCGCTGGACCGGCTCGTCGGGCCACCTGCACATGAGCATCTGGGGCATCGAGGACGGCCGCCCGATGATGCACGCCGCGCCGGACGAGAAGGAGGGCCCCTACGGCCTGTCCGAGCAGGGCTCGCAGTTCATGGCCGGGATGATGAAGCTGTCGCGCGAGCTCGCCCCGTTCATCGCGCCGTTCGTCAACTCCTACAAGCGGTACGCCTCGCTCTCGTGGGCGCCCGTCTACGTGGTCTGGGGCCGAGACAACCGGACCACCGGATTCCGGCTCGTGGGCCACGGCGACGGGCTCCATGTCGAGAACCGCTTTCCGGGCGGCGACATGAACGCCTACCTCACCTACGCCGCGATGATCGGCGCCGGGCTGTACGGCATCGAGCACGGCCTCGAGCTCGAGCCCGAGTTCAAGGGCAACGGCTACGTGGCCGAGGGGCACCCGCGGATGCCACGGGCCCTGTGGGAGGCGATCATCGAGCTCGAGCGGTCCGAGGCGGCCCGCGAGATCTTCGGCGAGGACGTGGTGGCCCACTACCTCAACGCCGCGAGGGTCGAGCAGATGCAGTACGACTCGGTCGTCCACAACTGGGACCGCGAGCGGTACCTCGAGCGCGGCTGACGGCCGCAGCACGCCGAGCCGACCGAAGACCGGGCGGGCCGATGCCGGGGCCGCCCGGTCCTGGTGTGATCGGCCCTTCCGCTAGACCGGGACGACGGCGCGGCCCGGGTCGGCCACGCCGCCCGGGTCGGCCACGCTGCCCGTTTCGGCCACGCGGCCCGGGTCCGCCAGCTCCGCGAGGTTCAGGGTGCGAGCGTCGAGCGCAGGCCCCGGGCGCTGCAGGAGGTACCCCTGGGCCCGGTCGAAGCCCAGCGCGATGACCGCACGCAGCTGTTCGGGCGTCTCCACCCCCTCGGCCACCACCGACTGGCCACTCCGCACAGCCAGGTCGCGGAGTGCGTGCAGCACAGCGTCGGCCGACTCGCGCGTGGCGCCGGCTTGGACGAGCGACAGGTCGATCTTCATCACGTCGAAGGTCAGCTCGGAGAGCAGGCGCAGGCCCGCGTTGCCGGCCCCGACGTCATCGGCCGCCGTCCGCACGCCGTGGCGGCGAAGCGCGCCGAGGGCTGCCCGGACGCGGGCGAGGTCCTCGATCGTCTCGCGCTCGGTGAGCTCAACCACCAGGCGCGTGGGGTCGATCCCGTAGCGGCGGGCCAGGGACAGCAGCTCGAACGGGCTGAAGGCCTCGGTCTCGAGCGAGCGCGGGGAGAGGTTCACCGACAGGTAGATCGGCTCGTCGAGGCGGCGGGCGCCGGCGATCACGGTCTCGAGGCTGGCGAAGTCCAGCTCGACGGTCCGACCGGTCGACTCCGCGGCCACGAACAGCTGGCTGGGGTTCGCGAAGCCTGACCCGGGCAGCGGGCGGACCAAGCCCTCGTAGCCCACGACCTCTCCGGTCCGCAGGTCGTAGATCGCCTTGTACGCGGGGGTCAGCAGCCTGCCCGAGGCCACGCGTGCCACAGCGGCGGCCAGCTCGTCACGCGGGCGCTCGTCCTCGGCCATCCCGTGACGCGCCGGGTCGAAGGCCTGGACGTCGGTCCGCCCGTGGCGCTTGCCCCAGTACATCGCGGCGTCGGCCTGGTGGAGCAGCATCTGGCGGTCGGCCGCTGGCGCGGGGAAGGCGGACACGCCGATGGTCACCGAGAACGGACCTGTCGCGGCGGTGCCCGACGACCCGTTCAGCGCGGAGGCGAGGATGCGCCGCCCGATCACGAGCCCCTGCTCCGCGTTGCAGTCGGCCAGCAGGACCGCGAATTCATCGCCCCCCACCCGGAACCCGCGATCGGCGCGGCGCATGTTCGCCGTGATGATCCGGGCGGTGGTCCGGAGGAGGTCGTCCCCGGCGGCGTGGCCCTTCAGGTCGTTGGCCTTCTTGAGGTTGTCCACGTCGAGGTACAGGAGCGCGAACGACTGGCCCGTCTCCCGCGCCTCGCTGACGAAGGCCGCGACCTCCTCCTGGAACGCGCGGTGGTTGCCCATTCCCGTCAGGCCGTCGCGCAGCGCGTCGAGCCGGGCCTGGTCGAACGCCTGCCGCAGCCCGTGGCGCTCCTGGTCGAGCTGGTCGACCAGCGACAGCACCTTCCAGAGACCCAGCGTGCCGAAGGCGATGATCAGGGCGCTGCCGACGGCGCCGAGGAGGAGGATCGTGGCCGGCCCGCCGCCGGAGCGCGCCACGAAGGTCGCCGTCAAGACCACCCACGGCGCGCTGAGCGCGATGAACCACCGGACCACCGTCCGCCGCACGACGCGCGCGGTCTTCGTCGATCGGTCGCGCCTGACCCGTCTGGAGGTTCCCAACTCCGGTTCGGCCTCGCTTGAAGCGTTTGACGCAGGACGTGTTGTACGCCGGCACCACCTCCGGCGGACCTACGCGAAGGTCCTGCCCTCGAGATGGGACCCTCGGTGCCCGCGACCCGACCGGCGCGAATCGCTGCACCGTTCGGGGCCTTGTTGATTACGCTTGCCCCACTCACCACTGAAGCACCCGAGAGCGGAGCCACGATGCGACTCGACGGCAAGGTCACCATCATCACTGGCGGCGGCAGCGGTATGGGCAAGACGGCCGCCGAGATGTTCGCCAAGGAAGGCGCGCGCGTTGTCGTATCCGACGTCTCCGAGGCGGCGGGTGCGGGCGTGGTCAGCGCAGTCAGGGCGGCTGGGGGCGAGGCGACCTTCATCCGCGCCGACGTGTCGGACGAGGACGACGCGCGGGCGATGGTCCAACACGCAGTCGCCACGTACGGCCGGGTCGACGCCCTCTACAACAACGCCGGGATCATGCCCGAGGCGGACCACTCCGTCATCGACACCGACGTCGCGACCTGGGACAAGGTCATGGCGGTCAACGTGCGGGGCGTGTTCCTGGGGTGCAAGTACGCGATCCCGCAGATGCTCGAGCAGGGCAGCGGGTCGATCATCAACATCGCCTCGTTCGTGGCCATCCTCGGCTGCTCCGTTCCGCAGGATGCATACACTGCGTCGAAGGGCGCGGTCATGGCGCTCACGCGCAGCCTGGCAGTCCAGTTCGCCGGACGCGGGGTGCGCTCGAATTCCATCAGCCCCGGCCCGATCGAGACGCCGCTCCTGATGGACTGGCTCCTCAAGGACGAGGCGGCCAAGACCCTGCGCCTCAACCGCAACCCCAGCGGCCGCTTCGGCTAGCCCGAGGAGATCGTCAACGTGGGGATCTACCTCGCCTCCGACGAATCCCGCTGGACCAACGGCGCAAACTTCGTGATCGACGGCGGGATCACCGTCAACTACTTCTGACCGGCACGGCGGTGGGCCTGGCCGACGACCGGGCCCACTCCCCTCGCCTCGAGAACGGGAGATCGCCGCTGGACAGCGAGCCCCAAGTGCCCCGCGAGCCCCACGCCCCCGAGGACGGCGAGGCTCCTGCGCTCGAGAGTCCGGCGGATGGGCCGGCCGTGGAGAAGCCGGCCGACGCCCCGGCCGTGGCGCCGGTGCTCGACCAGCCGGCGGAGGCCCCTGCCGTGGAGAAGCCCGCCGAGGCGTTCGAGCCTGACGAGGCCGACGCGGCCCAGTCGGCCGAGGAGGCCGAGGAGCAGGTCGAAGCCGCGCCGGAGGAGGGCCTCGAAGAGGACAAGGCAGCCCCGCACACCGGCCCGGCCGCTTCGATCGCCGGCCGGCGCGTGGCGATCGGGGTGGACATCGGGGGCAGCGGCATCAAGGTCGCCGCCGTCGACCTCGACACGGGCGAGCTCGTCAGCCAGCGCCACCGCGTGCCCACGCCGCAGCCGTCGGCCCCGGCGGCCGTCATGGCATCGATCGCACGCCTGGTCAAGCGGATCGGCAACGAGGTCGAGCTTGCGCCCGACACCGCGGTCGGCGTGGGCTTCCCGGGCGTCATCATCGACGGCGTCACGCGGACGGCCGCCAACGTGGACCCGGGATGGACCGACTTCGACGCCGACGCCGCCATGGAGCGCGTGCTCCGCCGCCCGGTCCACCTGATCAACGACGCGGATGCCGCCGGCGTGGCAGAGATGCGGTTCGGCGCCGGGCTCGGCCGCGCTGGCACGGTGTTCCTCATCACGCTCGGAACGGGCACCGGGTCGGCGCTGTTCTACAACGGCACCCTCGTGCCGAACCTCGAGCTCGGGCACATGGAGATCCGGGGCCGCGACGCTGAGCGGCGATCGGCTGCCGCCGCGCGTGTACGCCGCGGCCTGTCGTGGAAGGCCTGGGCCTCCGACCTCGACGAGCACCTGCTGGCCATCGAGAAGCTCTTCTGGCCCCAGCTCTTCATCATCGGCGGCGGCGTGTCCAAGCGCTCCGAGAAGTTCATCCCGAGGTTGACGGTCCGGGCGGAGGTGATCCCGGCCAAGCTGCTCAACGACGCCGGGATCGTGGGCGCCGCGATGGCCGCCGAGGAGCGGGAGCGGGGCGCCGGCTGACCTGCGCGTCGCGCGCCAGCGGGGAGGTCCGCCAGCGAACCCCGCTATGCGCGCGCGGCCACGCTGGCCAGCGCCTCCGGCGAGCCCGACGCGATCAGCCGCTCCCCGACCGCGAGCGACCGTGCGTCGGGCGGGTTGGGCTCATAGTCGCCATCCTGGCGCAGGATCGCCAGCGTCACCACGCCGTCGGCACGCAGCGCCGCCACGGTGACACCCACCAGCGAGCTGCCCGCCCTCACCTCCACGTCTTCGAGGCTGATGGTCAGGTTGCCGTGGGACAGCGCCGCGTCGATGTAGTCGGCCACGTGCGGACGGACCGCCAGCTCGGCGATCCGGCGCCCGGCGTTCGTGTACGGCGAGACGACGCGGTTGGCGCCCGCCTGGATGAGCTTCGCCTCCGAGCCCTCGGTGTTCGCGCGCGCCACGATGAACAGCCCAGGGTTCATCGACCGTGCCGAGAGCACCACGTACACGTTGTTCGCGTCGGAGTCGATGCAGGCGACCAAGCCCCTCGCCCGCTCCACGCCCGCGGCCCGCAGGGTGGCGTCGTCGGTGGCATCGCCCTCGACCACCAGGTGGCCCGCCCTGGTGGCCCGCTCGAGTGATCCCTGCAGCACGTCGATGATCACGAGCTGCTCGCCGGTGTGCTCGAACTCCCGGGCCACCGTCGATCCCACTCGACCGTAGCCGCACACGATGTAGTGGCCGTGAAGCGCCGCCACCGCCTCGCGCATCCGCCTCACCTCCCGACGGCCACTCGCGGCCTCGCTGATGATGGTCTCGGCGACGATCCCGATCGTGCCGAAGATGATCGCCACTCCCCCGACCGACAGGAGCATCGTCCACGCCCGCTCGGGGAACCCGTCGAGGTTGCGGACCTCCTGGAAGCCCACGGTCGTCATCGTGATGACGGTCATGAACAGCCCGTCCGAGACGCTCCAGCCGAACAGCACCACGTAGCCTGCGGTGCCGACAGCCGCGCACAGCAGCACGACCGCGAACCACGCGCGGAGGTGGTGGCCGCTGACCGCCTCGGAGAACACCCGCAGGGCCCGGCCGAGCCAGTTTCCCCTCGCGATCCGGCCGACGGGTTGCATGCCCCTGATCCTAGCCATTCACGGGCAAGCCGAACCAGGTATTCGAAGCAGTCCGCTGGAGACGGCCTCGTCCGCCGGGCTGCGCGCAACGCCGGTCCGACCGTCAGGACCCGGGCGCGGCCGTCAGGAGGCCCGGCATAGAATCGTCAGCCAGACATCCGGGCGCGTCCCCGCCCGCCCCGAGACGGCGCCGCGGGCGCGGCGCGAGGAGACCACGATTCCATGAGCGACTACCGGATGGTGATCGGCGGCGAGCTCGTCGCGGCAGCGGACGGCCAGACGTTCGAGGTGGTCGAGCCGCACGGCGGAACCGTCGTGGGCGTGGTCCCCTCGGGCGGGCCCGAGGATGTGGACCGCGCAGTGGCCGCCGCCGGGCGCGCCTTCGAGGGCGAGTGGTCGCAGCTCTCGGCCGCCGACCGGGGCCACCTCATGCTCCGCTTCGCGGAGGTCGTCCGGGCCCACGAGGAGGAGCTCTCGCAGGTCGAGTCCCGCCAGATCGGCAAGCCCATCAGCGGCGCCCGCTGGGAGGTCGGCCAAGTCGCGAGGGTCCTCGAGTTCTACGCAGGGGCCACGACCAAGATCCACGGCGCCACGATCCCGACCCACCGGCCCGGCTTCGACTTCACGCTCCGCGAGCCGATCGGCGTCGTGGGCCTGATCGTGCCCTGGAACTTCCCGATCATGATGGCCGCGTGGAAGGTCGGGCCCGCACTCGCGGCCGGCAACACCGCGATCCTGAAGCCCGCGTCCTACTCACCCCTCACCGCTCTGCGGCTGGGCGAGCTCGCGCTAGAGGCCGGCCTCCCGGCCGGCGTGCTCAACGTGCTCACCGGCCCCGGCCCGGTCGTCGGCGGAGGCCTCGCGGCGCACGCTGGCGTGGGCAAGATCGCCTTCACGGGCGAGACCACCACCGGCCAGGAGATCATGCGGACGGCCGCCGGGACCATCAAGAAGGTCAGCCTCGAGCTGGGCGGCAAGAGCCCCAACATCGTGTTCGCCGATGCCGACCTCGAGAAGTTCGCGGCCACATCGCCGTACGCCGTCTTCGACAACTGCGGCCAGGACTGCTGCGCCCGCAGCCGCATCTTCGTCGAGCGCTCGGTGCACGAGCAGGTGGTGGAGCTGTTCGCGAAGGCGACCGAGAACGTCAGGGTTGGCGACCCGTCCGACCCCGCCACCGAGGTGGGCCCGCTCGTGTCGTTCAAGCAGCGGGCGAAGGTCGAGGACTACGTCGCGTCAGGCCTCGACGAAGGCGCGCAGCTGGTGACCGGCGGCGTCCGCCCGACCGACCCCGCCCTGGCCGACGGCGCGTACCTGATGCCGGCGGTCTTCGACCGGATGACGCCCGCGATGAGGATCGCCCGCGAGGAGATCTTCGGCCCCGTCGTTGGCGTGATCCCCTTCGACACCGAGGAGGAGGCGCTGCGGCTCGCGAACGCCTCGCCGTACGGCCTGTCCGGATCGATCTGGACACGCGACATGGCCAGGGCCATCCGGTCGGCCAAGGCGCTCAAGTCGGGCGTGATCTCCGTCAACTCCAACAGCAGCGTCCACGTCGAGGCGCCATTCGGCGGCTACAAGCAGTCGGGCATCGGCCGCGAGCTCGGGATGGAGGCGCTCGAGCTCTATACCGAGGTGAAGAACGTGTTCGTGGACATCAGCTAGGGCGCCGCCCGCGGCGAGATGCGCGCCTGCGTGACACGCGCCGCGCCCGCCGCGAGACGCTCGGCCGCGTCGAGACGCCCGGCCGCGTGAAGCGCGCGCCCGCGACTCCTAGTCGGTGCGGCGAGACGGGCGCGGCGAGACGGAGAGGCAGACGACGGAACGCCCTACAGCCGGTTGCGCCCAAGGAACGTGTGCGGCACCTCCACCTCGGGATGGCGTCGCGTCACCCAGTCACGGATGGCCCAGTAGGAGGTTGTGAACGCGATCTCGTCCCACGGGATGTCAGCGGGCCGGAACGGCACGACCTCCAGCGCCTCGTCGCACGGCTTCGCCTCGCCGCCGACCACGGCGGCCTCGAACGCGAGCGTGACCACGGCTGCCTCGAGCCGCGAGTACATCCCGATCAGCTCGCCCGGCCGCACGACGTATCCGGTCTCCTCCAGGGTCTCCCGGACGGCTGCCTCGCTCACGGTCTCATCCACCTCCAGGAACCCGCCCGGCTGCGCCCATGAGCCGTAGCCGGGCTCGATGCCGCGCCGGATCAGGATCAGGTTCCCTTCCGCGTCCACCGGCAGCGTGGTGACGACCATCCGCGGGTTGATGTAGGCGACCTGTCCGCAGTCGGGGCAGGCCAGGCGCTCACGGTTCTCGTCGGGCGGGATTGTCAGCACCAGCTCCGCGCCGCAGCGGGAGCAGTAGTTGAGCATGGACAGCAGCCAGTGCGGCGCGCCGCCGCCGGACGGGATGTCGGTGGATCGTCCATCGGGCCCGCGGCCGACCGCCGCCATCATGCGGCGCTCCTCGTCGTCGAGCAGCCGCTCGCTCATCGGGGCGCCCTCACCTGCCGATCCCCAGTACCAAAGCCACGGCCGCGATGATCAGCGCGAGGAACACGGCCGCCACGATCAGCCACGTGAGGCGGAACAGGCCGCGCCCGCGGTCGACCGGCATCCAGGCCCAGGCGGACCGCCAGATCCGGACCGTCGCGTCGAGCGTGGTGGCAAGCAGGAGGGGCGCTGCGACGAGGACGCTCAGCCGCACGATCCAGGCGTCGAATCCCGCGCCCATCTCGAGCGCCGTGATCGCGATCGCGCCGAGGACGAGTGCTGGGGCCGACAGCAGGACGAAGTGCTTCTGGAGCGGCGTGGGGTCGGTCTCGGGCACCGAACGCGGCGGCAGGTTGGCGAGCGACGCAGGCAGGCCCGCAGCCGCCCGGACCGGCTGGCGATCCAGGACGGGCATGCCGGGCTGCCAGCGATCATCGTCCGTCACGGCACCGAGTCTACGCGCGCGGCGCCATCGCCGGGCCGAACAGCCGAGTTGCCGTCGGGGCCGCCGCCGCGCCGAGCAGCCGAGTTGCCGCCCGGCCCTCCGGCGCGCCAAGATCACTCGGCGCGCAGGCGCGATGCAGGGAGGACGGATGGACCGGGACGCGAGGCTGCTCCGCGAATTCCAGATCAGCCTCGTGGTGGGCGGCGCCATCACCATCTTCGCGGTGCTCGACATCGCCCTCGCGGCGACCGGCATCTACCCCTGGAGCCGCATTCAAGCCGCCGCGGCGCAGCTGGTGATCGCCGTCGTTGCCGCGGCCCTCGCGTTCGGCAACGCTCGGCACGTCTGGCGTCAGCGCTCGGCTCGCGATCTCGGCGGGGTCACCTTCTCCGACGGGACCATCGTCGTCGGCTCGATGGTGCTCGGCGGCGTGCTGCTGCTCGGCCTTCTCCGCTGAGGGCAGCCCCCGGACATAGCGGCCGGCTGGTGTCGACCAACACGGGGCCGGGCTGGCGCCGGCGATCGCGGCCGGAAGCACCGCCGGCGATCGCGGCCGCCAGCACCACTGGTCGCGGCCGCGTCAGCCCTCGAGCGCCTCGTCGTTGGACGGGTCGTCGAGGACCGACTGCGTCTGGGCGGCCCTGCGGGCCCGCAGCCGCTCCGCGAGCCCCGAGTCGGACAGTGCCAGGATCGAGGCGGCGAGCAGCGCCGCGTTGTCCGCGTTCCCGATCGCCACGGTGGCCACCGGGATGCCTCGCGGCATCTGCACGATGGACAGGAGGGAGTCGAGCCCGCCCAGGTGCTGGGTCGGGATCGGCACGCCGATCACCGGCAGCTGCGTCTTGGCGGCGAGCATCCCGGGAAGGTGGGCCGCACCGCCGGCGCCTGCGATGATCACCCGGATCCCGCGCGCCTCGGCCGTCTCTGCGTACGCGAACAGGTGGTCGGGGGTGCGGTGAGCCGACACCACACGCACCTCGCACGGGACGCCCAGCTCATCGAGCACCGCCTGCGCCTTCTCGAGCACGGGGAAGTCCGAGCGGCTGCCGCCGACGATCCCGACCCTCGGTCCCTCGGCCACCGTCACTCCTCCCAGGTCAGGGCGGCACGCGCCCGGCGCGCCCGATCCAGTGCCTCGTCGACGTCACGGCCGACCACGGTCACGTGCCCCATCTTGCGCCGCTCGAACACCCGGCGCTTGCCGTACACGTGCACGTGGACACCCGGGTCCGAGAGCGCCTGCGCCACGCCGGCCAACCGGGCATCGCGGTCCGGCCCGGTGCCCAAGAGGTTGACCATGGCGGCAGCGCCATGGGGCGCGACCGAGCCGAGCGGCAGGCCGAGGATGGCGCGCAGGTGCTGCTCGAACTGGCTTGTGGCGGCGCCCTCGATCGTCCAGTGGCCGCTGTTGTGGACCCGAGGCGCCAGCTCGTTGACGACCAGCAGGCCGGCCCGCGTGAGGAAGAGCTCGGCCGTCATCACGCCCACCAGGTCGAGCTTGCGGGCGACCCAGTCGCCGACCTCCCTCGCGACATACGGAATCGGCTCGGGGAACGGCGCCGGCGCCACGCTCTCCGCGAGAACGCCCGCGTCGTGCACGTTGCGCGAGATCGGATACGCGAGCGTGCGCCCGTCACGGCCGCGCGCGATGACCACGGAGAGCTCGGCCTCGTAGTCGATCTCGCCCTCGGCCAGCAGCGGACAGCCGTCGAGCCCGCCCAGGGACGCCACGGACGCCTCGACCCGCGCCTCGTCGTCGACGCGGACCTGGCTCCGGCCGTCGTATCCGCCGACGGGCAGTTTGAGGCGCATCGGCAGGCCGAGCTCGCGGGCCGCCGCCTTCGCCTCGGACACGCCGCGCACCTCGCGCCACGGCGCGGTCTGCTCGCCGATGTCGCGCAGGAAGCGGCGCTCGGCGAGGCGGTCCTGGGTCGCGGCGAGCGCCTTGAGGCCGGGGCGGAGGGGGGCGCCTTCGGCCGCGGCGCGGCCGGCTTCGAGCCCTACGTGCTCCAGTTCGTAGGTGACGACGTCGGACATGGCGCCGAGTCGGCGGGCGGCGGCCGCGTCGTCGTACCGGCCGACGACCACATCGTCGGCCACGGCGGCCATCGGGCATGCCGGGTCGGGGTCGAGCGCCACCACGCGATACCCCATCGCCCGGGCGTAGAACGACATCATCCGGCCGAGCTGGCCGCCGCCGAGGAAGCCGATCGTCCCACCGGGCGCGATGGGGTCGCCCATGTCGGCCGGGCCGCGCCGAAGGCCCAGGTCGTAGAGCGTCGCCTGGACGAAGTCCGACTTCCCGATCGTGTAGGCAGAGGCCGAATCCGACGGCGCCGCGGGTTTGACGGGGATCGCGTCGACCGCGCGCTGCTTCTCGGCAGCGTAGGCATCGCGGAGCGTGGCGTCGGAGCGGAGGGCATCGCGGAAGCCAAGCTGCTCGGCCAGTTCGCCGCGGCCCACGGGCATGACGTGGAGGTGTACCGGGTACGGTTTGCCGGCATGGAGCACGGTGCCGTGGAACATCGGCCGCGCCGGCGGGAACGCGCCGACGGCATCCTGAGGCTGGAAGCCGAGCGAGCGGACCGCCTCCGCGATCAGCGGGATGTCGTCCGGCGACGCCTCGACGCCCAGGTCCACGTAGTTCTTGCCGGGCATCCCCGGGACCGCCGACGAGCCCACGTGGTGCGCTACCGTCCCCGGCCGGGCCGTGTCGATCAGGCGGGCGAGCTCGCGTGCCACGTCGACGGTTGCGGGATCCCAGGGCTGGAAAGCGGCCTCGCGGCGCTCGTAGGGGCGGATCGGGAGGTCGGACATCGGAGGGTGAGTGTATCGGTCGGCGCGCAGGCTCCAGCAGGTGGGCGGGCCGGCCGGTGGGCGGGCCGGCCTGTGGACGCGCCGTTCGGCCGGCGCCGTTCGGCCGGCGGGCCGTCTCGCGAAGCGGCCCCTCTCGCGAAGCGCCCCCTCCTCTTCCCAGGTCGGGCCGCGTCCCAGATCGCCTCTTCTCATCGCCTCGTTCGATGTCGGGCCGCCCAGTGGTCCTATGGTCCGCTCCCACTCCGCACGGGCCGGCTCATGGCCCGAGTGGCGGATGTCGGGGCCGGCGCGGGACAGAATGGCCATGGGTCGGCCCACCCAGCGCTGCATCCTCCCATAGGGCCACGACCCGGCCAGCGACGCCACGACCCGGCCAGTGACAATCCGCGCACGACCGCATACCCCCGCCCCGCCAAGGCATCGCCACCCGCGTTCCCCGCCCCGCTATGCTCCGGTCATGCTGCACATGGGACCCGGCCCGGTCGGCGCGGCACCGCGGATCCTCATCGTGGACGACGACCCCAACCTGCTCGTCATCCTCGCGGAGCAGCTGCGCGCCGACGGCTACGTCGTGTCAACGGCCCGTGACGGCGAGGAGGCGCTGCGCCGCCTGTCGGTGGCGTGGCCCGACCTGCTGATCATCGACATGCTGATGCCGCGCAAGGACGGCGTGACGCTCGCGCGCGACGTGAAGGCGCGCGCGGACCTGCCGATCATCGTCCTCTCCGCCATCGACACCGCCGACTCCAAGGCCGACCTCCTCGAGGAGGTCGCCGAGGACTACGTCACCAAGCCCTACCACTACCCTGAGCTGCGCGCCCGCATCACGCGCGTGCTGCGCCGCATGGGCGACCGCGTGCCCCGCCAGCGCCTCGAGCTCGGCCCCAACCTCGCGCTCGAGCTGCACCGACGCGAGGCCGTCGTCGCCGGCGAGTCGGTCCAGCTGACGCCCACGGAGTCGCGCCTGCTGTACGCGCTGGCGGCCAACCTGGGCCAGACCGTCACCACCGAGACGCTCCTCGCCCGCGGCTGGGCTGACACCGACGACGCGGACCCGAGCTACGTCTGGGTCACGATGCGTCGCCTTCGCCAGAAGGTGGAGGTGGACCCCAACAAGCCCGTCCACCTGCTCACGGTGCGGGGCATCGGCTACCGGCTGGTGGGCGCCGCCGACGCCGAGCAGGCGTGAGCGTCCCGCGCCACCCCGATCAGTCTCCGCCCCCGTATCGGGCTGGCCGGTTCTCCTATCGGGTCAGGCTGACCGCCGCGCTGGTCATCGCCGGCATCCTGCCCGTGCTCGGCTTCGGCGCGGTGACCCTGCTGTTCGTGGACACGACGGACCCCGGCGCCACCATGGCGCGCGTCCTGCTGCTCGCGGTGGCCGTGGCCGTGGCATTCGCGCTCCTGCTCGCGCTCCTGCTGGCATCGGAGCTGACGTCACCCCTGCGGGCGATCGCGGACTCGGTCGAGCGGGCGGCCGCGGGCGAGGAGCCCACCAGCCCCGAGCTCCCGGGCGATGACGAGCTGAGCCGCCTCGCCGAGAGCCACACCCGCCTGGCGCGCGACCTGGCGCGCCGGACCCGCGAGCTCCGGCGGGTCCTCGACATCGTCGAGAGCGCCACGGTGGGCGAGGCGCCCGACCAGCTGGCCCACCGGGCCGCGGGGGCCGCCCGTGAGGCGTTCGGGATGATCGACTGCGAGGTCCTCCTCATCGACCCGCGCGAGATCCCCTACGAGGAGCCGGTCCCCGGCGAGCCCATCCCCGTCCGCGCCGTCCTGGTCGCCAACGGCGAGGCGCAGGGGATCGCGGTGGGGCACCTGCCGGCCACCCGCCCATGGGAGCGCGCCGACCAGGACCTGTTCGAGCTGTTCGCCGTCGAGGTGGCGGCCGCCGTGCGCAACGCCGAGCTCTACACCCGCGTCGAGCGGCAGAACCGCCAGCTCCGTGACCTCGACGAGGCGAAGGACGACTTCTTCCGGGGCGTGTCGCACAACCTCCAGACGCCCCTCGCCAGCATCGCCGGCTACGCGCAGCAGATGGCCGCGGAGACTCCGGACCGGCGCCTCGCGATCATCACCGAGCAGGCGGACCGCCTGTCGCGGATGGTCCGCCAGCTGCTCACCGTCAGCCGCATCGAGTCGGGCGCCCTTCGGCCACGACTCGAGGTGTTCGCACCCGTGCCGCGCGTGAGGCGCACGTGGGAGGCGCTGGGCGCGAATGACGTCAGGTTCACGGTCGACGACCGCGCGGCGGGCTGGCTCGCCCTCGGCGACCCCGACCAGCTCGACCAGGTCCTGTGGGCCCTGCTCGACAACGCGGTGCGGTACGGCGGGCGAGCCACCATCGAGGCCAGCGTGGTGGCGAACCCTGCGGGCGGCGAGCTCACGATCACGATCGCCGACCACGGCCCGGGCGTCGACGAGGCCGACCGGGACCGGCTCTTCCGTCGTTTCGGGCGCGGCGCCGAGCGGCCCAGCGGCGAGGGCAGCGGCCTGGGCCTCTACGTCTCCCGCGAACTGTGCAGGGCGATGGGCGGCGAGCTCGAGATGGCCGAGAACGAGCCCGGGCGCGGCGCCACGTTCGTCATCTCGCTCCCGGCGGAGGCCCCGGAGGAGGGCTGACGACGTTGCCCTGCAGCACCGGTACTAGCGCAGCGCCGGTACTCCTGTAAGGGGTGATGCAAGGTGCGGGCGCGAGACTACGACCCGCACCACGTCACGCAGCATTGACCCGAGGGGAGAGCCTGGGTCTCCACGTCCCGGCTGCGACGGCGGCGCATGCTGCTCGGGGGAGCGCGATGCACATTGGGGAGAGGAGTCGCCGGACGGCGGCCCGCGACCAGTCCGGGGAGCGGCTCCTGAATGGGAAGCCGCCTTCGCCACGCAGAGGCGCAGGCCGACCCTCTGCGCCTGCGCGGGCGCGGCGGGGCGGCAAGTCGCGCCGCCGCGGTAGAGGTCAGGGGCTCGTGGAGTTCGCCCTGATCCTGCCGGTGCTGATGGTGATGCTCCTCCTGATCATCGACGTCGGGCGTCTCTACTTCGGGTGGGTCGCCGTCCAGAACATGGCAAGGATCGGCGCCAACTACGCGGCCAGCTATCCGACCGCGTCATGGGGCCCGGGATCTGACTATCAGGCCGCCCTCAACTCTGACGCCACGACCATCAACTGCGATGTGCCGACAGCGTGGCCCGACCCGAGCTTCCTCGACGGGGGCTCTAACATCGGTGATCGCGTCCAGGTCAGCCTCTCGTGCGGTTTCCACCCGATCACGCCCTTCATCACCGCGGCCCTGGGCTCTCAAGTGGACCTCGGAGCCTCCTCAGTCTTTCAGGTCAAGGCTGGACTCATCGGCGGGGTGCCCGTAGGGACGGCGGTGCCCACGGCGACACCAACCCCGACCCCCACCGGCACCCCGGCGATGTGCATGGTGCCTGCCTTCCTCACCATGAAGGTGAACACCGCGACGACAGCGTGGGCGAGTGCCGGGTTCGTTCCATCGAACTTCACCGCCTCGCTGGGCAACGGGAACTACAAGGTCAATACGGAGTCGCCAGCAAACTCGGACAACACGCAGCAGGATTGCGCGACGTTCAAGATCACCGTGGGTCCGTAGCGATGTGGGTGTCGCAGATCTGGCGCAGCTCGCGCGCCGGAGGACAAGCGCTCGTGGAGTTCGCGCTCCTCTTCCCGGTTCTCGTCCTCATCGCCTTGGCGATGTTCGATGTCGGGCGTGGGATCTTCATCTACAACGCCATCTCGAATGCCGCCCGCGAGGGTGGGCGGACAGCAATCGTGAACCAGAACACCGCTGACATCACGGCTCGGGCTGAAGCGCAGGCGACGTCTTTGGACTTCTCCGGCGCCTCAAGTTGCACCGGTGGGGTCCCGACGGGGACGGCCGGGGTCTGCACGACGTTCACCCTGGCCGACATGGCCACGCCGTGCTCCCCGACCGCGCCTGGCTGTGTAGCCACGGTAGTGGTCAAGGCGACTTACACGCCGATCACGCCCCTGATCGGCAACCTGGTAGGGCCTATCTCCATGACGTCAAAGACCGAGCAGGTGATCGAGAGCGCCTGCACGGGCGCCGGTTGCCCGATCCCGTGACCGAGAGGCCAGGGGGTCCGGCAATCCTTGGGAGGACTCGTCTGATGTTCCGCGCAGGTGGGCGCAGTGTTGGCAGTCGGGGGGCCGCTGGACAGACCCTTGTCATCTTCGCGGTGGCGGTCGTTGCGCTCATGGCAGCGATCGCGGTCGTGATCGACGGCGGCAATGCCTTTGCACAGCAGCGCGTCACGCAGAACGGCGTGGACGCGGCCGCCGACGCCGGTGCGACGGTGTTGGTCAACAACGTTGCAGTTCAGATTGGCGGCACCCTGTTGCCCAAGACCGATGCGGACGTGAATACGGCCGTCACGACGATCGCGAGCCAGAACGGCATCTCGAACGAGACGGCGTACTACACGACGGTCGCAGGCAACTGCATCCTCAGCAACCAGACGAGTGCGGCGCCTCCGTGCAACTCGCTGCCAACGGCTGTGGCCGTGGGCTCTGGTGTGATCCCGACGGTCCTGCCGGATGCTTCGGGCAATCCACAGTGCCCGCTGCCCTACTACTCCTCCGGGACGACGACGACCTCTCCAGGCACAGCTGCATCAGCGTGCGGCGTTGCCGTGTACGGTTCTCGGGGGTTCCGTACGTTCGTCGCCGGTGCGATCGGCATCACGCAGTTCACAGCTAGCGCTGCCGCCACGGCGGTGGCCGGAGCGCAGGACTCGATCTGCCCGGCCGGGACGCCCTGCGGCTTCCTCCCGATCACCTTCCCCACGAACCTGACCGAGTGCTCAAGCACCAATAAGCTCGACTTCAACCACTGGCTGGCCTACAACGTCATCCCCTCGGGCACGCCGCTCACCTCGACCAACGAGTCGATCATCCAGATCTGCGGGACGGCCGCGGGCAGCGTCGGGTTCTTGGCGATCCAGCCCGAGGACGGAGGGGGCGTCGCCGACCTTGGCCAGGACATCCGCGTCCCCGACAATCCGCCGCTGTTCCTCCCGTTGTGGATCAACGCCCAGACCGGCAACACCAACGCCGTCGAGTCTGACGTCAACACCTACGCTGGCAACGTCGTCGGCACGTATGAACCCGGCAAGGACCAGCTCATCACGATCCCGCTGTATGACTGCACCACCGACGTGAAGGTTGTCGGCGGGCAGCAGAACCCGGCAACGAGCCCCGCGGAGTGCTCGGGCCTCAGCGCTGGCGACCTGAACACGGGAACCGGTAACAACCTCTACTACCACATCCCGTCGGTGGCGGGGTTCATCCTCGATCACGCCTACATCCAAGGTAACAACAAGCCAGAGTGCAACAGCTCGCCCGGGACCGTGATCGGCGGCGGCAACGGCGCGACAGCATGCCTCAAGGGCTGGTTCACGTCGATCAGCACCCCGTCGACGGCCGTTGGGACGGGCTACGGCTCGCTCGAGACCTCCTTCGGAGTCCAGCTGATCCGCTGAATCGGTGGTCGTTGGCCGACTTCGGCCGGAGCCGCCCAGGCCCACGCTGTTTCCGGTGCACCGCGGCACCGAAATGCGTGCGTCATCTGACGGAGGGATCTAGGCTGTCGTCCTAGTACTCTTGGGCCTCGTAGCGAACGCCGTCACTGACTGGCGTACGCACCGAGGACAAACGCCGGCATGGGGCGACCCTGGCGGTCCATAACCAGCCATGAAGCACTTCAGCCATTCGGTTGGCCGGGGGAGTGTCAATGGAGTCAGGGCGACCCGCACGGGTCTTTCACCGCATGCCGCCGCAGCGCATGCCCGCGCCCGCCAGGACGGGCCGTCGTACCGATGGTGCGCACGGGGCATGGGCCGGTTTCCGGCGCCACCAGCGCTCGATCTCCCGTGGCCAGGCTCTGGTTGAGCTGGCCCTGGTGACCCCGATCCTGCTGCTCCTCCTCCTGGCCGCGATCGACCTTGGCCGGCTGTTCTACGCGGAAATCGCCGTGGCGAACAGCGCGCGCGAGGGCGCGATGGTCGCGGCCACCGAGCCCACCGGCTTCGCCGCCGGCAGCCCCTGCAACGCGTCGACCAACCCAGTCGTGTGCGCCGCCACCACGGAGGGCCAGGGCGGCTTGGTCTCGGTGGGCACGGCGGACGTGGCGATGTCCTGCAGCCCGTCCTGCTCGCTGGCCTATGGCACGCAGGTCACCGTGACCGTCACCGGGCACTTCCAGGTGATGACGCCGCTGCTGTGGGCGTTCACCGGCGGCTCGAATGTGGCGTTCAGCAAGTCGGCCACGGCCGACGTCATCGTCACGCCGCCGGGAGTGGGGCTCGCCTCGGCCAGCGCCTCGGCGTCCGCCAGCGCAAGCGCGTCGGCCTCGGCCTCCGCCTGCACGCCGCCGGTGGTCGGCTTCTCGTACACGCAGCAGAACAAGAACAAGCCGGTCGACTTCACGAGCACCTCGACCCCCACCAGCGGGTCGTGCGCCATCTCGTACTGGAACTGGGACTTCGGCGACTCGCAGACGAGCGCTGGCGCCGTCTCGACGGCCTCGCACGCCTATGCCAGCCAAGGCACGAACTACAGCGTGACGCTGACCGTCACGACGCCGAGCGGCCTGTACTCCTACATCGGCACGGTTCACACCCTGCCATGAGACAGCGGGGAAGACGCAACGTGGCGGGCACAAGGCGCCCCAGCGATCTCGGTCAGGCGATGGCCGAGTTCGCCCTAGCCGTCCCGATCTTCGTCGTGATGCTGGTGGCGGTGTTCGACCTCGGGCGCGGCGTGTACACATACAACGGCCTCTCAGAGGCGGCCCGCGAGATCGCGCGCATCACGGCCGTCTACCCCGGGCTGGTCCTCGGTGCCTCGCAGCAGACGGCCGAACGAGTGGCTGTCCAGCAGAGCCTGACACCGGGCATGAGCACCCCCACCTACGCCTGCGTCTCGGTTGACGGGGCCTTGAGCAGCGACAACCCGTGCACGTCGGGCGACTACGTCCGGGTCACGGTCACCTCCGTCTACCAGCCGCTGAGCCTCCTCGGCTTCGGCGGCTCCATCACCCTCACCGCAAGCAGCTCGAGCGAGATCCCATGACGCTGAGACCTCACCTGACCGTGTCAACCCCTACCCGCCCGGGGCCGCGGGGGCAGATCCTGGTGCTGTTCGCGCTGGGCATCGTTGCCGTCGTAGCCATGGTCGGCCTGGTGCTCGACGGCGGCGACACGTTCAACCAGCGACGCGACGAGCAGAACGGCGCCGACTTGGCCGCACTCGCCGGCGCCAACGCGTACCTGAACGACTACTTCTCGACCAGCAGCTCCTCGTCGGCCACCTCAGCCGCGACCGCGGCAGCGGCAGCCTCCGCCTCCGCCAACGGCTTCTCAGGGACGCTCGGAGCGACGGTCAACGTCGCGGTCTCCCTGCTGCCCCATGGTGCCAGCGTTCAGGTGGACATCACCAAGCCGCACAAGAACGCCTTCGCCAGCGTCATGGGCTTCAACACGTGGGACGTCTCGGTTACCGCGACCGCTGTCACGGGCACGGTCGACACTGCCGTCGGCGCCGCGCCCTGGACGATGAGCGTGGGCGCGTTCAACCCGGACGGCACGCCGAAGTACACGACCGACACGCCGTTCGGCGACCAGAACGGCGACTATCCGGTCGACGCCACCGACATCGCCTGGACGGACTTCAACGGCAACAACAACGTGAACACGAGCGAGGTCGCGAACATCATCAACGGCACTTCGGTGGTCACGGCCACCTTCGACATCGGCCAGTACCTCGGCCAGCACAACCAGGGCAACCACACCGCACTCTTCGGCGACGTCAACACGTACCTCGCCGGGAAGGACGTCCCGGTCCCGATCGTCGGCCCGGGAAACCCGGACTGCACCTCGCCCACGAGCTACCAGAACGGCTGCTTCTACGGCTGGGCGATGTTCCACGTCGTCAGCGCGCAGGGCGGCAGCAGCAAGACCATCAGCGGCTACTTCATCAGCGACTTCAAGCGCCAGCCGATGACCGTGGGCGAATGCACGCCGGCGGAGCAGGCCGCGGGCCAGTGCACAGGGGCGATCGAGCCGAGCGCGTTCGGCGCGTACATCGTCCGCCTGACCAACTAGGTCGGAATGCCACCGCCGGGGAAACGGGGCGCCTTCGGGCGCCCCGTTCGATTCTCGGTCGCCTGCGGTGCCCTGGCCGCGCGTGTCCGAGGCGCCTGACCGCCCGCGACCGAAAGTACCCCCCGCCATGACCGATCGGATGGGCTCCCCGCAAGTGCCCCCGTAAGGTTGGCTTGCGACTGTCGATCACCGACGAGCGTCCCCGTTGGAGACAGCGCATGCGAGCACAGCGGCCGCGACCGCGGCACCGGCAGCCCCAGACACGCGACCAGGCGGTCGTCGGTTTCGCGCTCGCGCAGCGCGTCCTCCCATCGCAGTCCGGCGGCCGAGGGCCATTACTTTCTGGTGATCGCGTGGACGCACCACCGCCGCGTAGCGTCCTCCCGACCGGCCGACTTGGAGTCCCGATGCACTCCAGCCGCATGCTCGCCGGGGGAGACTGAATGGCTATCACGCGACCCGACAGGGTCCCGCACCGCGTGCCGCGTCCTCGCACGCTGGCGCCCGCCAAGGCTGTCCGGCACTCCGGCCGTGCGCACCGGGCGTGGTTCGCCCTTCGGCGGCACGGTCGCTCGATCTCGCGGGGCCAGGCCCTCGTGGAGCTCGCGCTCGTGACGCCAGTCCTCCTGATCCTCCTTCTCGCGGCGATCGACCTCGGGCGCGTGTTCTACGCCGAGATCGCCGTGGCGAACAGCGCACGTGCCGCCGCCATGGTGGCCGCCACGCAGCCCACCGGCTTCTCCGCCGGCAGCGCATGCAACGCGACGACCAACCCGGTCGTGTGCGCGGCGACGACGGAAGACCAGAGCGGAATGGTGTCGATCGGCGCCTCGGATGTGGCGATGACCTGCAGCCCGAGCTGCGCCCTGAACTACGGGACGACGGTGACAGTCACCGTCACGGGCCACTTCCACGTGCTCACGCCACTGCTCTGGGCGTTCACGGGCGGCTCGAACGTGACCTTTGCCAAGGCTGCGACCGCGAACGTGATCATCACGCCGCCGGGGACCGGCCTCGCGAGCCCGTCGGCGAGCGCCTCCGCCTCGGCGAGCGCCTCCGCCTCGGCGAGCGCCTCCGCCTCGGCCTCCGCGTCGGCCAGCGCATCGGCGAGCGCAAGCGCATCGGCGACGCCGACGCCCACCCCGACCTGCGCGCCGCCACAGGTGGGCTTCTCGTCCTCGCAGACCGACAAGAACGGGCCGGTGTCGTTCTCGAGCACGTCAACACCGACCAGCGGGAGCTGCGCCATCTCGTACTGGCGGTGGGACTTCGGCGACGGGACGACCGCCGCGGGCGGCACGGATACGTCGACGACGACCCACGCCTACGGGAACGGCAACAAAGGCACGACATACCTCGTGACCCTGACGGTGACGACGCCGAGCGGGGTGTCCTCCTACCAGGCCTACATCACGACGCTGAAATGAACGGACTTCGTGATCCGAGGCGCGACCACTCGGCCGGTCAGGCACTCGTCGAGTTCTCGCTCGCCATCCCCATCTTCCTGCTGATGCTGATCGCGGTGTTCGACCTAGGCCGCGGCGTCTACACGTACAACGGCCTCTCAGAGGCCGCCCGCGAGATCGCACGCGTCACCGCCGTGTATCCGGGCCTGGTCCTTGGCGCCTCGCCGCAGACGGCAGACCGCGTCGCCGTCCAGCAGGGCCTGACGCCGGGCATGTCGAACCCGACGTTCGCCTGCATGAAGGTGGACGGCACGCCCAGCAGCGACCTCCCGTGCACTTCCGGTGACTACGTGCAGGTCACGGTCACCTCCGTCTACCAGCCCCTGACGCTGATGGGCTTCGGCGGCTCCATCACCCTGAGCGCCACCGGCTCGAGCCAGATCCCATGAAGGCGAGGCACGTGATGAACCGAGCGACGTCCCCCGACGGCGGGCAGGGCCAGATCCTGGTCCTGTTCGCCCTCGGCATCGTGGCCGTGGTCGCCATGGTCGGGCTGGTGCTCGACGGCGGCGACGCCTTCAACCAGCGGCGCGGCGAGCAGAACGGGGCGGATCTGGCGGCCCTTGCCGGCGCCAACGCCTACCTGAACACGTACATGAGCACCAAGAACGCCGCAGCATCCATGACGGCGGCGACGAGCGCTGCGAAGGCGTCCGCGACAGGCAACGGCTACACCGACGGCGCCGGCTCCACCGTGGCGGTCACGGTGTCCCTGCTGCCGCACGGTGCCACCGTGCAGGTCGACATCACCAAGCCGCACCAGAACTCGTTCGCCCGCGTCATGGGCATGAACACATGGGACGTCTCGGTGACCGCCACCGCGCTCACGGGGTCGGTGGACACTGCGGTGGGCGCGGGGCCGTGGATCATGGACGTCGGAGCGTTCTACCCGGACGGCACGCCCAAGTACACCGCCGCCAACCCGACGCAGTTCGGCACGGCGAACGGCGACTACCCGGTCAGCGCCACGGACATCGCGTGGACCGACTTCAACGGCAACAACAACGTCAACTCGGCCGAGGTGGTGGACATCGTCAACGGCACCAACGTGGTGACGGCGACATTCGGGATGCACCAGTACCTGGGCCAGCACAACCAGGGCTTCCACACCGATGTGTGGAGCGCGGTCAACCAGTACCTGTCCGGTACCGACGTGCCCGTGCCCATCACCGGTCCGGGCAACCCGAACTGCGCCCCGCCCTCGACGAGCTACCAGAACGGCTGCTTCTACGGCTGGGCGATGTTCCACGTCGTGTCCGCTGCGGGCGGCAGCAGCAAGTCGATCACCGGGTACTTCTCGAGCGACTTCCGCCGCCAGCCGATGACCGTCGGCGAGTGCACCGCCGCCGAGCAGGCGGCCGGGCAGTGCATCGGCGACATCCAGGCGAGCCCGTTCGGGGCCTACGTGGTCCGGCTGTCGAACTAAGGCTGCTGCCGTGAAGCAACCTCGAAGGGTCCACCCGTCGGGGAAGACGGGGCGCCTCAGGGCGCCTCGTCTTGATTCCGTGCAGCCTCCGGTCGCGCCCGCTCGATGGCCCCTTGGCGAAAGTACCCCCGGCCATGGCCGATCGGATGGGCTGCCGGCAAGCGCCCGCGCAAGGTTCACTTGGGATCGTCAGGAACCGATGAGCCCATCCGGTCAGAGGCGATCCATGCGAGCAACCCTGCCGCGCCCGCAGCACGGGCGAGGGCGAACGCGCGGCCAGTCCCTGGTCGAGTTCTCGCTGGTGATCCCGCTCATGCTGTTCCTGGTGCTGTTCGGCATCGACTTCGGCCGGGTGTTCCTGGGCTGGGTGGAGCTGAACAACGTCGTCCGGGAGGCCGCCAACTTCGCGGCCGAGAACCCGACGGCGTGGAACACGGTCAACCCCAACACAGCCGTCCAGGCGCAGTACCAGAGCCTGGTCCAGAACGAGGCGGCCGGGATCAACTGCACGCTGCCCAACACGATCCCGGATCCGACGTTCTCGGGCGGCAGCAACGCCCAGCAGCCGATCGGCACGCCGGTGTTCGTGCGGATCTCGTGCAACTTCAGCTTCGTCACGCCGGTGATCGGCAGCATGTTCGGCGGGTCGCTGCCGGTGGCCGCGTCCGCGTCCTACCCCACCCGGAGCGGCATGATCCCGAACATCCCGATGGCGAGCGTCACGCCGATGCCGTCAGCCTCGGACACGCCGTCGCCGTCGGCCAGCGCATCGGCTTCGGCATCAGCCTCACCGTCGGCGTCAGCCACGGCGTCGCCCAGCCCGACGCCCACGCCCATGTGCGACGTGCCCAACTTCAACAACGTCAAGGCCCAGGACGCCGCTGCCACGTGGGCTCAGGCGGGGTTCACCACGCAGCTCGTCTACAACCCCCTGGCGCCGGCCCAGTGGCCCAACGGCGGGGGCAACATCATCGGCCAGTCGATCGCGGCGAGACTCTCACGCGCCTGCGGGTCGACCGGCCTGACGATCACCTGGAAGTGAGTGGCCGGAGCCGCCGCGGCGCCGAGCGCGGCCAGGGCATGGTGGAGTTGGCGCTGATCCTCCCGATCGTGGTGCTCCTCCTGGTGGCGGTGTTCGACATCGGGCGCGGCGTCTACGCGTACACGTCCATTGCGAACGCAGCCCGCACGGGCGCCCGGATCGCCGCGGTGAACCAGCTGTATCCAGACGCGACGGACACGATGTGCGCCGAGAACATGCCCGTCGAGGATCTCGGGTCGGGGAGCACCCCCACGTGGTCCGCCCGCGCCTGCGCCGCGAACGCGGCCACGTCCCTCGGCCTGTCGCCGTCGGCCGTGGTGGTGAGCTACGCCGCGCCCTCCGGCACGGCGCTCACCTGCCCGGCAGGCCCCGCGCCGGCCGCGCCCTCAGCCAACGCCCCGTTCCACGTGGGCTGCATCGTCAGCGTCACCGTCAGCTACTCGTGGGCGCCCATCACCCCCCTGATCGGCAACCTCGTCGGCCCGATCACGATGAGCACGACGTCGCAGATGCCCGTCGAGCGCGTCTTCCCCTGAGGTGGCTCACATGCACGGGCCAAGGGGCGACGACGTTCGCGGGCAGGTCATCGTGATGATGGTGGTCGGCTTCATCGCGATCATCGCCGCGGTTGGCCTCGTGATCGACGGGGGCAATGCCGTCGCGCATCAGCGGATCACGCAGAACGGCGCCGACGCGGCGGCCGAGGCGGGTGCCGTGATCATGGCCGAGCGGTTCGCGGGCGCAACCACGCCGACAGCCGGCTGGGACGCCACCGTCCAGTACGCCATCAACGAGAGCGCGGCGGCCAACGGGATCTCGATCACGAACGCCTACTACACCGACATCTGCGGGATCCCGCTCCAGGCCGATGGGACGGCAGCCCTCAACGCCGACAACACCTACAACTACGCCGTGGCGCAGCAGGTGGGCGGCGGACTGCCGGCCACGTCGACGTCGACGCCCGACTGCCCGAGCCGCACCGTTGGCCCGGCCGCCGGGGTCCTGGTCCAGGCGCACGCCGATGTCGGCACCTACCTGGCCAAGGTCATCGGGATCTCCACGATCGGCGTGAGCACGCAGGCGACCGCGGCAGCGGGCTACCTCCAGGAGTCGTGCGCCGCGGACGCCGGCAACTCGTGCGGGATGATCCCGATCGCGATCCCGGTGTACGTGATCGGCTGCACATCGCACAACGACGTCGCGAACACGCAGACGCCCTGGCCCGTGGACGGCCACACCGTGTCGGTCATCCCGCTGTGCAGCAACTCGCCGGGCAACGTCGGCTGGCTCGACTGGACGCCACCGTCTGGCGGAACGAGCGAACTCGTGGACCAGATCAACCACCCGACCAATCCGGCGGTCTCGCTGCCCTCTTGGCAGTACGTGACCTCGACCGGGAACGTGAACTCGGCCAACGTCGAGGCGGCGATCCGCCAGTACGACGGGCAGATCGTGCTGGTCCCGCAGTTCGACCTCACCTGCAACCCGGGACCGGGTGGGACGCCCGACAGCTCGCAGCCGGCGATCAACACGTCTCCTTACTACGGCTGCCCGTCGGGCGACCTCGGCGGCAACGGCTCCAACCAGTGGTATCGGATGCCGAGCTTCGCCCACCTGCAGCTGTGCATCAGCACCGACCCGGACTGCCACTCGCTCGGCTACGACTACGGCGCCTACATCAGCGGCAACAACTCCGCGATCTGCGCCGCCGGCGGCTCGACGTCGTGCATCGTCGGCAAGTTCGAGAGCATCATCAGCACCGGGACGATCGGCGCGGGCTTCGGCGGCGGGCAGGGCTACGCGAAGGCGATCGGCGTCCAGCTGATCAAGTAGGCACCAGCCCCGCGGCCGCGCGGGCGTGTCGCCGGGCGCGCCGTCAGCGGATCCCCGTGTCGTAGCTGACGGCGAGGAAGGTCAGCCTCCCTGCAGCGACGGTGAACGGCTCCGGCTTGGCCGTGCCGAGCAGGCCGGTCACGGGCTGCGGCTCCAGCGTGTAGCTCCCCGGCGCCAGGCTGATCCGGTAGAGGCCGCTGCCGTCGGTGGAGAATCGCGCGACCGCGGTGCCGTCCGAGCCCCGGACCACCAGCACGGCGTCGGCCACCGGGCGGTCGTTGCAGCCGGACTCGCCGGGCCGGACCACCGGGCACGTCGGGCCGGCGGTCACCTGGCCCCCGACCCCGCTCGCCGTCGCCGACGCGACCAGCCCTGAGAGCACGTCGGGGGGCAGGACAGGGCCGGTCTCGTCCAGCAGGGTCGTGGCGCCGTCGGCGGCCACCGACCAGCGCCAGACGTAGTTGTCGATGCACCCGGAGGGGCAGTCGCCCCACCCGATGTTGACCGTGACCGTCCACGCGCCGCTCGAGCCCGGCGCAGCCGGGGTCGCGGTCCACCAGGCGGCCTGGCCCACCATCTGCGAGTTCCGGGGCTGCACGCCGTCGAAGTACGGCGACCGCGCCTGCACGGCGGCGAATGCGTCGGCGGCAGTGGCGACACGGCCGGGCGATCCGGCGGGGCGGAGCGAAGCGGTGGGGGCGGGCAACGCGGCGGGGCTGCCAGGGGCCGGTGACCGGGTGCCGGCCGGCGCCGGCGTCGCGGCAAGTGTCGGAG
>JBJKRU010000185.1:0-5842 GCA_046704485.1 Candidatus Limnocylindrales bacterium | reverse complement strand
GCCGTGGGCGTGCGCGTCGACGCGGGCGTGGCCGTGGGCGACGAGGTTGGGGGCCGGTTCGATCCGCTGCTGGCGAAGGTGATCGCGGTCGGCCCCGACCGCGCGACCGCGCTCTCGCGGCTGCGCGGCGCGCTGGACGAGACGGAGGTGCTCGGCCTGGCGACGAACCTCGCGTTCCTGCGCCGGCTCCTCCGCCTGCCGGTCGTCGAGCAGGCGCGTGCGCGGATCGACACCGTCGAGAGCGATCCGGCGGTCGCGGCGGCTTGCATCGACGGCGCGCCTCCCGGTGCCGCCTGGGAGGCTGCGGGGCGGGCACTGGCGACCACGGCGGGCCCCGTCTGGCCCTGGGGCGGGGGGTGGCGGTCGGCGGGTCCAGACCAGCTGCGGCTCGCCGCCGCGTGGGGCGACGAGACCGTCGAACGGACGGTCGTCCTTCCGTCCGCCGCACCGACCGGCCCGGCGACCCTCGCGGCGGTCGAGGAGGGCGTCGTCCACGTCTCGGTCGACGGCATGAGCGTCGCGTTCGAGCTGGCTGGGCCGCCTAGCCTTGGCGCGGCCGCACTCGGCACGGCCGCCGGATGGGCATCGGGCGCGGCGGGTCAGCTCGAGGTGCGGTCGCCCATGCCCGGCTTCGTGGTCGCGGTTCACGTGCAGCGCGGCGACGCGGTCGAGGCGGGCGCTCCGATCGCCACGATCGAGGCGATGAAGATGGAGCACGTGGTGGCGGCCCCCGGGCCCGCCCGGGTCGAGGAGGTCCTGGTGCGCGAGGGTGACCAAGTCGAGCATGGACAGCCCGTGGCGCGGCTCGTCGCGACGGGAGGCGCGGGCCGATGACCCGGGAGCGCGTTCGGATCTACGAGGTTGGGCCCCGCGACGGTCTCCAGAACGAGTCGCGCGCGATCGCGACCGCGGACAAGGTCCGCTTCGTGCAGGCGCTCGTCGCGGCCGGCCTCCGCGAGATCGAGGCGACCAGCTTCGTCCGCCCGGACCGCATCCCGCAGCTCGCCGACGCGGACGACCTCCTCCCATCGCTCCCGCGTGCCGACGGCGTCCGGTACCCGGTGCTCGTTGCGAATGCCGCGGGCCTGGACCGGGCCGCGGCTGCCGGCGCCGACGCCATCGCGGTCTTCACGGCCGCCACGGACGGGTTCACGCGCCACAACATCGGGATGGACGTCAGCGCCTCGCTCGCGGCCTTCGGCCCGCTGCTTGCGGAGGCCGGCGCCCGCGGCTGGTGGCGGCGCGGGTACGTGTCGACCGCATTCGGCTGCCCGTACGAGGGGCGGGTCGAGTCGCGGCGCGGGGTCGAGGTCGCCCTGCGGCTGCTGGAGCTCGGGGCGGACGAGGTGTGCTTCGGCGACACCATCGGGGTCGGCGTGCCGTCGCAGGTGGCCGAGCTGACCGGCCGTGCCGTCGAGGCGGGGATCCCGCTTGCCCAGACCGCCTACCACTTCCACGACACGCGCGGCACCGCGGTCGCCAATGTCTCGGCCGCACTGGCGGCCGGCGTGCGCACCTTCGACGCCTCGACCGGCGGCACGGGCGGCTGTCCGTACGCGCCCGGAGCGTCGGGCAACCTCGCGACCGAAGACTTGGTCTACCTCCTCGACGGCGAGGGCTACGAGCACGGCGTGTCGCTTGAGGGCGTGCTCGCGGCGGCACGGCTGATCGCCGGGCTGCTGGGACGGCCCTTGGCCTCGAAGGTGGGTCAGGGGGGAGGGTGGCCGGCGCCCGAGCCTTGAGGGGCATGGCCCTGTGACCGGGTGGCCTGGCTCCCCTCATGGCGCCTCCGGCGCCGCCGCCGAACGCCGTGCTCAGCTGCCCTCGTGGCCCGCCGCTGCAGTCTCGGCGATCGAGACGACGGAGCCCGGGTTCTCGAGGGCGGAGAGGTCGCCGGGGTCGAGGCCCATCCAGGCGGCCCTGGCAACCCGACGCATGATCTTGCCGCTCCGCGTCCTCGGCAGGTCCGCGACCACGGCCACGACCTTCGGCCGCAGCGGCTTGCCGAGCGAGTCGACGATCCGCCCGGTCACCTCTGCCGCAAGCTCGGCCGGGTCCGCGCCGGCATCTCGCCGCACTACCACGAGCACCACGGGCACCTCGCCCTTGAGCGGATCCGGCGCGCCGATCGCCGCGGCTTCCACCACGGCCGGATGGCTGACGGCCACCGCCTCCAGCTCGGCCGGCCCAACCCGCTTGCCGGCGACCTTGAGCGTGTCGTCGGACCGGCCGAGCAGGTACCAGAACCCGTCGCGGTCGCGGAGCGCCCAGTCCCCGTGGAGCCAGGTGCCGGGCACGCGCCGCCAGTACGTCTCGAGGTACCGCTCGCGATCGGCGGGGGTCGCGCCCCAGAAGCCGCGGGTGATCCCCGGCCACGGCCTGTGGAGGGCCAGCTCGCCCACGGTGTCGACGACGGGCGACCCATCCGGCCCCACGACGTCGGCGGCCATCCCGAGGCACGGCCCGTTGAACGACGACGGCCGAATCGGGCGCAGCGCCGTCGCGCCGAGGATCCCGCCGCTGACCTCCGTCCCGCCGGTGTAGTTGACGATCGGCAGCCGCCCGCCGCCCGCGACCCGGAACAGCCACCACCACGGGTCGGGGTTCCAGGGCTCGCCCGTGGAGCCGAGGGCCCGGAGCGAGGAGCGGTCCGCCGCGAGCACGGGCGCGTCGCCATGGACGAGCATCGCCCGCACCAGCGTCGGGCTGATGCCCAGGTGGGTGATCCGGTGCCGCTCGACGAGCCGCCATGTGCGGCCCGCATCAGGATGGTCCGGCGCCCCCTCGAACAGCACGAGGCGGGCGCCGAGGAGCAGTGCCCCGCTGATCGCCCAAGGGCCCATCATCCAGCCGAGGTCGGTGATCCAGCACAGCGCGTCGCCCGCCCGGAGGTCGAATGTGTGGGCGAGGTCCTGCGCGGCCTTGACCGGGAAGCCGCCGTGGACGTGGACCGTGCCCTTGGGCGTGCCCGTCGTGCCCGACGTGTAGATGACCATGTAGGGCGCCTCGGGGTCGACGAGACCCGTTGGGCGGGCGACGGGCGGCATCGCGCCCGCCTGGACGCGGGATGGGCCGGACGACCAGGGCGCATCGCGGCGGGGGTTGCGCAGGGCGGGGGGGAGGCTGCCGTCTCCGACCAGCCGGTCCACCACCAGGACGCGGCGCACCGTCGGGGTGTCGCCAGCCGCCGCGGCCGCGACCGCCGCGAGATCCACCACGCCGCCGCGCCGGCGGAACCCGTCCGCGGTCACCAGGTGCGTGGCCTCGAACGCGCGCAGCCGTTCGGCCACCGCAGGTGCCGCGTAGCCGCTGAACAGCGGGGTGAACACCGCCTGGAGGCGGCCGAGCGCGAGCACGGTCACCACCGTCTCGGGGATCATCGGCAGGAGGATGCCGACACGGGTCCCTGGACCGATCCCATGAGCGGCGAACCGGTCGGCGGCGGCCTCGACGGCCTGGACCAGCTCCCCGCCGGTCAGTTCGCGGACGGTCCCGTCGTCACCCTCCCAGTCGACCGCGACGGCATCGCGCCGCGCTGCCGCCGACCATCTGTCGATCACGGCGGCCGCGTGGTCGAAGGCGCCGCCACTCCACCAGCGAGGCAGCTGCGGGCCGTCGCGCAGGTCGAGCACCCGCTCCCACGGCCGCTGCCACGCGAGGTCGAGGTCCGCAACCGCCTCGCCCCAGAACCAGCCCGGATCGGTCACGGCGCGAGCCTGGAGCGCTTCGAGGTCACCCCCGCCGACCCGATCGACGAGACGCGCGGCGCGATGGTCCGCCAGTAGCGCCCTGTCGGGGCACCACGGTGCGTCGGCATCGGGTCGCGCGAAGGCCAGCACGTCTCGATCCTACTGCGACAGTGGGTATTCGGCAGCCGGTCGCTCCGGGCCGGCGGGCGATCGCGCTTGTTACGCGCCTCACGCAGGCCTCGCCCGCACGCGGCGTTCACGAGCTGCGCTGAGGTAGTGGTGCCAGGCTATTGCGTGGCCTAGGCACGCTTCCGGCGACTGCTGGCTGTACACAGGTAGTGGTGCCTTGGCTGGCGTAGGCGCGCCACGATGGACCCGGACGCTCCCCGGGGGCCCTATCGCTGCGCCGACTCCCGACAGCCACCTGGAGCCGATCGGGTGCCCGACCTGAGCCCAAGCGCCACCGCGGCGTGCTCTTGCCGCCCAAATGTTCTCCTCCGGCGTTCGGCTCAAGGCGTTGCAATGCCAAGGCCCTCGGCGGCGAGGAGGACGCCGAACAAGACGATGGCCACGCTGGCCGCACGCTGCGGGAGCCGCGTGCCGGAGAGGGCGCCGACCGCGATGGCGATCGCGTCCCCCGCGACCCTTGCTTTCAGCCCTCGCGGCCGGAGGGCTCCGGGGCAGACGATCCGGGGCTGGCCTCGGCCCTGGCCTTGAGGGCCTCGTTCATGGCCACGTACCCGCGTTCGGAGTCGCGGATCATCGCGCCTAGCAGGGGGACCAGCGCGCCGCTGACCCGCTCTGTGTGGTGGAACCGGGTCCGCCCCCCGGCCAGAGGCTCGAGGCGGAACTCGTGGACGCCCTGCACGAGCCAGGGCAGGTCGAACAGCCGGTCACGGAAGCGGAGCAGGCTCCCCGTCGCGACGTCCAGGATGACGGTTGGCATCGTGGTGGCTCCGTGACCGGGCGGGTGGAACACGAGGTGCAGGCGTCCGCCCGGCCTCCACTCGCCCTCCAGTTTGGGATACACGTCGTTCCAGGCTGGGTACGCCGCCGTATCCGCGAAGATCCCCCAGACGGTCTCGGCGGGGGCTCCGATGTCGATGCTCGTCTCGATGGAATGCATGACCAGACTCCTTCCGCGGCTCAGGCAGGCGGGAGCGCGGCGGCGGACGCCGCGAGCAGGCGGGGGCGGGCGGGACGCGCGGGACGCATGAGACGACCTCCTACGGGGATCTCGGGTGCGGCGGGGACGGCTCGGACCCCCTGGTGGGCGGCGCACCATGCACGGTCTCACCGCGGGCCGCCGCCGTCAACCGGCCCCCCGCCAGCGCCCCTCGGCTCCGCCAGCGTGCGGCAATCACACGTGGCGTTGGCGTGCGGACCCGGAGTCGAGATCAGTCGAGACCGGGCATGGCGCCGAGCTCGGGGTACGGCGGTCCCGCCAGAGTTCCTGCTCAACCCTCTTCTGGACCGGCGTATCCCAAGGGCTGGAGCCCAGCGCCCAGAGCCATTCATCCTTCGTAAGGCACACGGCGCCCCGCTCCGCGGCCAACTGCCTTCCGAGGATGGTTTGCCTGCTCCAGGCGGCCCGCAGGTGAGAATCAGCCGGGCGTTGCTCACGCGTGTTTCCCCTGAGCCCGTTGGCGATTCCCGGGCGAGCGGCAACGCTAGCACGAGGTGCTCGCATCAGTCCGAATTGGTCTAGGACGAGCGCGATGCGGGCCTCAGGGACTGACTCTACGCGGCCATCTGCGTCCGCTTGCTGCGGCGAGGTAGTCCTTGGCGAGGCGGGCCTACTTCCGGCCCGAGACGCTCCCACGCATCGACGCGGAGTCCGACGTCGGGGGGCGACGTGCCGAGCGGATGGCGAGCCGAGTAAGCAGGCGCGAGGACGACGCGCTGCTACACCACGCACCAGGACTCGACCAAGCGGCCTTCGACCGCACGCGGCGTTCGCCAGCTGCAGGGAGTGGGGGTTTCGGGAAGATCCTTGCCTGCTTCATTCAGGTGGCCGAACGCCACGGCGCATGGGTTGCCAGACCGTTGACATCTGGAGACCCTGGGCAGACGATCGTCCCCAAGGATCCGATAGGCGGGGTTCAATGGGCAGCGAGATGAACGCTCGCGTCGTTCCGTGGTTGCTGGCCCTG
>JBJKRU010000184.1:0-5766 GCA_046704485.1 Candidatus Limnocylindrales bacterium | reverse complement strand
GCCCGACGATGCCGGCGGCGGAACGGCGCCGGCATCGGGCGCGGCGAAGGCCGCCGGCCCGGACGGCGGGGGGGCCGGCAGCGCGGGGGTGGCCGGTCCAGGGGTGCCGGAGGACGCAACCGCGGGGAAGGCGGGCTGCGTGGGGTCGTCGGGCTGGGCGCCTGCGTCGGCGGTGGGCATCGGCGGCGGGAGGATCGGGTCGGGTCGGTTCGTATCGCTGGTCATCGGTTCCCTGTCGTGAGGACGCTCCGGTCGGGGGACGCTCCGGGCTATCGGCCCTCCGGTGGTTCAGCTCCCGGACGCGTCGGATGAGGCGATGTCAGCGCCGCGACGTTCAGGTTCGATGAGAGTTCGCTCCGCAACCGCGTTCCTTGCGGTTTCTTGACCGAGCCAGCGCCATTCGTTAAGGCACCTCAACCTGGCTGGTCGCCCGCGCGCCCAGTTCTCGCGGCCGCGCTAAGGTGGCCCCATGACCCGGATCGTCGTCTACACCGGCAAGGGCGGCGTCGGCAAGACCAGCGTCGCGGCGGCCACTGCGCTCCTGGCCGCCGAGCGCGGCTACCGCACGATCGTGCTGTCCACGGACGCGGCTCACAGCCTTGGCGACTCGTTCGACCGCAAGCTGGGGCCCGAGCCGACGCCAGTCGGGACCAACCTGTGGGGCCAGGAATCCGAGGTCTTCCACAACATCGACAAGTACTGGGGCACGATCCAGGAGTACGTGTCAAGCCTGCTGCGGTGGCGCGGCCTCGACGACGTGCTGGCGGAGGAGATGAGCGTCCTGCCCGGCATGGACGAGCTGGCCAGCCTGCTCTGGATCGCCGAGCACCACGACTCGGGCAAGTACGACCTGATCGTGGTCGATGCGGCGCCCACGGGCGAGACGCTGCGGCTGCTGAGCCTGCCCGAGGCGGGGCGCTGGTGGCTCGACCGCATCTACCCGATCCAGCGCAAGATCGCAGCCGTCACGAACCCGATCCTCGGGCGGGTGACCGGCATGCCCACCCCAAAGGCCGACGTCTACAACGCGGGCGAGCAGCTGTTCGAGCGCCTCGAGCACATGCACGAGCTGCTCGCCGACCCGGCGCTCACCTCGGTGCGGATCGTGCTCAACCTCGAGCGCATGGTCATCAAGGAGGCGCAGCGCTCGTTCACCTACTTCCACCTCTACGGCTACCCGACCGACCTCGTCGTGTGCAACCGCGTGCTGCCGCCGGACGCGGGCTCCTACTTCGCGGCCTGGCGGGAGGCCCAGCAGCGCTACCGGCCGCTGGTCGAGGAGTCGTTCGCGCCCGTTCCGGTCCGCGATGCCCCGTTCTTCGACGAGGAGGTCGTGGGCGACCGCATGCTCCGCACCCTCGGCCGGGCCGTGTTCGGCGAGGACGACCCCGTCGCCTTCTACTACCGCGGCCGCCCCTACACGGTGCGCCGCGAGGGCGAGCGCTTCGCCCTCGAGCTCGAGCTGCCGTTCACCTCGAAGGAGGAGGTCCGCCTGTCGCGCTTCGGCGACGAGCTTGTCGTCGCGGTGGGATCGTGGCGGCGCAACCTCATCCTGCCGCGCATCCTGGTGGATGCCGAGACGGTCGGTGGGGGCTTTCATGACGACATCCTGCGGATCGAGTTCGCGGCGGCCGGTGCAGCCGTGGCGCCGCAGAAGGGAGCGAATTGAGATGGCTGGATCCGAACGCGAGGCAGAGCTCAGCGCCCGCCTCGCCGCGCTCGAGGCGCGGCTGGCCGAGATGGAGTCCAGGGCCGCCGACGCCGGGGCCCGAGCCCAGGAGGCAGAGTCCAGGACGGCCGGCAGCCCCATGGAGGCGATGGACGCCCTGCTCTCGGTGATGCTGCCCAGCGACGTCCGAACCCACATGCGCGCCGCCCGCAAGGAGCAGCTGCTGGCCGTCCGGTCGCTGGTGGACGCCTGGATCGCCCGCGTGGACCGCGCCGCGGAGGAGCCGCGGCGCCGAAGGCACGAGTCGATCCCGCTCGAGGACGCGTAGCTTGCGGGAGGCGGGCAGTCCCGCCTTGGTGCGCCCAGGCAACACCTCAGGTCGAGAGCACCTCGGCTGCAAGGTTCGGCTCAAGTTGGAAGTGTTAGCCTCGCGATAACGTTCCGGGGGCTCACGGAGAGCAGCGACGCCCCGGTTTGCCCTGTGTCCTCGCCGTCCCTTCGCCGGTCGCCAGCGCGCGGTGGGGCAGTCGCTACCCCACGCGTCGGGCCGGTGGCTCGCGATCCGCAGCGCGGCGCCGCAACTGAGCGTCCCCGGCCGCCGAGCGCGCCGGCCTGGCGGGCCTCGAGCCACGGGCCAGGCGCTCGTCGAATTCGCCCTGATCGTCCCCGTGCTCCTGCTGCTCATGCTCGCCATCGGGGACTTCGCGCGCCTCTACACGAGCGAGATCGCGGTCGAGTCGGCGGCTCGCGAGGCAGCTGACTATGGGGCGTTCACCGCCACTCAGTGGGATACCTCGGTGAACCCGGGGCAGGTGACCCTCACGGTCAACGAGATGATCCGCCGCGCCTGCACCGCGGCATCCAACCTGCCGGACTACCTGGCGACGGGCGACGCCACGTCGGAGTGCAGCGCCGCCGGGTCGAACCCGCTGTTCTCGTACCAGCTCGAGGACGCGACCGGCCAGCCGATCGTTAACCCGCCCGGCACCTGCGGGAACCCGGCCACTGATCCGCCGTGCATCGTGCACGTGACGATGACCTACACCTACCACACCATCTTCAGCTTGCCCTCCATCCCACTGCTCAACTTCTCGCCGTATCCCGCCACGATCTCCTTGCAGCGTGACAGCCGCTTCGCGATTTCCGACCTGGCGGCGCCGAACTGATGAAGAACCCTGCGTCTGCCATGAAGTCCCGCCGCCTCCGCCGCGGTCAGGCCCTCACTGAATTCGCCCTGATCGCACCGCTGTTCTTCCTGATGCTCTTCTCGGTCATCGAGCTCGGCCGTTTCGTGCTCGCCTACGAGATGGCGAACAACGCAGTCCGTGAGGGCACGAGGTACGCGATCGTGCACGGCTACTACTCATTGGCGCCCGTCGGGCCGACGCCGACGTCGCTCGATAGCGCGTGCCCGCCAACGACGGCGTCGACGGCGGCGGTGGTCAACGTCGTCCAGCGAAGTGCCATGACCCTGCCGCCAGCCACCTCGATCATCGCCTGCTGGCCCGATGGCTCGAACCTGCGCGGCAATCGCGTCATGGTCACCGCCGACTTCCCATTCGAGCTCCTCATCCCGATCGTCCCGCTTCCCCCGATCAACATCCACGCGGAGTCGGTCCTTGTCATCAACAACTGATCCTGAACAGCCGAAAACACCGACGCGCGAGCGCGGCCAGACCCTCGTCCTGTTCGCGCTATCGATAACGGTTCTGCTCGGCATTGCCGCCCTCGCCTTCGATGTCGGGCAGACGATGCTCGACAAGCGCGCCCAGCAGAACGCGGCCGACGCCGCCGCCCTCGCGGGGGCCCGGTACATCGCCGGGTCAGGGTGCGAGTCCAACCCGTCGCTGGCCAACACCGCGTGCGATCCGGCAGTGGCAGCGGCGCTGGAGGTGGCGAGGCTCAACGGCTACGGCGACGGGGCCACGAACTGCACGAGCAACTGCTTTGGCGTCGGCCGCTCCGTCACGGTCAAGATCCCGCCCGGCCCGGAGGCAGTGGAGTACTACAACGCGCCCGGCGCCATCGAGGTCATCGTGGACTCGCACCGAGGCAGCCTCTTCTCGGGGATCCTTGGCTTCACCAACTGGAACGTCAGCTCGATGGCGACCGCGGCGAACCAGATCGACATCGCCCTCGGCTTCTCGTTCCTGGCGCTCGACCCGAACTGCCCGTCGGTCACCTTGACCGGAGCGTCCGGGAGCGGCCTCACAGCTGGCGGCTCCGTGCAGGTTGACGCCACTTGCCCTGGCGGACTCAAGATCCAAGGGAACGCGCAGATCACCGTGACTTCAGGCGCCTGCAACGTCTCGGGCACGAGCATCCAAACCGGCGGAAACGCGACTGTGAACTGCACGGTGAACACGAATGTGCCCGTCATGCCCGATCCCCTGGCGGACCTTCCCGCGCCTAGCATTCCGCCGCTGGCAAGTCCGCCCACGAGCCTCGACTCCCCTGCCGTGTCCCCGCCGGCCAACTGCCCGAGCACGCTTGCTGCTCCGGCCACATGCAAGTTCAGCGCGAGCTACCAAGGGACACGCTGGCGGCTCTACCCAGGCACGTATCCGGGCGGCCTCCAGTTGAACGCCGGCACCTTCTACCTCGAGCCGGGCATCTACTACTTCGCAGGCGGCGGCTTCTCGGCAGGCGGGAATGGGGTCGAGGTCGATTCGGTCGATACAGGCACAACGACGCCGGGCGGCGGCGTGCTCTTCTACAACACGAGCGACACCGCTGCTGGCTCGCCGTGCGCCGGGGCGGCCTGTGGCGGGCCTATCACCCTCAACGGGTCAGGCGCCGTGATCAACCTTGAGCCATATCAGTCCGACCCCTACAAGGGGATGGTCATATTCCAGGATCGGACGCTGAACTCAACCGTGACGTTGAACGGATCGTCCTCCGGCTTGAAGGTGAGCGGCACGATCTACGCACCCGACGCACTCGTCCAGATCAACGGTTCGAACAGCACCGCGATGAACACCCAAGTCATCGCCTACGACTTCAAGTTCAACGGTAGCGGCGGGAGCATGAACGTGGGGTACGACGCGAACTCGTTCTTCCACATCCGAGGCTCCGGCTTGGTGAAGTAGCCGCCACTCCGACCTCAACGGCTCGTGGCCGCTTCGTAGGCGTGCCCGAGGGCGAGCACCTCGAGGTCCGCGCGGGGACGGCCAAGCAGCTGGATCCCTGCCGGCCGACCGTCGGCGCCCCGTCCCGCCGGGACTGCCAGCGTGGGAAGTCCCGCCAGCGAGGCGTAGATCGTCACCTCCATCCAGCGGTGGTAGGTGTCCATCTCCCTGCCGCCGACCTGCGCCGGCCAGTGGGTCTCGGCGGCGAACGGGAAGACCTGGGCGCTGGGCAGCACCAGGACGTCGAACCGCTCGAACAGATCCAGGAGCCCGCGGAACAGCTCTGAGCGCCGAACGATCGCCGTCCACGCCTGCTCGCCGCTGATCGCCAGGCCCCGCTCCACCTCCCATGCCGCCTCGGGCTTGAGGAGCCGACGCCGCTCCGCGTCCCGGAACGGTCCTGCGAGCCGCCCCGCGATTTGCCAGCTGCGCAGGGTGGTCCACGTGTCCCAGGCGAGCGCTGGCGGGAACGGCAGCCTCGCCGGATCCACCGTGCAGCCCATCGCCTCCAGTCGCTGGAGACCTGACCCGCAGGCGTCGAGCAGGCCCGGATCCGTGGCGAGGTACCCCTCGAGGTCGCCCAGCCAGCCGATCCGGCGGCCGTACGGCAGGCCGTCGAGCGGCTGTGCGAACGTGTCGCCCGGCTCGTCGAGCGAGATCGGGGACGCCAGGTCGGGACCCGCCTGGACGGAGAGCAGCCACGCCGCGTCCTCGACCGTCCGGCCCATGGGCCCCTCGGTGGAGAGGTCCTCGACGAAACTGGCATTCGGGGGGCCGGCCGGCACGCGTCCGGGCGTCGGGCGGAAGCCCACCACCTCGTTGAACGCCGCCGGATTCCGCAGCGAGCCCATGCTGTCGCTGCCGTCGGCCACGGGCTGCATCCGCAGGGCCACACTCACCGCCGCCCCGCCGCTCGAGCCCCCTGCCGTCAGCGAAGGGTCAAGCGCGTTGCGGGTCACACCGAACATC
>JBJKRU010000183.1:0-11625 GCA_046704485.1 Candidatus Limnocylindrales bacterium | reverse complement strand
CTCCATGACCCGGCTCCTGGGCGGCATCCCCGGCACCACCCTCGCCGAGCTGCTGAAGGAGGGCATGGCCGTCTGAGAGACGATCAGGCTGGAGGCCGACTTACACCACTTGACGGGACACGACCCGATTCCGCCTGCAGAGCGCCGCCGATGCAGCCAGTCCCGCGGCTAACAGTCGCCACAGGCATTGGTGACGGGACACTACTCCGGGCGGCGGGCACCGGGCGGGCACCTCGGATGGCAGGCACGTCGCGGCGGGACGGGGCCGCGGGACACCGCGCGACGGTCACCGCGCGAATGGCGGAATCCGGCGGGCACCGCCGAAGGTGGGACACCGCGCGACGGTCACCGCGCGAATAGCGGGACCGGGCGGCAGCCACCGCCGATGGTGGTCTCCGCGCGAGCAGCGGGACGGGGCGACGGACACCGGCGGCAGACCGGACGCAGCGCGGCTGCGACGCCGCGTCCCGAGACCCCCCGACGCGGCCTAGAACTCGAGTTCCAGCGAGCCCAGCAGCTCGGCCCCTGCGCGCCAGGCGGTCGGATTGTCGTGCTCGAGGCGATGGCCCTCGTGGCTCAGGCGTCCGGCCAGTTCCGGGTACTCGTCGCAGAGATGCCCGCCGGGTCGGAACCGGCGGGCGGCGTCGTGCAGGAAGACCGCGTACAGCGTCTCGGGGTCCGCCCCCGCGACGAGCTGATCGATCTCGGGCTGGAACTCGATCGGCACCCTCACGCGGGCGAAGAACGCTCCGATCTCGTCCACGAGCGGGTCCACGCCCTGGGAGTGGCCGGCCCAGCGCACGATCGGCGCCCGCGACACGAAGGCGACGAAGGTCTCGTGCTTGTCCACAGCATCGGCGAGCATCGTCCCGCCGAACGCCAGGAACTGGTTCGTCTCCGGGATGCGGTCGGCGACCTGGATGCGGCCCCAGCTGAAGGGCTGGCTGCGCGGCACCATCTTCCGGCGGTTGAAGGTGCTCCGCCGGGATCGGCCCTGCTGCACCGTCCGGAAGGTGATCTCCTCCGGGTCGAAGTGCTCGAGTGTCGGCACGTCGCGCAGGGCCACCATGAGGCGCGGGCCGGGAATGGTTCCCGCAAGCAGGCCGTCGCGGAGCTCGAAGCCGAGGTGCGCGAGCTCGGCCGCGGTCTCGCTCATCCAGTCGCCGCCCCACTCCACTGCTCCCGGCCAAGGCCGTGCGATATGCCCGTTCACGCGTGACTCCTCGGCTCCGCCATCGGAGCCTCATTCCGGGCGGTGCGCCGCCCGCCGACGAGGAGCGCAACCGCGCCCCCGATAGATGTGATCAACAGCGACATGGCGTGCAGCAGCACCGCGAACGCGAGCGCTGACTCCGGGTCGATCCCCACCGAGGCCGCGATGGTCACCGCTGCCAGCTCGAACGTGCCGACGTACCCCGGCGCTGCGGGCACGGCGGTCGCGAGGTTGACGCCCGCCGCCAGCAGCGCTGCCTGGCCCATCGTGGGCTGAACCCCGACCGACTGCGCAGCGACGGCAAAGCCGAGCACCGCGCACGACCAGGAGACCACCGTAAGCACGAGCGACGTCGCCATGACGCGGATGTTGCCGGTCACCGCCAGGCCCGCCCGCAGCCGGACGAGGAGTCCGTGGACCCTCGGCCAGCGGTTGATGAACGCCGACGCGCGGTCGGCACCGGGAAGACGGTGGGCGACCAGCCCGACGATGATAGCCACGATCAGGAGCGCGGTCACCGCGAGGCCCACGAGCACTGCCGACGCCACGATGCCGCGCACCGACAGCACGAAGATCGCGACCGCGGCGATCACCACGACCATGAGCGTGTCCATGACGCGCTCGACCACGATCGTGCCCAGGATCGTCGGCTTCGAGAGGCCCGATCGCTCGCCCAGATCGTGGCTGCGGACGACCTCGCCCAGGCGCGCGGGCAGGACGTTGTTGGCGAGGTACCCCACCAGCAGCGACGCGAGCGAGTCCTCGTACTTCACCTGCCCGACCGGCGACAGCAGCACCTTCCAGCGCAACGCGCGGTTCAGCAGGTCGACGCACGCGAAGGCGACGAGCAGGGCGAGCCAGCCGGGCTGCGCGGAGCGGATGGCATCCCACGCTGCGGGAATGTCGACGCTGCGGGCGACCAGGAACAGCGCGACCGCGGAGATGGAGATGCCCAGCGCTGCACGCCCGAGACCGCCGCGGTAGCGCATCGTCAGGCCGCGCCGACCTCACGCGTCGGCACGCGGGGCTTGAGCTGCGGCGAGCGGCGGAGGCCCGTCCGATGCAGAAGGTACCGGGTCACGACGCGCAGGGTGGACAGTCCGTACACGACGCTTCGCCTGAAGTTGACCGAGCTCGCCTCCTCGAAGTAGCGCGTGGGCACGCCGATCTCGCCGATCTGGAGGCCGCGCGCGGCCACCACCTGCGCGATGAGGTCCTGGTCGAACACGAAGTCGTCAGAGTTGAGCCGGTACGGGATCGTCTCGAGCAGGCGGCGGGAGTAGGCGCGGAGCCCCGTGTGGTACTCGGAGAGGTGGAGGCCGAAGGCGGCGTTCTCGACGCCGGTCAGGAAGCGGTTCGAGATGTACTTCCACCTCGGCATGCCCCCCGCGAGCGGGTCGCCCAGGAACCGGCTGCCGAGCATGAGGTCCCGCTCGCCGGCCACGATCGGTGCCACGAGGGCGGGGATCCGCGTGGCGTCGTACTGGTAGTCGGGGTGGAGCATCACGACCACATCGGCGCCCCACTCGAGGGCACGGTCGTAGCACGTCTTCTGGTTGCCGCCGTAGCCCAGGTTCTGCCGGTGCACGATGACCTCGAGGCCGAGGGTGCGGGCGATCTCCACCGTCTCGTCGCCCGACACGTCGTCCACGAGGATCACGTGGTGGACGATGTCGTGCGGGATGTCCGCGTAGGTCCGCTCGAGCGTCTTGGCGGCGTTGTACGCGGGCATCACGATGACGATCCGGGAAGCCTCGAGCATGACACACACGATACCCGAGGCGGACGGGGGACCCGAACTGACGCGTTGGTCCTACGTGCGGCCGGGTCGTCGCCGCACCCTGGAGCCGTCGCCGCACAACCGCGAGTAGTAGCGCAGCGCAGTCGCGGTGCGATCGGCCGCCCGCACCACCACCAGTTGTGCGGGGCGCGTCATTCGCCCGTCCGGCGAGCCCGCCACAAGCCTCCGTTGTGCGAGGCAGCTTCCGATCGTGCCACGCCCCCGGGGCGGAGGTGCGCTACTAGCCGTGGTTGTGGCGCCGCGGGTTGCGCGGGCGGATGGCGTCGGGCAGGGTCGTCGAGGCGCCTCGGGCGGGCGGGCAGGATCGCGGCTCCTGGGGTCGCGCGTCCCCCCGGCGACTCCGACGGGGCCGGTGCCGAGGCGCCTGCTGGCAGGAACCCGAGCTGCCGCAGAGTACGGCGTCACCGGCCCGTCACCGTCTCGTCGTAGGATGCGCGGAGAAGATCGCGGGACAACCCGGTCGCCGCGTCCCGCCTGGAGAACCCGCCCCATGTTCGAGCGCCTGTTCGGCAACCGCGCCGGCGACCCGGCCCTTGCCGGCCGAGTACCCCCCGGCCAGTACCTCACCGAGAAGTTCCCCGTCCTCCACTACGGCTCCGTGCCCAAGGAGGACCTGTCGACGTGGGACTTCCGTGTCTACGGCGAGGTGGACAGCCCGCTCCGCCTGACGTGGGCCGAGTTCCAGGCGCTGCCGCGCACCCAGTTGACCACGGACATCCACTGCGTCACCCGCTGGTCGAAGCTCGACACGCACTGGGAGGGTGTCCGGATCCAGACCATCCTCGAGCTGGCGCAGGTCCGGCCCTCGGCCACTCACGTGGTCGGGCATGCCGAGCAGGGCTACACGGCGAACCTGCCGCTGGGCGTCCTCGATGACGACGACGTGATCCTCGCCGACACCTTCGACGGCGCCCCCCTCGAGCCCGAGCACGGCTACCCGCTCCGCCTGATCGTGCCCAAGCGGTACTTCTGGAAGGGCCCCAAGTGGATCCGCGGCCTGGAGTTCCTCAACCACGACCAGCCGGGATTCTGGGAGCGCTACGGCTACCACAACGACGCCGACCCGTGGGAGGAGCAGCGGTTCAGTGAGTAGGGGTCGGACGAAGCGGGCGCCGAGGGGCTGGGGGCATCCCGCGCGGGTCTCCTGACGCTCGTCAGGTTCCTCCCGCCAAGACCTCGATGCGGGCGCGGGCGGGCCAGACGGCGCCGTCGCCCGCGTACTCTGCCATCAGCTTGTAGCGCGTCTGGGCCAGGCCCGAGACAGTGATCGAGTACCGGCCGTCCGCCGACAGCGTCGCTGCGCCGAGCCGGGAGCGGCTGGGAGCCAGGCTGAGCGCGACTCGCGACGTCTCGCTCGACGATGCTCCGAGGAAGATGAGGTCGATGCGAATGTTCCCGAGCGACGCCTCGGGGACTCGCCCCGCCGCCCACAGGCGGAAGGGGCTTCCCGGGGTGACGGCGAACTCGCTGGAGTTCGACAGGATCCACTGCGCAGGGGTCGCCCTGATGCCCGTCATCGTCCCCGCTCCGTGATCGCTCCGCAGCTCGATCACGGTCCCCGTACCCTCGGGCCACCACGTGGAGAGGGAGCCCCCCATGGGTACCCGGTTGGCCGTCGCGGCGCCCTCCGCGTAGCCGATCTCGTAGAGCACCACGTCGACCGGGCCCGGCCCAGCACTCTCCGTGTTCGCTCGGATGCCCACGAGGGCGGTCCGTTGACCTGCTGGAACGGTGCCTCGGACCTGGTAGACGGCGAACGACCCGCTCTGGGGCGTCCCGTACAGGACGACGTCCGCCGGCGGGGCTTGAGCTCCCGCGGTGGTCGTGACATCGCCCGACACCTGGACCCCGTCGGCAGTCGGCGTCGCCGCGATCGTCATCGTCGTCCGCGTCCGGACGTAGTCGGCGATCAGGTGGGTGAACGTGTTCGGCGCAGACTCGGGCAGGGCATGGTCCGGCTTGTCCTCCCATGACTGGAAGATGACGTCATCGGGCGACCCGAACCCGGCAAGCTCATAGTCGAGGACGTTTCGCTGGGCGCGAGCCAGCCACTGCTCGTCTGTCTGGCCGTCACAGCCAACGTCACAGCCGTTGTAGATGATCCCGAACCGGCTGCCGTGCGCGTGGACATCCTCGGCGACCTCGTGCGCCAGTCGTGCCCACTCGTCTCCCGTGAAGACCCGCCAGTCCACGTCGAGGTGGAGGAACGGGAGCTCGGCGCCGAATGCGGCGTGGTAGGCGTCGAGCCATTCGGCGAGCAGCGGCGTGGTGACCCAGGGCCATGGCTCGATGTCGCCGACGACGATGTCAGGACGGACTGCATGGATGCCGTCGACGAAGGCCGCGACTTCCCGCGCGGTCTGCTCGACGCTCCACTGACAGGCTCGCGGGCCCGAGAACAGATGGCCGCCGGCCAACGGTTCGTCGAGCGCGATGAAGCTGACCTGCCCTCCTGCGTCCTCCACCCGGCGGATGACCGCCATCGCGCCGCCAACGCCAGCCCCGAAACCCTCCGTCCCGCCGCAGTCGCGCTCGACCAACGGCTCGTACTCCATGCCGATGGCGATCCCGCGCTCGAGGAGGCCGGCGATCTCCCGGCGGAACTCGTCGTCGGTCGCGCCTCCCTCCGCTGCGACCCAGGCGGTATCGAGCTTGAAGACGCTCGTCGCCGCTGCCGCCGTGGGCCAAGGCGCATCCGGCAGGAACAGCTCGGGGTAGTCCATCGATCCCTGGTACGGGCGCCACCACTGCGGCGGGAACGGAGGGAGCGGATCGAACCAGATTCGGGGGTTCGACGAACGGAGGGGCGAAGCCGGGGAAGATGGGTTTGATGCGGCCGTCGCCGCCGCGGCCGGCGTCGGAGCAACAGCGGCCGCCCCCTCCGACGGTTCCACGACTGACGGCCCTGCTGGCGAGGCTGTCGGGCGGGCGGCCTGACACGCGGCTGCGATCAGCACGGCGAAGGCCGCCGCGACCCATCGTGCCCTCATGCCCCGCTCCATGGTCACCCCCGCCGATCGGTCTCGTCGGCACCACGTTCATTGCCTCGGCTGGGGAGGGCAAGAGTCCTAGGGCCTCGGCCTCGGACGCCGGTCGGCTGTCCCCCTGTTGACCATGAGGAGCGGTCCGCGGGGCAGGCGGAGACGGCAGGTCGTGCAAAGCGGCTCGCGGCGAAGCGCGGCGGCAACCGTCCGAAGCCCCCCGACGTGGGCCCCGCTGGGTGGAATGCCGCCCGCGCCCGAACCCAGAGTTGAGGCGTTCTGTGACCGATCCGCCGGCCACCATTGCCGATCTCGCGTACTTCGCCGCCATTGAGCGGGAGTGAGCCGACGGCCACAGCCACTGAGCGCAGGCGTCCCAGCCCGCCCTGACGCCGGGCCCCAGGCGGCGCATCGTGGTACACCTTCCGCGTGGCGACCCTGCAGCCCGCCCGATCTCGCGTCTCGGCCCTGAGCAGATGGGTGCCGGACGTCCCGCGGGCGGTGCTGGCGATTGCGGGCCTGATGGCCCTCGGGCTGATCGCCATCTCCGGCCAGTACGGCTTCCATGGCGACGAGATGTACTTCGTCGTGGCCGGGCGCCACCCGGCGTTCGGCTACGTCGACCAGCCACCGCTGACACCGCTGCTGTCCGCCGCCTCCGCAGCGCTGCTCGGAGTGTCGCCGACCGCCGTGCGCATCCTGCCCGCGATCGAGATGGCCGTCCTGGTGATCATCGTCGCGCTGACCGCGCGCGACCTCGGCGCCAGCCGGCGCGCTCAGGTGATCGCCGCGCTCATCGCGTCGATCTCAGGCTACCTCGGTGCCGGCCACCTCGACACCACGACCGACCCCGATCTGCTCGCTTGGGCGCTCATCGTGTGGCTGCTGGTCCGCCTCCTCGCGGACGGAGATCGCCATGAGTGGATTGCGGTTGGGCTGGTCGCGGGCGTCGGGCTCGAGAACAAGGACACGCTGCTCTTCCTCGCCGCAGGCGTCGCTGTCGGTCTGGTGGCCATGCGGCGCTGGGACATCATCACGTCGCCCTGGGCCTGGACGAGCATCGCCCTCGCGTTCGCCCTCTGGCTGCCGAACCTTGTGTGGCAGGCGGTCAACGGCTGGCCGCAGCTGGAGATGGCGCGGGCAATCGCCGCCTACGCCGACGTGAACCGCTCGCAGGTCGTCCCGCTCCTCTGGCTCTTCACAGGCCCGCTGCTCTTCCCGGTCAGCGTGGCCGGCCTAGCCTGGGTCCTGGCAGCCCGGAACGCGTCTCGGTGGCGCCCGCTGGGCATCGGCGCGCTGGTCGCCCTCGCCCTTGCCGTGGCCACGGGCGGCAAGGCCTACTACGCGCTCGGCTCGGCATCGCTGTTCATGGCCGCGGGCGGGCACGTGGTCGACCGCTGGCTCGCGCGCGGCCACGGGCGGTTCAAGGGCGCCTCCCTCCTGGCGGCTGCGGCGCTTTCGGGCGCGTTCATCGCGCTGCTCACGCTGCCCGTCCTCCCGGAGGCCGTATTCATGAAGTCATCGCTGCCGGCTGCCGTGCCGGACACGGCCAACCAGATCGGCTGGCCGCAGTTCGTGCGGACGGTCGAAGACGTCGTGGCGGCCCTCCCGGCAGACGAGCGGGCCCACGCGGTCATCGTCGCCAACGACTACAGCGAGGCCAGTGCGCTCGAGCTGCTCGGGAGCGGGCTGCCGCCGGTCTACTCGGGCCACAACAGCTACTGGACTTGGGGCCCGCCGCCGGGCGACCGGACGGTCGTCGTCCACGTCGGCGACTGGCGGCCCGCCGACTGGTCGGCCTTCTTCACCGGCTGCCGCGTCGCGGCCACGGTGGACAACGGCCTCGGCGTCGCCAACGCGGAGCAGGGCACGGCGGTCTCCGTGTGCACAGGGCTCCAGAAACCCTGGCCCGAGTTGTGGCCGGGACTGCGGACGATCTCATAGCCGGGCAGGACGGCTCAGCCCACCGCGTGGCCCACAATCGTGCCGAGGCCGTAGGTGACCGCTGCCGCGAACAGCCCGAGCAGCACCTGGCGCCCGCCGGTGCGGACGACGCTGCTGCCGGTGACCACGGTGATCGCGGCGCCCACGACGTACAGCGCGATCGCGGAGATCACGATGGAAGCGACCACCGCCGGCGCGCCGTTGGCCACGAAGAACGGCAGGATGGGCACCAGCGCGCCGAGGGCGAACAGGACGAACGAGGTGAGCGCCGCCACCCACGCCGAGCCGCCCAGCTCGTCCGGGTCGATGCCCAGCTCCTCCCGCGCGAGGGTGTCGACGGCGAGGTCGAGCTCGCCGCCCACGAGCGTCTGCGCCATCTGGCGCGCCTGCGCCTCGGGGAGGCCCTTGGCCTGGTAGATCAGCGCCAGCTCCTCCTCCTCCTCGTCGGGAACGGCGAGCAGCTCCTCGCGCTCCACCTTGACCTGGTGCGCGAAGAGCTCACGAGCACTCTGGACGGACAGCCACTCGCCGATGGCCATCGAGAGCGCCCCGGCGAGCATCCCGGCGAGGCCGGCGATGAGGACGGCGTGGCCGCCACTCGACGCGCCCGCGACGCCCATCGCGATCGACAGGTTGGAGACCAGGCCGTCGTTGGCGCCGAGCACCGCGGCGCGGAGCTGGTTGCCGCCCCCCGCCCGGTGCCGCCCCTCGATCCGGGCGATCGCCCCGCCCTCGACGCCCCGGCCACCCGCCAGCTCGCGGAAGAGGCGCGCGTGCGAGCGCTCGTCGCCCGGCATGCGGGCGAGGGATTCGGCCTGCTCGTCGTACATCCCCTGGTCGGCCGCCTCGCGCTCGGCGATGGTGGGCACCACGACGCTGGGGCCGAAGACCCGGGCGATCGTCATGAGGACCCGCGTCCGCCAGCCGACCCGCACGGTCGCGGGATTCTGCCCCGCCTCGGTCAGCCGCTGTCGCCAGACGCTCGCGTGGACCGCCTCGGTGGCAGCCATGCGCGTGTAGAAGTCCTTCAGGGCCCGACTGTCCTCGAGCTCGGCGAGGCGGCTGTACAGCGCGATCGCGTCGACCTCGCCCTGGAGGTTCTCGCGGTAGCGCGCGAGGTCGTCGGGGGAGGGCGCGGCTGCGCCGGGCTGCGTCGGTGCGGTCATGGGCCTAGTGTGCGCCCTCGGCGGGCTTCCCGAGCGCCGCGGCGAACTCCGCGATCGCCGCGAGCGATCCCGGGTGCTCGCCCAGTGCCTCGATGACCGCCAGCGGCAGCGTCAGGTCGTGGGCTCCGGCGAGGAGCGCCGCGACGGCCTCGTCGGGCGACTTGACGCTGGCCGCGAGGATCCGCATCGGCGACCCGCTCGCGTCGATCACGGCGCGCATCTGCCGGACCAGCCCCGGGCCGTCGCCGTACAGGCGCGTCGTCCGGTTCACGTAGGGGATCACGAACGTGGCCCCGGCCTCGAGCGCGAGCAGGGCCTGGCCCGGGCTGAAGATCGCGGTCATCGCGCACGTCAGCCCCTCGGCCGTCAGCCCCGCAACGAGCGCCAGGTTCTCGGTCGTCGTTGGGACCTTGATCCCCACCCGTCCGGGGCGCAGCGAGGCGAACCGGCGCGCCTCAGCCAGGCGAGCCGCTGGCGTCTCAGCGGTCAGCTGGTAGAAGACGGTGCCCGGCAGCGTGTCGGCCATCTCCGGGATGACCGACTCGGCAGGCCGGCCGGACGACGACATGAGCGCGGGGTTGGTGGTGACCCCCCGCACGAAGCCGAGCTGGGCAGCGCGTCGGGCCGATTGCACGTCGGCCGAATCGAGCAGCAGCATGGAATGACCTCCTGAAAGCCGACGATATCGCGACCGGTCGCCACGGGTCGCGCACCTCGGCGCCGACGGCCGTCCAGCCGGCTTCGCGAGGACGAGCGTGAAGTGCGGCCATGCCCGAGTTCCCGGACGGCGCGGCGGTGTCGCGCCCTACGCCACGCGGATCGCCGTGACGTACCACGAGTGCGGCATGTCCCGAGCGTCCACCGGGGGCACGGGCAGCCTCCAGCGCCCGTGGCCCGTGTCGCCTTCACCGGGCTGCGTCACCTCCGCGTGCCAGCCCAGCAGGGCGAGCTCGGTGCGAGGATCGTCCATCGTGCCCAGCCACGGAGCACCGGCGGCCGCCTGCATCTCCAGCCACGGTCTCGTCCAGGGAGACGACAGGACCGCTCGGTTCGGGATGTCGAACCCGAGGCGGCTCCCCGGCACCGACAGGCGTGTCGCGGTCGCCAGGACGCCGCGCAGGACGGCGTCGGGCAGATAGAAGAGGAGGCCCTCAGCGAGCCATGCTGCGGGGGCCGACGGGTCGAAGCCGGCGTCCACCAAGCGGGCGCCCCAGTCGCCGCCGAGGTCGGCTGACACCGCCACCCGTCGGCAGGCCGGCACCGCGCCCGCGGCCTGGAGCACCGCCGCCTTCCCGTCCAGCACGGCCGCGCGGTCCAGCTCGAACAGCGTCGTCCCAGCAGGCCAGTCAAGCCGCCATGCACGAGTCTCGAGCCCGGCCCCCAGGAGCACGGCCTGCCGCGGGCCGCCGTCGTCACGCACTGCACGGCACAGCCAGTCGTCGAAGAATCGCGCTCGCACGATCATCGGCAGCGTGGCGCCCGGCGCCTGGGCGCCCAGCCAGGCGCTCCCCTCTTCGCCGGCGAGCTCCGCCGCCCACGGGTCGTCGAGCAGGGCATCCGGCCGGTCCCGCTCGAGGGCGCGGGCCGCCGCCGTCCAGCGAGCGGTCGCCGCCACTCGGTCGAGCGCGTCCTCGAGCGTCATCCTCGTCCTCCACCCGGACCGCGAGCTGAGGGACGCCGCCACGAAGGGTGCCCTTGTGCAACTGCGCAATCGAGGGCCGGGCGGATCCACCTGGCTGACTGCCGGGTCACGACGGTGCGCCGGATGCGATGATCGCCTGGAACGACCCGCACCCAAGCTGGGGGACACCCGTGACCTTCTCGCTCGATCCGTTCGGCTCGGGACCGCGCTGGACCCGGCACCAGGGGTCCTGCCCATCACCGTTCGATGCGATCGACCGTCACCGGCTGGCGGGTCCCAACGGCTCGCATCCGCTCCACTTCGTCCGCCCCGAGGAGCTGATCCGCCCGGCCGCGGGGCCGCTGCGGGGCGGCATCGCCGTCAGCGGGCCCGCCCTGGTCGGCGACGCGATCGCCGCCCGGATCTCGATCACAGCGGCGGAGGATATCCGTGCCCGGGGCGCCGTCATCCGGCTGGTCGGCCTCAAGCTGGTGGAACGCCGGCACAGCGAATCGCACCACAACGCCGCCACGAACACGTCCACGAGCGAGGAGTGGGTCCAGGCGGACGGACAGCTGTTCGAGGAGCTCCCGTTCACCGAGCCGACGATCCCGCCCGCCATCTCGGCAGGGACCACGTTCGACACCTCGTTCACCCTGCCCGCGCCGCGGCTCGGTCCGCCGTCGGCGCATCTGGGGGAGGCGATCGTGGCATGGGCGCTGGACGCACGGTGGGACGTGGCGATGCACGAGGACCCGTTCGTCGCATGCCTCGTCCCGGTGCTCCAGAACCCCGACCTCATCCGCGCGGGCGTGGGCGAGCAGGGCGGCCTGGCCATGCTGGACACGTACGCGGCGCCGGGCGGCGCGGAGGTGTCGATCACCACGCCGCTGCCGGCC
>JBJKRU010000182.1:0-9532 GCA_046704485.1 Candidatus Limnocylindrales bacterium | reverse complement strand
CGTCTACAAGGGCCTCCGGATGGGCGGCCACATGGGCAGCGAGCGCGTCACGATCAAGAAACTGCACGTGGTCCGTGTGGACGCCGAGCGGAACCTGATCCTCGTCAAGGGGTCGGTCCCGGGTGCCCCCGGAGCGCTCACCTTCGTCCGGAAGGCCTGACCGATGCCCCAGACCACACTCTACGATCGCACCGGCGCCACCGTCGGGAGCGTCGAGCTCGCTGAGGCGCTGTTCGCGGCGCCCGTCAACGAGGCCGTGCTCCATCAGGCCGTGGTTGCCCAGCTCGCGGGGCGCCGCATCGGCACGCACGACACGAAGACCCGCGGCGAGGTCCGCGGCGGCGGCAAGAAGCCGTACCGCCAGAAGGGGACTGGCCGCGCCCGCCAGGGATCACGCGTCGCGCCGCACTACAAGGGCGGCGGCGTCGTGTTCGGCCCGCACCCGCGCTCGTACGATCAGAAGCTGCCCAAGAAGATGCGCCGCCTGGCCCTCCGCTCGGCTCTGTCGGCCAAGTTCACCGACGACGCCATCAAGGTGGTGCAGGCGTTCGACATGGCCGACGAGCCCAAGACCAAGGCGTTCGTCGGCGTCCTCGAGGCGCTCGGCGCGGGCGACGGCCATGAGCGCCGCGTCCTCGTGGTCGCCCCGGCCAAGGACGAGCCGCTCCTCCGGTCTGCCCAGAACCTGCCGTCTGTCACGGTCATCCTGGCCGACTCGCTCAACGTGGTGGACCTGCTCAACGCGGACGCCGTGCTGATCGAGCAGCCGGCGCTCGCCCGGATCGAGGAGGTGTACGCGTGAGCGAGCTCACCGCCGCCGACATCATCCTGCGACCCGTGATCTCCGAGAAGTCGATCGACGAGTCGGGGCGCGGGAAGTACACCTTCGCGGTCCACCAGGACGCGAACAAGATCCAGATCAAGGCCGCCATCGAGGAGCTGTACAAGAAGGAGAAGGTCACGGTCGTCTCCGTGAACGTTCTCACCTCGAAGGCGAAGGAGAAGCGTCGCGGCACCAAGCGCGGCCGCATCGTCGGCTACACCTCCGCTTGGCGGAAGGCCGTCGTGACGCTCGCCCCCGGCCAGAAGATCGAATTCTTCGAGGGGGTGTAGCGATGCCGCTCCGAAGCTACAAGGCGACCTCCGCCGGCCGTCGGTGGATGACCCGCTCCACGTTCGAGGAGATCACCACCGACCAGCCGCACAAGCCGCTGCTCGAGCCCATGAAGCGCACCAACGGCCGCAACAACCAGGGCCGTCTGACGGTGCGCCACCGCGGCGGCGGGGAGAAGACCCACTACCGGCGGATCGACTTCAAGCGCGACAAGTTCGGCGTGCCGGCCCGCCTGGCGACGATCGAGTACGACCCGAACCGCTCCGCGCGGATTGGCCTGCTGCACTACCGCGACGGCGAGAAGCGCTACATGCTGCTGCCGCACGGCCTCAAGGTGGGCGATGTCGTCGTGTCCGGGCCCGACGCCGAGGCGCGCGTGGGCAACGCCCTGCCGCTCGCGAACATCCCGCTCGGCACCACGGTGCACAACATCGAGCTCGTCCCGGGCAAGGGTGGGCAGATCGTCCGGTCGGCCGGTACTTCGGCCCAGCTCCTCGCCAAGGAGGGGGACTTCGCCACGGTCCGGCTGCCCTCCGGCGAGATGCGCCGCGTTCCGCTCAGGTGCATTGCGACGGTCGGCCAGGTCAGCAATCTGGACCACGAGAACCAGAGCCTCGGCAAGGCCGGGCGCGCCCGGCACATGGGCGAGCGCCCGGAGGTCCGAGGCGTGGCGATGACCCCGCGCGACCACCCGCACGGTGGCGGCGAGGGCAAGAGCCCGACGGGCATGCCCCCCAAGACCCCGTGGGGCAAGCCGGCCATGGGTTACCGGACACGGCGCGGCAAGGCGTCCAACCGCCTCATCGTCCGCAGCCGGCACCGCAAGTCGTAAGAGGAGCCAGAGATGTCTCGATCGGTCAAGAAGGGACCGTTCGTCCAGCCCCGGCTTCTCGCCCGGGTCGAGGACATGAACAAGCGGAGCGAGCGGAAGGTCTTGAAGACCTGGTCGCGTGCGTCCGTGATCTTCCCGGCCTTCATCGGCCACACGATCGCCGTCTACAACGGCAAGAAGCATGTGCCGGTGTACGTCACCGAGAACATGGTCGGGCACCGCCTCGGCGAGTTCGCGCCCACCCGCACCTATCGCGGGCACGGCAAGAACGCCGACCGGTCCGGCGGACTGCGGTAGGAGGCGAGCACGATGCGCGTTTCCGCGACCGCCAAGTACCTGCGGGGCTCCACCCGGAAGGCCCGCCTCGTCACCGAGGCGATCAAGGGCAAGCCGGTCGAGGAGGCCACGGCCATCCTGCGGTTCATGCCGCAGAAGGCGGCCAAGGATGTCGCACGCGTCCTCAAGAGCGCGACGTCCAACGCCGAGAACAACCTGTCGCTGTCGGCCGACGAGCTCTACGTCGCCGACGCGATCGCAAATGAGGGCCCGGCGATCAAGCGGTGGCGCCCGCGGGCCCAGGGTCGGGCGTTCCCGATCCACAAGCCCATGACGCACATCACGGTCGTCGTGGCCGATCGGGAGGCCTAGGCATGGGACACAAGGTCCATCCATACGGCTACCGCCTGGGCTACACCCGCACGTGGACGGCCAAGTGGTACGCCGACAAGGACTACACCTCGCTCCTCAAGGAGGACATCGCGATCCGCCGGCTGCTCGACCGGCGCCTGGCGAACGCCAGCGTCAGCGGCGTCGAGATCGAGCGCGGCATCAACCACGTGACCGTCGCCATCCACACCGCCAAGCCGGGCATCGTGATCGGCCGCGGCGGCCAGAACGTCGAGGTCCTGCGCAAGGAGATCGGCGACCTGACCAAGCGCAAGGTCAAGCTGGAGATCAAGGAGATCCGCCAGCCTGAGCTGGACGCCTACCTCGTGGCGCTCAACATCGCCCAGCAGCTGACCCGGCGCGTCGCCTACAAGAAGGCGATGAAGCAGTCGGTGCAGCGGTCGATGAAGGCCGGCGCGAAGGGCGTCAAGATCGCGCTCGCCGGCCGCCTCGGCGGGTCGGAGATGGGCCGCCGAGAGTGGGACCGCGAAGGCCGCATCCCGCTCGGGACCCTCCGGGCCGACATCAGCTACGGACAGGTCCACGCCCACACGACCTACGGGCGCATCGGCGTCAAGGTCTGGATCTACAAGGGCGAGATCCCGGTGGAGCACCGGCGCCGTGAGGCGACCGCCTCCACCTCCAATGCCGCGGCCGCAGCCGCGCAGGGGGCCTGAGCCATGCTGATGCCCCGACGCGTCAAGCACCGCAAGGTCATGCGTGGCCGCATGTCCGGCGCCACCAAGGGCGGCGCGACGGTCGCCTTCGGCGAGTACGGCCTGGCCACGCTTGAGCCGGCGTGGATCACGGCCCGCCAGATCGAGGCCGCCCGGCGCGCGATGACCCGCTCGGTCAAGCGAGGCGGCAAGATCTGGATCCGGGTCTTCCCGGACAAGCCCGCCACCAAGAAGCCCGCTGAGACCCGCATGGGCTCCGGCAAGGGGGCGCCCGACCACTGGGTCGCGGTCGTCCGGCCCGGCCGGATCCTGTTCGAGATGGCTGGCGTCGAGCGCGAGGCGGCCGTCGAGGCGATGCGCCTCGCGGCCCACAAGCTCCCGGTCGCGACCAGGGTCGTTGCCCGCGAGACAGCGCAGGAGGTCACCGATGGAGATCGGTGAGATCCGGAAGCTCACGGATCGCGAGCTGGACGACCGGCTGAAGGAGGCGAAGCAGGAGCTCTGGCAGGCGCGCTTCGCCCTCTCGACCCGCCAGCTGAAGGACTACAGCCAGATCCCGGCGACTCGGCGAACGATCGCCCGGATCCTCACCGTCCAGCGCGAGCGCGCCACCGCGCCTCGCATGGCGGAGTAGGAGCGTCGGGATGCCCACCGCAGGAGCCACGAACCCCGTGAAGGGTCAGCGCAAGACCAAAGTCGGGCGCGTGGTCAGCGACAAGATGGACAAGACGATCGTCGTGTCCGTCGAGCGCCTGACCCGCCACCCGCTCTACAAGCGCGTCATGAAGGCCTCGACCAAGTTCGCCGCCCACGACGAGCGCAACGAGGCCAAGGTCGGCGACACCGTCCTCATCGAGGAGTCGCGTCCGCTGTCCGCCACCAAGCGCTGGCGGCTCGTGTCCGTGCTGTCCCGCGCCGGCGAGGAGCGGGCGTCCGAGGTGATCCCGGTCGAGGAGATCGAGACCACCGAGGCCATCCACGGCGCGGCCCACCCCGGCAGGCATGCCGAGGGTGAGGAGGCCGAGGCGTGATCCAGGTCCAGACGCGCTTGCGCGTCGCCGACAACACGGGCGCCCGCACGATCGAGTGCATCCGGATCATGGGGCGCTCGCGGAAGACCACGGCCGGCATCGGCGACGTGATCATCGCGAGCGTCAAGTCCGCGATCCCCAACGCCCCGGTGAAGAAGGGCGACGTCGTCCGCGCGGTCATCGTGCGCACGTCCAAGGAGTTCGGCCGCCCCGACGGCAGCTACATCCGCTTCGACGAGAACGCGGCCGTCCTCATCAACAACCAGGGCAACCCGCGCGGCACCCGGATCTTCGGTCCGGTGGCGCGCGAGCTTCGGGACCGCAACTACATGAAGATCGTCTCGCTCGCCCCGGAGGTGCTCTGATGGCCGCACGGTCGATCGAGCACCAGACCAAGGTGCCCGAGATCCGCAAGGGCGACACCGTCGTCGTGATCGGCGGCAAGGATGCCGGCAAGCGCGGCAAGGTGGAGCGCGTGATCCGGGAGGACCAGTCGCCGACCGCCACGCGGTCGGGCTATCGCCGGACGTCCGCCCGCGGCGGCGTCTCGGTGGTGGTCGAGGGCCTCAACGTCGCCCGCAAGCACACCAAGCCGCGCCAGGTCAACACCGGCAGCACGATCGGGGGTGGCGTGCCCGCCATGGATCCGGGCGGCATCATCGACCACGCGATGCCGCTGCCGGCGAGCAAGGTCATGGTGGTCTGCGGCCACTGCGACCGGCCCACGCGCATCGGGCACCGCATGCTCGACAACGGCACTCGGGTGCGCACCTGCCGCCACTGCGGGGAGCCCTTGGAGGTGAAGGCGTGAGCGGGCAGCTCCGGGACCGCTACCACGGCGAGGCCGTGCCCGCGATGCAGAAGCAGTTCGGGTACAAGAACCCGAACCAGGTGCCGCGCCTCGAGAAGATCGTCGTCAATGTGGGCCTGGGCGAGGCTCTCCAGAATGCGAAGGCCGTGGACGCGGCAGTCGGGGACATCGTGGCCATCACCGGCCAGAAGCCGATCGTCACCCGCGCCAAGCGGTCGATCGCCCAGTTCCGCGTGCGCACGGGGAACCCCATCGGCGTGAAGGTCACCCTTCGCGGCGAGCGGATGTGGGACTTCCTCGAGCGCCTGACCCGGTTGGCGCTGCCGCGCATCCGCGACTTCCGCGGTGTGCCGAGCAAGTCGTTCGACGGACGGGGCAACTACTCGCTGGGTCTCCGCGAGCAGCTGGCCTTCCCGGAGATCGACTACGACAAGGTGGACCGTCTCCGCGGGCTGGAGATCAGCATCGTGACGACGGCGAAGACCGACGAGGAGAGCAAGAAGTTGCTTGAGCTCCTCGGCATGCCCTTCGCCGGCTAGGGCGGGGAGGAGTCCAGATGGCCAAGAAGTCGATGATCGCGAAGGCGGGCCGCAGCCCCAAGCACTCGGTGCAGGCGTACCACCGCTGCTCCGTGTGCGGTCGGCCGCGGGCGTACATGCGCCGCTTCGCGCTCTGCCGTATCTGCTTCCGCGAGCGCGCGCTCGTCGGCGAGCTGCCCGGCGTCACGAAGTCGAGCTGGTAAGAAGATGAACGTCTCCGACCCGATCGCGGACATGCTCACCCGTGTCCGCAACGCGTCCCGGGCGCGCCACACCGAGGTGGTCGTCCCCGCTTCGCGGACCAAGCGTGAGATTGCCCGAATCCTCAAGGAGGAGGGCTTCATCATGGACGTCCGCGAAGAGCGCAGTGGACCCGCCCAGCTGCTCCGCCTGGAACTCAAGTACGTCGACGGCAAGGTGCCGGTCGTCTCTGGGCTCAAGCGGATCAGCAAGCCCGGCCTGCGCGTGTACGCGCGCAAGACGGACATCCCGCGGGTGCTCGGCGGCCTGGGCGTCGTGATCGTCAGCACGTCCAAGGGGATCATGACCGGCACGCAGGCCAAAGCGGCCGAGCTGGGCGGCGAGATCCTCGCCTACGTCTGGTAAGCGCGATGTCCCGAATCGGTCGCCTTCCCATCACCGTCCCGGCTGGCGTCGACGTGACGCTCGCCGGGCGGACCATCACGGTCAGGGGCCCCAAGGGCACGCTGACCCGAGAGCTCCCGCCGCGCATCGAGGTCGCCCGCGAGGGTGACACGATCCTCGTGACCCGGCCCACCGAGAACAAGCTCGACAAGTCGCTCCATGGCCTGACGCGAACGCTCGTCAACAACATGGTCGTGGGCGTCACCACCGGGTACCGCAAGGGCCTCGAGATCATCGGCGTGGGCTACCGCGCGCAGAAGGTGGGCAACAACCTCCAGCTCGCGCTCGGCTACAGCCACCCCGTGGAGATCGAGCCGCCCGAGGGGATCAGCTTCGAGCTTGAGACGCCGCTCAAGCTCGCGGTCGTCGGGATCGACAAGGAACTGGTCGGCCAGGTTGCCGCCAGGGTCCGCGCGACCCGCAAGCCCGAGCCGTACAAGGGCAAGGGCGTCCGGTACGCCGGCGAGAAGGTCCGCCGCAAGGCGGGCAAGGCGGGCAAGATCGGCGGGAAGAAGTAAGCCATGAGTCACGTCGACAGTCGCTCGGCCCAGCGCGTCAAGCGCCACGAGCGCCTCCGCCTCCGCCTGTCGGGCACCTCCGGGCGCCCCCGCCTGGCGGTGTTCCGCAGCCTCAACCACATCTACGCCCAGGTCATCGACGACACGACCGGCAAGACGCTTGCCGCGGCGTCCTCGCTCGAGTCCACGCTCCGCGGTGCCGAGGGCACCAAGAGCGACCACGCCAAGAGCGTCGGCAAGCTCCTTGCCGAGCGCGCCAAGGCGGCCGGTGTGGACCGGGTGGTCTTCGACCGGGCTGGCTTCCAGTACCACGGGCGGGTTCGCTCGCTCGCCGAGGCGGCGCGCGAAGCCGGCCTCGACTTCTAAAGAGGACTGCCTGTGGCCCGCATCGACCCCAACAAGCTCGCGCTCGAGGAGCGCGTCGTCCAGATCAACCGCGTCGCCAAGGTGCACAAGGGCGGCCGGCGCTTCAGCTTCTCGGCGGTCATCGTCGTGGGCGACGGCAACGGCCATGTCGGCGTCGGCCTCGGCAAGGCCGGCGACGTGCCCGAGTCCATCCGCAAGGGCGTCGAGGACGCCAAGAAGCACATCGTCCAGATCCCGATGATCGGGACGACCATCCCGTACGAGGTCCGCGAGGAGTACTGCGCCGCCCGCGTGATGCTCAAGCCGGCCTCCAAGGGAACCGGCGTCATCGCCGGCGGCGCAGTCCGCGCCGTCGTGGAGGCCGCGGGCGTTCGCGACATCCTCGCCAAGGTCCACGGGTCCACGAACCCGGTGAACGTGACCCGGGCGACCCTCAACGCGCTCAAGAGCCTGCGCTCCGTCGAGGAGCTGGGCCGCCAGCGCGGCGTCTCGCTGCGCCTGGTCGTTCCCGGCCAGCCCGTGGCGGGCGGCCAGGAGGCGGCCGATGCCCGGTAAGCTCCGCGTCACCCAGACCAAGAGCACGATCAGCCACATCGCGCGCAACCGCGCGACGATCCGGGCCCTGGGCCTGCACGGCATCGGCAGCTCCTCGATCCTCCCGGACAACGAGGCTGTTCGCGGCATGTGCCGCCAGGTCCGCTTCCTCGTCAGCGTCGAGGAGCTGCCCGAGGGCGCCGACACGACCCCGGAGGCCAAGTAGATGAAGATCCACGACCTGCACCCCGCCCCGGGGTCGGTCACGAAGAAGACCCGCGTCGGCCGGGGCATCGCCGCCGGCAAGGGCAAGACGGCCGGCCGCGGCACGAAGGGCCAGCGCTCGCGCGCGGGCGCCTCGATCCCGGCCTGGTTCGAGGGTGGCCAGACTCCGATCCACGTACGGATCCCGAAGCTGCGCGGCTTCCGCAACATCAACGACATCGAGTACGAGGTCGTGAACGTCGGCGCCATCAGCGCGGCGGTCGAGGCGGGCAAGCTGACGGCCGACGGCAAGGCGCCGGTCACGGTCAACGCCGACACCCTCAAGGAGGCCGGCCTGGTCCGGCGCGACCGCCTGCCCCTCAAGATCCTGGGCCACGGCGAGGTCTCCGCCCAGCTGTTCGTGCTCGCCGACGCGTTCACCAAGTCCGCTCAGCAGAAGATCGAGGCCGCGGGCGGCACCGCCCAGGTCATCGAGATCCGTGGCGAGCCGACCCCGGCGCTGGGCGTCGAGCCCCTCGCTGACAACGGTTAGTCCACGTGTTCGAGGGACTGCTCAACGCGTTCCGGGCGCCGGACCTCCGACGCCGAATCCTGTTCGTTGCCGGCGCCATCCTGGTGTTCCGGCTGCTGGCGCACGTCCCGGTTCCCGGCGTCGACAAGGCCCAGCTCGCCAACTTCATGAACAACAACGCGATCTTCGGCCTGCTCGACCTGTTCTCGGGCGGGGGCCTGACGAACTTCTCGATCGTGGCCCTGGGCGTCAACCCGTACATCAACGCCTCGATCATCATGCAGCTCATGACGGGCGTGGTCCCGTCACTCCAGGCGCTGCAGCGCGAGGGCGAGTACGGCCGGACGAAGATCAACCAGTACACGCGCTACCTGTCGGTACCCATGGCGATGCTGCAGTCGTACGGGTTCCTGGCCCTGCTCAACTCGTCGGGCGCGCTGAAGACGCCCTTCGACCTGGGCAGCTGGGAGACGCTGACGCAGATCATCACGCTGACCGCCGGCTCCGTCGCCCTGATGTGGATCGGCGAGCTGATCACCGAGAAGGGCATCGGCAACGGCGTGAGCTTCATCATCTTCGCCGGCATCGTGAGCCGCGTCCCGAGCGCGCTCGGCGGGTTCATCTCGAACCCCGACATCACCCAGTTCGGACTGCTGAGCCTGATGGCGATCGCCGCCGTCGCGGTGATCGTCTACATCCAGGAGGGCCAGCGCCGCATCCCGATCCAATACGCATCGCGCGTGCGCGGGCGCCGCATGTACCAGGGCGGCCAGACATTCCTGCCGCTCCGCGTCAACCAGGCGGGCGTCATCCCGATCATCTTCGCCGTCAGCATCCTGCTGTTCCCGACCCAGATCGCGAGCTACTTCACGACCTCGCCCGGCCTGGTCGGCGACATCGCGCAGTCGGTCGTGACCTGGCTGTCGCGCGGCTCCTGGCTGTACGTCTTCCTCTACTTCGCCCTGACCGTCGGCTTCACGTACTTCTACACGGCGTTCACGTTCAAGCCGGACGAGACCGCCGAGGAGCTGCGCAAGAACGGCGGGTTCATTCCCGGCATCCG
>JBJKRU010000181.1:0-3013 GCA_046704485.1 Candidatus Limnocylindrales bacterium | reverse complement strand
GTCCTGGAAGGCCGGGCACACGGCGAACGCCGGTGACAGGCAGTACGCATCCTGATGGGCGATGGCGCGCGGCGCCGGCACGGGCTCGGCGAAGCAGCGGTGACGGTGGTCGGGGGCCGTGGAGCGGGAGTCGCGGTCGTCGTCGAAGGCCACGAACGGGCAGGCGACAGCGCCCTCGGCGCTCGGGATCCCTCGGTCGGTCATCGCGCCGATCATACCCGGCTGGACCAACGCGGTCTCCACGCCTTGAGGGTGGCAATCGCCGGCGCAGCGAGGCCGCAATCATCGCGCAACCTCGCCGTCCCGCAGGCCAGGATGGACCGGCAGCGGCCCGACCGGTACGCTGCGCGCCCGGGCGGTGTGCCAGCACCGCCGCCAGCGTCCGCGACGAGGAGGGGCGACCGTGTCAAGGCCGACCGGCGGTGCCCCACGAGCGCCGCGGCCGCGTCACCGCGCATGAGTCCCGCCAGCCACCCCGACTCCCGGGGCGCGGCGCGAGCGGCCGAGACCCGGACCCGGGTGCTCGTCGCCGACGGGGATCCGGGGCGCGTGGGCGCGATCGTGCACGTGCTCGGCGAGGCGGGGATGGAGGCGGTCACCGCATACCGCGGCGCCTCCGCGCTTGCCCGGGTCGCCGACGAGGCGCCCAACCTGGCCATCGTTGGCGATCGGCTGGGCGACGGGCCGGCGATCGAGCTCATCCCGCGGATCCTTGGCCGCGTCCGCCTCCCGATCCTCGCCCTGTCCGCGCACCCGGATGACCGGGTGGTGGTGGCGCTTCTCGACGCGGGCGCCGACGTCGTGATCAACGCCGCGTTCCGCCCGCCCGAGCTCCTCGCCCGGCTGCGAGCGCTCCTCCGGAGGGCTGGCGGCCAGAGCCAGGCGCCTGTGTCAGGCCCGCTTCCCGACGGACTCGCGGTGGACCCGGGCCGCCGCGAGGCCAGCGTCCGCGAGCAGCGACTGGTGTTGACGCCCACCGAGTTCGAGCTGCTCGTGCTCATCGCGCTTCGCCGTGGCGACGTCGTGGACCACCGGACGCTCCTGCGGGCGGTCTGGCCGAGCCGGCCCGACGCGGATGCCGACCTGTTGCGCACCCACCTCACGCACCTCAACGCCAAGCTCATCGGCGCCGGGCACCCGGGATTGCGCAACGTGCGCTCGACCGGCTACGCCCTGCGGGTCACGGGCGCCGACTCCTTCCGCTGAGGCACGCGGTCCAGGCGAGTCCGTCAGCTGTCGAACGGAGGAACCGCTGCGTCTCGGCGCGCGAGCGCGAAGTTGAAGTACCGCTCGTCGCCGGTGACCTCACGCCACTCGCCCAGCCACGCGGGGAGGTCGACCGCCTCGTCCTCGGACGCCAGCTCCACCTCGACCACCACGAGTCCGCAAGGCTGCTCGAAGACGTCCACCTCGAGCGTCTGCGGGCCGTGGGCGACCACGTAGCGCGTCTTGCGGACCGGGCGGCGATCGGGGTCGGCCGGGCCATCGCCGCCGACCACTCGACCTCCGAGATCGCGTCCTCAGCCTCGTCGAACGTGAACGCGCCGACACGCCGCTTCCTCGTGCGCCGGAAGGTGGCGGTGCCGTCGACAAGCTCGGTCCGCCGCACGCGCTCAACCCCGGACGCGTCGGGGTCGGCGGCACCCGGATCAGGCCCCAGGTACACCTGCTCGATCCCCTTGGCGACGGCGCCGTGCGCGGCCAGCACGGCGGCGGCCGGCGCGGCCCGGAGGCGGAACTTCCGCTCGATCTCGACCCCATGGGGACTCACACGCGGATCGTAGCGGACGGACTGTGGCGCCAGCGGCCGTCCAACCCCGGGGCGTTTGACACCGCGTGGGGAGGCATCGACACTTTTGGCGGAACCGTTGTCGAAAATCGGCGCCCGGCATACACCGCGCGAGCGCCCAGCCCCGGAGGTCCCCATGCTCCATCGAGTTCTCGCTCCCCGGACCATCGTGCGCGCCCACTGCGACCTGCCGTGCGGTGTCTACGACCCGGAGCAGGCCCGCATCGAGGCCGAGTCCTGCTTCCGCATCATCGAGAAGTACAACGCCAGCGAGGACGCGACCTTCCGGGCCCGGGCCCTGGCCATCAAGGAGGAGCGGGCCGACCTGGTCAAGCACCACCTCGACGTCCTGTGGCACGACTACTTCAAGCCCGAGCACCTCGCGACCGTGCCGAATCTGCACCAGCTCTTCTGGGACGCGACCAAGCAGACGTCGAAGGTCAAAGCGTCGACCAACGCCGACGACGCCAAGAAACTGCTCGAGATGATCGACCAGGTCGACGCCGCGTGGAAGGCGACCGGCGGCCCCGGCAAGACCCGCGTCGCCGGCCGTCCCGGCTGATCGCCGTCAGCTGAGACTCCAGTGAACGAGGCCCTGTCCCGATGACCGTGACGGGGCCTCGCCGCGTCCGGGGCGCGTGGCGCCCCGGCTCCGGTGGACCGTTCGGGCTCCGTGGGCTCCGCGGCAGGCTCGCCGGCCCTTGGAGGGTGGCCGTGGCCGAAGCGTCGATGACGCCGTCGGTCAATGCAGGCGACTGGCTGCTGGTGGACCCCACGGTCGGCCGCTGGCCGCGCCGCGGGACGGTGGTCGTCATCCGCGAGCCAGGCTCGGACGTGCTCGCCATCAAGCGCGTCGGCGGTCGTCCGGGAGACTGGATCCCGTTCGCGGGCGCATGGCTCCGCCTGGCGGACGACGAGGCATGGCTGCTGTCGGATGCCGACGAGGCGGCGCTGGCGGAGGCCGGCGGCGGGAAGCCCGTGGACTCGCGTGCGTACGGCCCCGTGCCTGTCGAGGCACTGATCGGGCGGGCATGGTTCCGGTACTGGCCGGTGCGGCGGCTCGGCCGCCTGCCCAAGCCGCCTGCGGTCCCGTTCCGGCGAGGTCCTGGGCCCGCCCCGGCGAGCGAGGAGTAGTCGGCGTCTGCCAGTCGCCCGCCGGTTTCCCGCGTCGCGCGGAGTCGCCGGGTCCGAAGAGCCCGCCGAGGGAGCTCCGAGGGAGCCCGC
>JBJKRU010000180.1:0-2514 GCA_046704485.1 Candidatus Limnocylindrales bacterium | reverse complement strand
GCCGGACAGTGGCGCCGGACGCAAGCCCGGCGTCGGCCGGCCGGCCCGCCGACCGGACGGCGTACCTCGACGCCCACGGCGTGGTGCGCTGGGCCGACGACCACCGGGAGGTCGCGCTGTTCGGCGTGAACTACGTCCTGCCCACGGCTTCCGACTATCGCGCGGCCGGCTACCTCCACCTGGACCGCAAGCGCCTCATCGACGAGGACATGGCGCAGCTGGCCCGGATGGGCTTCGACGGCCTGCGGCTCACCTTCTGGGGCGACTGGCAGGCGTCCGACAGCGCGGGGAACCTGATCGCCAACGATCACCTCGATCTGCTCGACTATCTGATCGCCAAGGCGCGGGAGCGCGGGATCTACATGCTCCTCAGCCCGATCCAGCTCTACGACGCGAATTGGCCCGACGCGACGGGCCGGGAGACGGACCGCGGCTTCGGACGCGTCTTCGGCAAGCAGAAGATGGGCACCGACCCGGCCGCGATCGCGGCGCAGGTGAACTACCTCAAGCAGCTGCTGAACCACGTCAATCCGTACACGGGGGTCGCGCTCAAGGACGAGCCGGCGATCCTGTTCATCGAGCTGGTGAACGAGCCGTGGCACCACCCGGAGGACCTGCCGGGCTCCATCCGCTACATCAACGCGCTCACCGACGCGGTGCGCAGCACCGGCTGCACGAAGCTGATCTTCTACAACGTCAGCCAGGACTTCCGGATCGCGGAGGCGATCCGGCGCTCGCAGGCGCAGGGGGTGACCTTCGCCTGGTACCCCACCGGGCTCAACAACGGCCACGAGCTCGAGGGCAGCTACCTCCGCTCGGTGGACGCCTTCCCCGACATGCTGCGGCCGGACCTCGCGGGGATGCCACGGATCGTCTACGAGTTCGACTCGCCGGACCTGCGCACCGGCTACATGTATCCCGCGATGGCGCGGGTCTTCCGCGAGGTCGGGGCGCAGTTCGCGGCGATGTTCGCGTACGACATGCTCGGGACCGCCTCCCGCAACCTGGCCTGGCAGACCCACTACCTGAACCTCGTGTACACGCCGCGCAAGGCGATGAGCGCCGTCATTGCCGCCGAGGTGATGCGCCGGCTGCCCCGCTTCGGCACCTACGGCCCCTACCCCGCCAACACCACCTTCGGCGACCTTCACGTCTCCGCCGACAGCAACCTCGGCGAGCTGGTGGCGCGCGACGCGTTCCTGTACGCCGGCTCCACCGACGCGGTGCCGCCGGACCCGGCCGCGCTCGACCGCGTCGCGGGCTACGGCTCGTCTCCGGTGGTGCGCTACGAGGGCCGGGGGATCTACTTCCTCGACCGCGTGCACCCCGGCCTGTGGCGGCTCGAGGTGTACCCCGACGCCGTGCCGGTACGCGACCCCTTCGCGCCTCCCAACCCGGGCAAGATCGTGACGCGCGCCATCAGCCGCGCCTGGCCGATGACGATCACGCTCCCGGACCTGGGCGCCGCGTTCACCGTGCAGCCGATCACCGCCGGCAACGCGCGGACGGACCGGGCCTCGAACGGGGAGTTCTCGGTGACCCCGGGCGTGTACGTGCTGAGCGCATCCGGGCCCGTGGACCCCGACACGCTCCCCAGGTTCATCGGGCACGTCGGCTTCGCCGAGTACCACGCGCCGCCGCCCGACACGGTGGCGCCGGCCGTGATCCCGCTGGCGCCACCGCAGGCGCTGGCGGGGCAGGACGTCGAGCTGCGTGCCCGCGTGGTCGCCACCGCGCCGCCCGACTCGGTCACGCTCTACCTGCGGCCGGAGGCGGGGTTCTTCTACCGCGCCTTCGGCATGCGGCCGGCCGGCGGGTATACCTGGGCCGCGCCGGTGCCCGGTGCGGACCTCGCGGACGGCCCGTACCAGTACCTGGTCACCGTCCACGACGGGGACTCGGTCACGACGTTCCCGAGCGACCTGCCCCTGGCGCCCAACACCTGGGACTACTACGGCACGGCGTCGTGGCACCTCGAGGTGGTCGGCCCGCGCACCCCGCTGGTCCTGTTCGACCCGGCCCGGGACGCCGTGCGGCTCGCCACCACGCGGGCGTTCGCGCCGGGGATGCGCGGCGTCAACCGCCTCGGCGTTTCGGCGGTGACCGGGCGGCCGGTCTTCCGCCTCGAGCTGCCCGTAGGCCGGGACGGCCAGTCGCCGCCCGACTACACGGGGTCGCTGGTCGTCAAGGACCGGATCGATGCGCGCGGCCCCACGATCCGCGGCGCGGACGCGCTCGAGGTCCGCGTGCGCGGGATCGGCCCGCAACAGGTGCTGCACGTCACGCTGATGGAGGACGACGGCACCAGCTGGACGGCGGCAGTGCCGGTGGACAGCACCTGGAGCGACCGCTTCGTGCCGCTCTCCTCGTTGACGATCGGCCGCGGCGTGCTGCTGCCGGAGGGGTTCCCGGGCGACTGGAATTACTGGGTGGGGCCGGCCGGGGGGCGTGGCGCCCCGGGCGACCACGTGCGCCTCGAGCACGAGGAGCGACTCCAGCTCTCGCTGCGGCCGG
>JBJKRU010000179.1:0-6297 GCA_046704485.1 Candidatus Limnocylindrales bacterium | reverse complement strand
CCGCCCGGTACGGCCCGACCAGCCCGCTGGCGCCGGCGTTGATGTTCCGCATCTCCCACGCGGTGATCTCGCCGCCCTGCGCGCCGGAGCGGATGTCGATGACCGCGGCCGGGCGCAGGTACCCCTCGGTGAACTCCTCGTGCCTCGACCATCGCACCTTCACGGGCCTGCCCGCCGCGCGCGCCAGCCGCGCTGCCTCGATGGAGACACCGGCGGCGTGCTTGCCGCCGAAGCCCCCGCCGGGGTCGGGCACGATCACGCGGACCTGGTCCTCGCGGAGGCCGAGGCTCCCGGCCAGCTCCTCGCGGACGCTGAACGGCGTCTGGGTCCCCGTCCAGACCGTGAGGCGGCCGTCGTCTCCCCACGCCGCGAGGGCCGAGCGCGTCTCGAGCGGAACGTGGGCGAGGAACGCCGTCGTGTAGGTGGCCGACAGGTATGCCGGCGCCACCTCGAGGGCCGCCTCGACATCTCCCGTCTCGCGGTGGAAGGGCCCGCCCCAACCCAGCTCGCCGTCCTGCGTGTGGGAGCGCAGCCACGCCTCCGTCTCGGGCGTCGACGGCCTCGCCGGCTGATCCCACGTCGTGCGGATCGACCCGACGGCGCGGCCGGCGAGCATCGGGCTGGACGCCACCACCCCGACGAAGTCGCCTTCCCGGACCACCGTCACGCCGGCCATCGCCGCAGCCGCGTCGACGTCCACGGCCATGAGCCGCGCCCCGCGTGTGGGCGGCCGGAGGACGCGTCCATGCTGCATGCCGGGCAGCGTCAGGTCGGACGGGAACCGATGGGCGCCCGTCGCGACGGCCGGCCCGATCTCGCGCCAGACGCTCCGGCGGGCCGGTGCGCCATCGCCGCCAAGCGGGGGCTCGTCGCCGATCACCCGAACGGCGGTCCGGCCACCCTGCACGAGGGCGCCATACGCCTCGGCCCGGCCCGTCGCCGGGTCGCGGACCTGACCCGACTCGGCCTCCAGCGATTCCCCCGGCACCCCGAGGCGCAGGGCGGCGGCCTCGACGAGCGCCCGCCTCGCCCCGACCGCGACCGCCCGAAGGAGCGGCGCCGCGTCGGGCGTTGAGCGGCTCCCGAACGTGCCCTCGTCGTGGGGACACAAGTCCGTGTCGCCCATCACCAGGCGAACAGCCTCGGGCGCGACCCGCAGCCCGGCAGCGACGACGAGCGCCAGCGAGGTGCGGTTCCCCTGCCCCACGTCCACTTTCCCGGTGAACGCGGTCACGCACCCGTCCCCGCCGACATGCAGCCAAGCGCCGTCGCTCGTCCGCCAGCCGAACGCCGGAGCCGGCGGCTCGTGCACCGCCACGAGTCCCGGCGGCAGCACCGCGAACCAGTCGCGCTCGGCCGGCGACGACAGGTCCCACGGACGCCGCGGGCGCCAAGCGTCGGTTGCGCGGGGGTCGATCGCGCACCGAGAGGTGCCCCCGGCCGACTCCTCGGCCGCGGCCAGCCCCTCCGCGGCCAGCCCCTCCACGGCCGCGCCAGCCGCCAGGAGCTCCGCGGCCCGGTGCACGGCGCGCAGGATCCTCGGGTAGGCGCCGCACCGGCAGACGTTGCCGCTCAAGGCGGCACGGATTCGCCGGTCGTCCGGGTCGGGGTCCTGCTCGAGCAGCGCGACGACGGCCAGCAGGGTGCCCGCAGTGCAGTAGCCGCACTGGAAGGCCCGCTCGTCGAGGAACGCCCGCTGCACCGGGTGGAGGCGCGTCCCGTCGGCGAGGCCCTCCACCGTCCTCACGGCGCGGCCGCCCACCTCCGACAGGTGGACCTGGCAGGCGCGGACCGGGGCATCGTCAAGCAAGACGGTGCAGGAGCCGCACGCACCCTCGCCGCAGCCGGGCTTGGCACCGGTGAGACCCAGCTCCTCGCGCAGCGTCATGAGGAGCGAGCGGTCGGGCCCTGCCGCGAGGATCCGGCGCTCGCCGTTCACGAGCAGCTCGGCGGGAAGGATGGCGGCAGCCGGATCACGCATGGCGCACCTCGACGACGTGACGCTCGTCGAGGATAGTCCGGAACCGACGCAACGACATGCGCCGTCGCCGGCGGCTAGGATTGACCGAGTGCGCACCATCCTCGTGACCGGTGGCGGGCGCGGCCTGGGCCGGCTCGCCGCCGAGAAGCTCGCCTTGGCCGGGCACCATGTCGTGCTCCACGCGCGCCGCCGCGACGCTGCGGAGGCTGCCGCCCGCGAGATCCGCGCGGCGAGCCCCGGGGCCCTGGTCACGCCCCACGCGGCGGACCTCTCCACTGTGGCCGCCGTCCGAGCGCTCGGCACCGAGCTGCTGGCCGCGCACGAGCGCCTGGACGCCGTCCTCCACGTCGCGGGCGTCATGCAGCAGAGCCCGACCCGACGGCTCACCGCGGACAGCTTCGAGGAGACGCTGGCCGTCAACACCCTCGCGCCCTTCCTGCTGACCGGCCTCCTCCTGCCCGCGCTCGAGCGGTCGCCCGAGGCGAGGATCGTCAACGTCAGCTCGCGGCGCCACCTGCCCGAATCGCACGGGGCCCCAGTGGACTTCAACCTCGACGACCCGATGCTCGAGCACGGCTATGACCCGGACCGCGCCTACAAGAATTCCAAGCTGGCCGTGCTGTGGGTGACCTACGAGCAGGCTCGGCGGCTGGCTGGTCGGCCGGTGACCGCGAATGCGGTGTGCCCGGGATTCGTCCCGATGACCGCCTCCGACTCGGCGCGCGGTGCCAAGCGGCTGTTCATGCGGACGATCCTGGTGCGGATGCCGTTCGCCGTGTCCGTGGGCGATGCCGCCGACTCGTTCGTGTTCATGGCCACAGACCCCTCGCTCGCCGGCATGTCGGGAGGCTTCTATGGCGGGCGGCGGCCGATCGAGTCGAGCCCGGATTCGCGCGACGCTGCGCGAGCGGCACGCTTCTGGGCGATCGCAGAACGGCTCACGGGATTCACCTGGCCCGGCTGACCCTCTGCCTTCTGCCGGGACCGGCAGGACGGGAGGCACGGAACCCGGCACGGCCGAGCGTCGTCAGGGCGCCAGCCGCATGAAGCGGCCGCGCCAGCCGGAGGACCATCACAATGCTCAGCCGCTCAGACCGGGCGCAGCGCGCCGTCGCCGGCGTCGGCGCCGTCTCGCTCGCCCTCCTCGTCGCCGCGTGCTCGTCGTCTGCCGCCGTCCCGAGCCGCGCAGCCGCACCGGCGGAGCCCGCGGCAGGCTGGGGCTCGACCGAGGCGGTCGGCGCTCTGGCCGACGCCTCGGGTGCTGCGGTGCCCAATCCCGTCACGGTTGCCAGCACGCCCAGCTCGATCTCCGGCAGCGCGGCGTCGGGCAGCGGCTCCGCTGTCGCAACCGCGATCGCCTACCCCTTCTACGGTGGAGCCCCCGCGGTCGCGCCTGAGCACACCATCGTCGTGAGCGGCTACGGGCAGGCGCCGATGCAGGCCGATGGCTCGGATCGGGCGAAGGCCCAGGCGAAGGCGATGGCCGCCGCGCTGGCCGATGCACGGGCCCAGGCCGACGGCATCGCGAGCCAGGCCGGCGTGACCATCACCGGCGTCTACTCGATCGGCGCCGCAGGCGGAGGGTACGGGTATCCGCTGCCGCTGGCCGCCAGCGGCAGCAGCGGCGTTGAGACCCCGCTCCCGCCCGCCGAACAGGGCGCCGCGGACGGAGGGACCGGCACCACGCCGGGCGTCGCCGCCGGAGGGCTTCCGGCGACAGGCCCGAATGCGGCGACCCAGGCCCAGTTCGGCGTGTCGGTGACGGTCGCCTACGCGATCGGCGGCTAGCCTCCGACCGCCGGGTGCGCTGGCAAGAGAGGCGCTCCGCGCGGTGCCCGCGACGCACCGTTCGGCGGTCCGCCCACTTGCAGCCGCCGGCGATCGCGCGATGATGTGACCGTGGCCGTGCGAGCCCCGCGGCCGCGGCAATCCGCCTAGCGGTCCCGGAAGGCACCGGCGGGCGACCCATGACGCTCGCGGAAGGCGGTGATGGTGCGAGGGCTGCCCGGGCTGGCGGCAGGGGATCCGGCCCGCGCGTCTGATACGGCGCGCGCCGGGAGTGCCGCACGGCTGGGCGGGCTCACCGCCTACTGGCTGGGCCTGTCGGTCCTCTGGGGCTCGCTGACCACCGTCGTGCTCCCCCGCCTCGTCGAGCAGGTCGTGCCGGCAGCGGTCAAGACCAGCGCCCTGGCCCTCGTGGCGAGCGTGCAGGCGGTGGTGTCGATCGTCGTGCAGCCGGCGGCCGGCGCAGCGTCGGACCACTGGTCGAGCCGTTGGGGACGGCGGCGCCCCCTGATGGTTGCCGGGGTGGTGGCCCAGCTGCTGTTCCTGGCCCTGCTCGTCCGCGCCCAGGCGCTGTGGGCGATCGTCGTGGTGATGGCGCTCGAAGAGGCTGCGTCGAACAGCGCCCAGGGCCCGTACCAGGGCCTGCTGCCCGACGTCGTGCCGGCGGACCGCCACGGCCTTGCCTCAGGGCTCTTCGGCGCCGCCCAGCTCGCGGGCCAGGTCCTGGGCGTGGGGGTCTCGGGCGTCCTCGTCGCCGTGGGCGACGACGGGGCGGCGATCGCCTTCGCGGGCGGGGCGGTGGCGCTGGGCCTGCTGACCACCGTCGTGTCGCAGCCGGAGCGTGTCTCGCCCGGCCTGAGCGGCGCGCTCGCCTCGGGTTTGAGGTCGGGCGCCATGCGCAGCCTCGCCCACCTGCGCCACGGCCGCGCGTGGCAGCGGGCCATCCGTACGGTGCTCCTCGACGTGTGGGGCCCCGATGTGCTCGAGCGCCGCGACTACATCTGGCTGCTCGTCTCGCGCCTGGCGATCCTGATGGCGACCGGCACGCTCCAGCCGTTCATCTACTTCTACGTCGAGGACGCCGTCGGCCTCGGCCCGTCGGCGGCTACCGGCGTCGTGCCGCTTGCTGCGCTCGTCGCCCTGGTCGCCCTGGTCGCGGCCATCCCCGGCGGCGCTGCAACGGCGCGCTGGGGCCGCGTCCGGACGGTCCTCGCGAGTGCGCTCCTCGGGGCGGCCGGGGCGGCCGCGTTCGCGGTGGCGCCGTCATACGCCGCGCTGTTCCCCATCGCGGTCCCGTTCGGCGTGGCCATGGGGCTCTTCCTGTCCGCCGACTGGGCCCTGCTCGTCGACCTCGTCCCGCCCGACGAGGCTGGACGCTACCTGGGCCTGTCGAATGTCGCCACCGCCGGGGCCGGTCTGCTCGCGGTGGCCATCGGCGGGCCGATCGCCGACCTCGTGAACACGGCGTCCCCGGGCCTCGGCTACAGGGCCGTGTTCGTGCTCGCGGCGGTCGAGTTCCTGGCAGGTGCCTGGTTCGTGCGTCATGTGCACGAGCCGACGGTCGCCGCGATCGAGGCACTGCCGTGAGTGACGGTGGCAGGAGCCACGACGGACACGCCGCCCGGCGGCCGCACCCGCCCTCCGCGGCGGCGCGCCTGCTGGAGCCCATCCTGATCCTCGCGGAGCGGGTGGACCGGCGGCGACGAGGGATCCGTCCCGTCCGGGCCGCGGGCCTGCTCGGCGTGGAGCTCCGCCGTCACCGCGGCCCTGAGGTGCGGCTGCGGGATGGGACCGTGGTCCGGCCTGGCGACCCGATCGCCGAGATCCACCTGCGCAATGAGCAGGTACGCGACACTGCCCGCGCCCGCGGCTGGGTGGCCATCTTCGGCGCCCGCCGCGACCTCGACGCGCTGGTGCGCTGGTGCGCTGCCCAGCCTTCCGCGACCGCGCCCGTGGCCGTGTACGCCTACTCCGTGCTGGGCGCCTTCCTCGAGCGGGGCGGCTTCGAGCGCCGAGCACGCCGCCAGACGACCCGGGTTCGGCTCGACGGCTGGTTCATGCGCTGGCTGCTGGGCCGGTTCTCACCCGCCGGCGAGGCCCGCCTGTTGGCAGGCCACGGGGCGCTGGAGGCGGCGGACTACTGGCTGCCGGTTGCGCGAGCCTCGGAGTGAGCCCGCACGCCAGGCACCGGGGCGGAGGGCTGACCGCCCGGGCCGCTCGACGGCCGCGCCGCCGCGCCGCGGTCAGCCGCCGGACACCGCCAGCACGACGTCGACGATCGAGCCGGCGGCCACCGGCGAGGCGAGATCGGCCGGCTCGCCGTCCACGAAGACCCTGATGTGCTCGCGGATCGACGGGCCGGCGGTGAGCAGGCGGTCTCGCATCCCGGGCGACTGATCGTCGAGCCCCACCAGGACGTCTCCGACCGTGGCGCCGGGCAGCGCGACGCGTCGGGACGCACCCGGGAAGAGCGTGATCAGCGCACCCGGCAGCCTGACCTCCGCCATGGCGGCGTGCCCTCCGGCCACTAG
>JBJKRU010000178.1:0-7223 GCA_046704485.1 Candidatus Limnocylindrales bacterium | reverse complement strand
CCACGCCAGCTGCGCGAGGATTGCCAGCGATGGCGGAGCGCGGCGCGGCGGCTGGAGGGGCCGGCGGCGCCGCGGCCTCGACCTGCGGCTTCGCGGCGCATGCGGCCCCGGGGTCCTTCTCTGCCGGTCCCTGACACGCCCTCGACGCGGGCCTGCAGTCGGCGATCGCCAGCCGGCCCACGCGGCGCCCCGGCCCCTCCACGTCCACGACCGCGCTCCCGTCGGGCAGCCGGATCACGCCCCGGTCAACAGCCCGGCGGTGCCGCAGCAGCGAGAGTAGGCCCACGCGCACACCGTCGGCGTCCCGCCACCCGCGGCAAGCCCGGGGTCCGGTTTGTCCGTTTGCACGGCACCGCCACCGACCACGAAGGCCCGACCCGCGTGCGTGCAAACGGGCAGACCCTGTTCGCGGGCGGTCGCGCAGCCGCATCGCCAGCCGCCACCCTATCCGCCACCCTAGCGCACCCTACGGGGCGTGTCTCGACGGGAAGTGGCGGCCCTCGGCGGTGCGGCCACGAGAGGGAGTTGGGGTGGCCTGCGGGGCTCGAACCCGCGACCTTCGGAGCCACAATCCGATGCTCTGCCAATTGAGCTAAGGCCACCGCGGCGCGCTCCGGGGACTCAGGACCAGGGGTCCGGCACCCGGGGGCCGAGGCAGTATACGCGACGCGAACGGTGGCGCAGCGCGACTGCAACCGCCTGGGGTCGAGCCAGCGTCGGACCACGCGCACGGTGCTGGCTTCTGCTCGTCAGGCGGCCCCAATCCGGTCGGGCTCCCGCAGTTGGTCGCCTGGCGGCCATTCGCGCAGGTTCCTTGCGGACGTCTCCGCATCTGCGCGCCGGGCGGCCCGTATCCAGAGACTTGCCGGACAAGGGCCGCCGGGCGGCCATCAGCGGACGATCCCGCACGGTGCCCGAGCTCCGGACGGAGGGGCTTGCCACACGATGGCTGGCCGAGCTGCGGACAAGGGCCGCCCCACGGCCCTTCTCCAGGAACTCGGCGCCGCGGGCCGCGACGGCAGCCGGGGCCTGCGACCGGTCGAGTGGTACCGCGGTCCCTCCGGCGCGGGGACCTGTGGGCCAGTGAAGGGCAGCGCGGTGCAGTCCACCATGGCGATGCCGTCCCCGCCGGCCCGCCCTGGAGTCGCCACCGGAATGTCCCCGTTCACCGCCCGGATCCACGCCCGCCGCCGGTTCGACGCCCGCCGCCTGGCGATGACGCTCGCGGTGGTCTTCGGAGTGGTCGCGGTCGAGCTGGCGGCGGTGCCGCCGGTCCTTGGCTGGGACGCCGACACGTTCAGCGCGTCCTCGGAGAGCCAGCTGATCGCGCAGCAGAACCAGGCACGCGCCTCGGGTGGCCTCACGGCCCTCAAGCTCGACACGGCGCTGCGCACGATCGCCCGGTGGCGCAGCCAGGACATGATCGACCGCAACTACTTCTCGCACACGATCCTGGGCACGACCCACAACGTGTTCTGGTACATGCAGTTCAAGTACGGCTACTGCTTCAAGGTGGCGGGCGAGAACATCGGGACCGTGACCTGGCCCGGCGCATCCGAGGCCGACGCGACCAACTGGGTCTTCCAGCAGTTCATGAACTCCCCCGGGCACCGGGCCAACATCATGGGGACCGCGTGGGACGTGGTCGCGGTGGGCGCCTACAAGGGCACCGGAGACCAGTTCATGTGGACGGTGCTCTTCGCCGAGACGTGCGGCTCCTCACCGGCTCCGACGCCCACCCCGAACCCGACCCAGAAGCCGACCCCGCGGCCGACGCCGGCAGCCACTCCGAAGCCGACGCCGGCAGCCACCCCGAACCCGACCCCGAAGCCGACGGCCAGGCCCACTCCGAAGCCGACCCCGAAGCCCACCCCGGCCGCGACCGCTGCGCCGACGTCCGCTCCAGCCCCCACTCCCACATCGACATCCGAGCCGACATCGACACCCGAGCCGACCGCCATCCCGTCGCCTTCGGCGAGCCCCACCACCGGGCCGGACGTCGGGACGCTCGCGACGCCGGAGCCGGTGGCCGCAGAGCCGTCGCCGAGCGCCGCCCCGCCAGCCCCGACCCCGTTCATCCCGCCCGGAGGACTCCAGGTCAAGGACCCGCCGCCCCAGGGCGGGCTCATCGAATCGATCTTGCAGGCGATCTTCGCCCGCTTCTTCGGCGCATGACGTCCGGCCCCGTCGCGGCTGTAGCAGCATCGCTACCGTATCCACGACAGCCCTCCGCCCCTGCCGGGAGGCAGCCAGCCGCATGACTCTGCAACCGTCGACCGCCGTCCCGCCGATGCGCACCGTCCCGCCGATCCTCGAGGCGCGGTCGCTCACCAAGCAGTACCGGATGACCGGCGAGACGGTCGAGGCCGTGCGCGGCGTCACGATGTCCGTCATGCCCGGCGAGTTCGTGGCCCTCATGGGGCCGTCGGGGTCGGGCAAGAGCACGCTCCTGCAGCTGCTCGGCGGGCTGGACCAGCCCTCGTCCGGCGAGGTGCTCCTGGAGGGCGAATCCATCGGCCGGCTGTCCGACTCGGCCGCGACGCGCCTGCGCCGCGAGCGGACGGGGTTCGTGTTCCAGTCGTTCAACCTCGTGCCGTTGATGAACGTGGTGGAGAACGTGGGCCTGCCGTTCACCATCGCGGGCCAGGACCCCCGCTCCTCGGAGCTGGCCGCCCGCATCCGCGAGGCGATCGAGCTCGTGGACCTGACCGGCAAGGAGCGCCACAAGCCCGACCAGCTGTCGGCCGGCGAGCAGCAGCGTGTCGCCGTGGCGCGCGCGATCGTCACGCGCCCGGCCCTCCTGTTCGCCGACGAGCCGACGGGCAACCTCGACTTCCGCACCGGCATCGACATCCTCGACGCGCTGTGGCGGACGTGCGTGGAGCGTGGCCAGACGATCGTGCTCGTGACCCACGACGCCAAGGCGGCCGCCTATGCCGACCGCGTCCTGGTGGTGGGCGACGGCCGGATCGAGGACGAGATCGAGCTCGGCCGTCGCGAGGACCACGCCGCCGCGCCGCTGATCTCGCGGCTCGCCCTGCTGGGCCTGTAACGCCGTGCGCGGCCTTGTCCGCTACGCGTGGCGAGCCCTTGCGGCCCGGCGCGCCCGGACGCTGCTGACGGTCATTGGGATCGCGCTGGGTGTCGGGGTGGTCGTGGCCGCCCTCGGCGTGGACGCGGGCCTCGACGCCTCGGTCGACCGGACGGTGGCGTCCATGGTCGGTCGCGCGGACCTGCGGGTGAGCGCGTTCGAGGAGGCGGGGCTCTCGGCGGGCACGCTGGCACAGCTCGCCAGCGTGCCGGGGATTGCGCTCACGGCCCCCGCGATCGAGCGCAAGTCGTTCCTGGTCTCGCAGCCGGGCAAGCCCGTGCAGACGGCGCCTGTCACCGTGCTCGGCATCGACCCCGCGGTGGAGCCGAGGGTCCGCGACCTGACGCTCGCGCGAGGGGCCCCGCTGTCCGGGGACGCGGACCTCACGGCGCTTGTCACCGAGACGCTGGCCCGGACCGATGGGGTCGATGTCGGCGACAAGCTCCAGATCCTGGGCATGGGTGCTCCCGTGTCCGTCACGGTGACCGGCGTCCTGGCCGGCGACGGGCCGGAGCTCGGCTCGGCCGGGAGGACCCTCGTGCTCCCCATCCGCACCGCGATGCTGCTCAACCTGGCCGACGGGGCTGCCGCCCCGACGCAGGTCGACGGCGTCACCCGTGTGGACATCGTGCTCGCCGCCGGCGCCCCGGTCGCCAACGTGATGGCCGCCATCGGCACGGCGCTCACACTGCAGCCGTACGTGCTCTCGCAGCCGCAGGACATCGCCGCCAGCCTGCGCGCGTCCACACTCGACGTGCGCACCACGATGGCCCTGCTCGCGGCGATCACGCTGTTGGCGGCCGCGATCCTCATCCTCAACACGATGGCCATGACGGTGGTCGAGCGCATCCGCGAGCTGGGGCTCCTGCGCGCCGCCGGAGCCTCCCGCGGCCAGATCACGCGGGTGGTGTTCACGCAGGCCGCGCTGCTGGGCGTTGCGGGCTCAGTCCTGGGGGTCGCGGTGGGCGTGGTCCTCGCGTACCTGGCCGCGGCGTGGCTGCGGGTCGGCGGCCAGCTGGCCATCGACGGGCCGGTGATCACGTGGTCGTCCGTGGCGGCGGGGATCGCGGCGGGAGTCGGCATCACGCTGGTCGCCGCCATCGAGCCCGCCCGCCGCGCGGCGGGCATCAGCCCGGTCGCGGTGCTCCGCGTCCGTGCCGACCTCGGCCAGCTGGTCCGCGCCCACACCCGCTGGCTCACGGTGGTCGTGGTGGTGATCGGCGCCATCGCCGTGGTGCTGATGCCGGGTGGCGCGACCGACCTGTCCGCCCCCCTGCGCGCGATCGCGATCTACGGCCTGCTGCTCCTCGCGGTGCTGATGACGCCGCTGGTGCTGGCGCCGCTCGCGCGGCTGGTGGGACTTCCGTTCGCGGTGCTGTTCCGGCTGGAGGAGCGACTGGCGCGGGCCTCGATCCGGCGCGACCCGAGCCGGACGGCGCTCACGGTCGGCGCGCTCGTGGTGGGCCTCTCGATGGTGGTGGCGCTGTCGTCGGTGGCCGGCAGCGCGCGCGTGTCCGCCACGGCCTGGCTCGCGCGCGTCGTGCCCGGCGACGAGGTCCTCACGGCCATCGCCCCGGCACCCGTGGGCGACGGCGGCATCGACCAGCAGCTCTCGGCGATCGACGGCGTGCAGCTGGCGACGCCGCTCGCCTCGTTCGACCTGGCGTATGAGGGCACAAGGCTCGCTGCGGTGGCGATCCAGGGCGCGGACTTCCTCGCCGACGGACGCCTCGACTTCACGGCCGGCGACCGCACGGCGGCGCTGCGCGCGATCGACGCGGGCGGCGCGGTGATCGTGCCGGAAGCCCAGGCAGCCGAGTTGCACGTCGGGGGTGGCGACACGATGGCGGTCGCGACCTCGCACGGGCTGGTCGACCTCAAGGTGGTCGGGCTGGTCGCCCGCTCGTTCCCGGGGCGGACCGGCGACGCGGTCCTCGTGGGCTGGGGTGATGCGACGGGCAGGTTCGGCGTCCTCGGCGCCGACGCCTTCGCGGTGCGCTACGCGCCGGGCCGCCAGGCCGACGCCCAGCCGCAGGTGGAGGCGCTGGCACGGCAGATGGCGCTCACCGCCTCGCCGATCTCGGTCGTCGCCGGCGCGGTGGGCGATGCGCTCAACCGGCTGTTCGGCCTGCTGGACCTGCTGGCGCTGGCCGCGGTGGTGGTCGCCGCCCTCGGGATCGTGAACACGCTCTCGATGAACACCCTCGAGCGCGTCCACGAGATCGGCACGCTCCGCGCGGCCGGCATGAGCCGCAGCCAGGTCTGGCGAAGCGTCCTGGTCGAGGCGGGCATCCTCGGGACGATCGGCGGGGTCGTGGGCTCGGTCGCCGGCGTGCTGGTCGGCCTCCTGCTGGGTGGCGGCGCCGGCTCGGCAGGGCTCTCGGCGGCCATCCCGTGGGCGACGGTCGCGCTGGCTCTCGTCCTCGGCGTGGCGCTCGCGATGCTCGCCGCCGCCCAGCCGGCGCGGATTGCCAGCCGAGTCCCGATCGTCACCGCCGTCCGGGGAGAGTAGCCCCCGCGGCGGTCCGCGGCACGGGACGACGATGGTCCACGCGGCACGGGGTGCCCGCCGGCGATTCCGGTAGACTCCGGCCAGGCGCGGGCGCGGGAGCCCGCTCAGAGGAGCCGATGTCCTACGCCATCCCGTCCGTGACCCGCGTGTCCGCAGCCGAGCGGGGCCTGACCATCGCCGACTTCCTGGTGCCGGTCCGGGTGGGGGAGCGCGTGTCGCCCCGTGTCCGCGACGTCGGCCTCGTGCTCGCGGGGACGGCGCTGCTGGTGCTCGGCTCGCGGATCGCGATCCCGCTGCCGGGCGACCCGGTCCCGTTCACGCTCCAGACGCTCACCGTGCTGCTCGCCGGCGGCGCCCTGGGCCTGCGCCGCGGCTCCATCGCGGCGGCCCTGTTCCTGGGCCTCGGCCTCGTGGGGCTGCCGGTGTTCGCCGAGGCGCGCGGGGGCCTCGACGTCGTCCTGGGCACCACGGGCGGATACCTCGTCGGGTTCATCGCGGCGGCGGCGCTGGTGGGCCGGCTCGCGGAGCTGGGCTGGGACCGCCACCTCGGCGGCTCGATCGGGATGAACCTCCTCGGCACCGCGGTCATCTACCTGGTCGGCGTGCCGTGGCTGGCCGTCACGGCGGGCGTGACGGCGGGAGAGGCCGTCAGCCTCGGCCTGGCGCCGTTCCTCGCGGGCGACGTGGTCAAGCTGCTGGTGGCCGCGGGCGCCTTCCCGGCGGCCTGGTGGGTGGTCGGGCGACGCCCGAGCGACCGCTAGGCCCGGCTGCCGGCGCCGTCGACCTGCCGACCCCCGACCGCGCCGACGTCGACGGCCTCTACGGCCCCGCGTCGGAGGCTTGGCGGCTCAACCGCGAGGCCGCGCTCCTCCTCGGCGCCGGGCCGATGGCGGTCCTGCTGCAGGTGGCGCACCCGCTGGTGGCGGAGGGCGTCGCGCAACACTCCACGTTCAAGACCGACCCCTGGGCGCGGCTGGACGGCACCCTGCGCTCGTACCTGAGGATCGTGTACGGGTCGGGGCCGGCTGCACGAGCGGAGATCGGGCGGCTCAACGCCCTCCACCGATCCATTGCGGGCGCGGTCTCGGACCGCTCGGCGGCTGCCCGGTTCGGGGCCACGTACTCGGCGCGCGACCCGGAGCTCTCGCTGTGGGTCCACGCCACGCTGGTGTGGGCCACGCTGGTCACCGTTGAGCGCTGGCTGGGGTCGGTCTCCCGCGAGCGGCGCGCTCGGTTCTACGCGGAGACGCTGGTGGTGGGACGGCGGTTCGGGGTGCCAGCCGCCCGGCTGCCGGCCGACCTCGACGCGTTCGAGGCGTACGTGGCCTCGATGCTCGGCCCCGACGGGCCGGTCCACCCGACCGACGTCTCCCGGGACCTGGCGCGGGCCATCCTGCACCCGCCGCTGGCGCCGGTCGTCGAGCGGGGCGCGCTGGCGCGACGGCTCGGGCCCGCAGCCCCGGCGGCCGCCTCCGTGCTGCGCCGAGCACCGAGATCGACGCTCACGCCGATGCTAGTGCCGGCTATCGGGCTGCTGCCGCCGTCGCTGCGCGCGGAACTCGGGCTGCCGTGGGGATCGCGGGAGCGGGCGCTGGACGCGTGGCTGACGACGATGTGGCG
>JBJKRU010000177.1:0-5471 GCA_046704485.1 Candidatus Limnocylindrales bacterium | reverse complement strand
CAGGGCCAGCAACCACGGAACGACGCGAGCGTTCATCTCGCTGCCCATTGAACCCCGCCTATCGGATCCTTGGGGACGATCGTCTGCCCAGGGTCTCCAGATGTCAACGGTCTGGCAACCCATGCGCTGTGGCGTTCGGCCAGTTGAGGTCCCGTGTGGCCCGGCACCGGGGGGACGCCGAGTCTTGCCTGCACCCGTACAACGGGTTGCCACCGGGGCCTGTTAGGCGCCCAGTACGGAAGGACCACTCCACATGCGCGCACCGTCCATGCGGCGCGTCCGACATCGAGTCCTGAGCGCAGGCCCCATCGCGGGCATGCGGGCCGTCGCTTGACCCCGCGCCGGGGTGCCGCGACACTGGGCCGCGAAGGGGAGTAGGCCTGCTCCGGTCGATCGACACGCTGGCGCGATGGCGCCCGGTCGCCGGGTCCGCGGCGCGGACGGACGAGACCTTCGACTGTCGACACCACCATCGGGTGTCGGGTCGAAGGCGCGCACCGCCGGACCCCGACCCCACCCAAGCGGAGCCAGCCGTTGAGCGCCTTCCTCCTGTCCCTCGGCGTCGTGTTCTTGGCCGAGCTCGGCGACAAGAGCCAGCTCATGGCGCTGGCGTTCGCGACGCGATACCGCGCCCTCACGGTCCTGCTCGCGGTGTCGGTCGCGACGCTGGTCGTCCACGCGGGCTCGGTCCTGCTCGGCTCCGCCCTAGCGCTCGCCCTGCCGAGCGGCGTCGTCCAGGTCGTCGCGGGCCTCGCGTTCCTCGGGTTCGCGGCCTGGACGATCCGGGGCGACTCCCTCGGCGCGGCCGACGAGGGCCGCGCCCGGCGGACCGGCCGCTGGGCCGTGCTCACGATCGGCGCCGCCTTCTTCCTGGCGGAGCTGGGCGACAAGACGATGCTCGCGACGGTCACCCTGGCCGCCACCGAGGAGCCGGTCGGGACCTGGCTGGGCTCCACGGTCGGCATGGTCGCGGCGGACGCGATCGCCATCGCGGTCGGCGCCGTCTTCGGCACGCGGCTCCCGCAGCGTGCGGTCAGGGTGGTCGCCGGTCTGGCCTTCGTCGTGTTCGGCGTCCTGCTCGTCGCCGAGGGCCTCGGCCTTGTGGTGCGGTGAGCCGAACGCCCGAGGACCGCCGGGCGGACGGCTGGAGCACGCCGCGCCGGCGCTCGTCTGGCGTGGGCTGACGGACGCACCACCCTGCTAGGCCGCCCCTTGGCGGTACAGTTCTCCGTGATGAGCTCCCCCGCCGACGCCGTGATCCGACGCCAGATGTCCGAGGACGCCGCCGCCCTCCGAGGCGTAATCGGCCGTGCTTTCGAGACGCAGCCTGACGTTGTCGCCCTGGAGGAGGCGCTGGCGCAGCGCTCCGACAGGACCGGCTATGTCGCTCTCGTCAATGATCGGGTGGTCGGGCAGGTCCGGCTGACGCGGGGCTGGATCGACGCGGAGGCGCGCCTGGTCGAGGTCCGCTACCTCAGCCCCCTGTCGGTCGCGCCGGAGTGGCAGGGGCGGGGGGTCGGCCGGGCGCTCGTCGCCCACGCCGTGGCCGAGGCGGAGCGCAGGGGCGTCCCGGCAGTCTTCCTCGAAGGCGACCCCGCGTACTACGTGCAGCTCGGCTGGAGACCCGCCTTCGAACTGGGTGTGACGCCGTCGTCGCCGCGGGTCCCCGCGCCAGCCTGCCAGGCTATCGCGCTCCCCGGATGGGAGCCCTGGATGCGCGGGTCGCTCGTCTACGCCGACACGTTCTGGGCGCTCGACTTCGTCGGCCTCCGGGGCTCCAGGCTCGCTCGCGCCCGCGCCAGCCTGGGAGACGCCGCGGCCAGCGGCTCGAACCGCGGGCCCGGAACGCACCAGTAGGACCAATCCGTGCGGTGCGTTGCGCCAAACGACCAGCAAGGCATCAGGGCCAGAGCGTCTGCGCCGCCGTTGGAGGCGGCGACGTCGGCGATCATCGCCACGCCGGAGGCGACGGCCTCGTCGCGGTCCATGGGTGGCCGGTCGCGAACGGCCCGATGAGCATGCTCGCGAGGCGTTCGGCCTCGAGCGGGTCGTCCGTCGCGCCGAGCCCCCGGACGAGCTTCGCCAGGGCCGCGCGCCGCGTCGCCGGCGAGGGGCCGCCCGAGCCCGGCCGCCTACTCCGCCGCGGGCGATCACCTGTGCGCCGGCTGCCGTGGCGCCGGGGGGTCTTCTTGTGGCTCACCCTGGAACTCTAGTCCGCCCGCGTCGCCGCTACAGGCGCTGCAACGTACAGGCCAACATCCCAGAAGATCCCGAACTCCGACCCCCCTGTGCTCAGTGTCGGTCGCCACGGGCACAGTCACCGCGGAATGGGTGCCTTGACACGACGCGATTGGGTGCCCATGATCGACTCAAATGGGTGCCCTACGATCCGCCAGCGCCGACCGTACGCCTCGGTACCGGCCCCGTGTGGCCGACCACGAACTGGCGGCCTTGCTGCGGGCCTCGGGCGCCGTGGTCGTGGAGGGGCCGCGCGCCTGCGGCAAGACGCAGACCGCCCTCCGGGTCACCGCGAGCGCCGCTCGGCTCGACGTCGACGACGCCGCGCGGGCGGCCGGACTGCTGTCGCCGGATCTCCTCCTCGACGGGACGCGCCCCCGGCTGATCGACGAGTGGCAGCTGGTGCCGGCGGTCTGGAACCACGTCCGGCGTGCCGTCGACGATGCCGGCGGGCGTCCGGGCCAGTTCGTGCTGACCGGTTCCGCGGTTCCATCCGACGACGCGACCCGCCACAGCGGTGCCGGGCGCTTCACGCGGCTGCGCATGCGCCCGATGACGCTGGCGGAGGCCGGACGCTCCGGCGGGGAGGTGTCGCTCGCTGCCCTCCTCGCGGGCGACGCGCCCCGCGCCGGGGACCCGGGGCTCGACATCCGCGACGTCGCCAAACTGGTGGCGGTCGGCGGCTGGCCGGCCCTGCTCGGGCGGCCCGTGGACGCGGCGCTCGCCGCCAACCGCGGGTACCTCCACGAGACGCGGCGCGCGGATCTCGCCCGCGCGGACGGCATCGCCCGCGACCCGGAGAACGTCGGCCGCGTCCTGCGGTCGCTCGCTCGGCACGTCTCGACGCAGGCCTCGGCGCGCTCGATCGCAGCGGACGTGGGCGGGTCGGAGGGACCCGTGGACCACCACACGGTCCTGGCATACCTCGCCGCGCTCTCCCGCGTGTTCGTCGTCGAGGACCTGCCGGCGTGGTCGCCAGCACTCCGGTCGAGGACGCCGCTCCGGGCTGCGCCGACACGGCATTTCGCCGACCCGTCGCTCGCCGTCGCCGCGCTCGGCGCCGACCCCGACCGCCTGCTCCGCGACGTGGAAACCCTGGGGCTCCTGTTCGAGTCGCTCGTGGTCCGCGACCTGCGCGTGTTCGCCCAGGCGCTCGGCGCGACGGTGTCGCACTACCGCGATGCCACCGACCTCGAGGCCGACGCGGTTGTCGAGCGGCGCGACGGGACGTGGGCGGCCTTCGAGGTCAAGCTCGGCCCAGGGTCAGTCGACGACGGCGCCCGGTCGCTCCTGCGGCTGGCCGAGCGGGTGGATGCCGACCGGCACGGCCCGCCCGCTGCGCTCGTCGTGGTGACCGGCTGGGGGTACGCGTACCGTCGCCCGGACGGCGTGTGCGTGGTGCCGGCGGGGGCGCTCGGGCCGTGACAGGCGGCAACACGCGGCGAGGGGTGCGAGGCCATCGCCTAGCCTTGACCTGAGCCAGAGTGCGACGTCGTCCTTAGGCCCCCTGCCCGAGTCGCAGGGCCGATTGCGGCGCGCGGAAATGGACCAGACGATCTGGCGCGCCCGACAGGATTCGAACCTGCGACCTTCGGCTCCGGAGGCCGACGCTCTATCCGCTGAGCTACAGGCGCGCGCGGCCCGATGATACCCGCCGAGCCTGGATAGAGCGCCGGCTTCCGGTTCTGCGCCCGCCGGCGGCCGGATCGGCGCCTCTACGCGATCTTGCGACGATAGGTCCGCATGGCCAACAGGTACGCCACGATGAGCAGTCCCACGCACCAGGCGAGGGCGGTCCAGATGTCGGAGCCGACGGGCTGGGCCGCGAGCAGGTCACGGATCGCGTTGACGATCGAGGTCACCGGCTGGTTCTCGGCGAAGGCGCGCACCGGCCCCGGCATGGTGGCGGTGGGCACGAATGCGGAGCTGACGAACGGCAGGAGGATGAGCGGGTAGGAGAACGCGCTCGCGCCGTCGGCCGAGGTCGCGGTCAGGCCGGGAATGACGGCCAGCCACGTCAGGGCCAGGGTGAACAGGACCAGGATGCCGACGACCGCGAGCCATGATGCCGGGCCCGCGGGCGAGCGGAAGCCCATCAGCAGGGCGACGAGCACCACGACCGCGACCGAGACGACGTTGGCGACGAGCGAGGTCAGGACGTGCGCCCACAGCACGGACGAGCGCACGATCGGCATCGAGTGGAACCGTTCGAAGATGCCGCTCTTCATGTCCAGGAACAGCCGGAATCCGGTGTAGGACACACCCGACGCGATCGTGATCAGCAGGATGCCGGGCAGGAGGTAGTCCACGTAGGGGGCCGAACCGGAGTTGATCGCACCGCCGAGCACATAGACGAACAGCAGCATGAAGGCGATCGGCATGATCGTGGTCGTGATGATGGTGTCCAGGCTGCGCGTGATGTGGCGCAGGGATCGTCCCGTCAGGACCGCGGTGTCGCCGAGGAAGTGGATGGTCATCGTTGTCACCTATGCGCTCCTGAGGCTGTTGCCGTCCGCGACGTCGCGGCTGCGGGCTCCACCGTCGCCGACCAGGGTGAGGAAGACGTCCTCGAGGGTCGGCTGCTTCTCGACGTACTCGACCTTGGCGGGTGGCAGGAGCGCCTTGAGTTCGGCGAGTGGGCCGTTCACGATGATCCGGCCCCCGTGGAGGATCGCGATCCGGTTGGCGAGCTGCTCGGCCTCGTCAAGGTCCTGCGTGGTGAGCAGCACCGTCGTCCCGTTGCCGGCGAGCTCCTTGACCGCCCGCCACACCTCCAGGCGCCCCTGGGGGTCGAGCCCGGTCGTCGGCTCGTCGAGGAAGATCACCGGCGGGTTCCCGATCAGGCTCATCGCGATGTCCAGGCGGCGGCGCATCCCGCCCGAGTACGTCGAGACCCTCCGCCCGGCCGCGTCGGCCAGCGCGAAGCGCTCGAGCAGGTCGTCCGCGATCGCACCGGCGTTCCCGAGGTGCCGCAACCGGGCGACAAGCACGAGGTTCTCCCGCCCGCTGAGGATCTCGTCGACGGCCGCGAACTGCCCGGTGAGGCTGACGGACTTCCGAACCTCAGCGGCCCGCGTGGCGACGTCGAAGCCGTTGACGCTGGCGGTCCCACTGTCAGCCTTGAGCAGCGTGCACAGGATCTTCACGACGGTGGTCTTGCCGGCCCCGTTCGAGCCGAGGAGCGCGAAGATGCTGCCCCGCGCCACGTCGAAGTCGACGCCGCGCAGCACGTG
>JBJKRU010000176.1:0-4316 GCA_046704485.1 Candidatus Limnocylindrales bacterium | reverse complement strand
GCGCGCACCGAGGCGCCCTTGCGCACCGCGGGGTGCGAGCGGCTGGCCCGGGCGAGGCGGACGGCCCAGGCGGCGAGGGCCGCCGGGGCGCCGGACTCGGCGGCCACGATGGCGCGCTCCTCGGCCTCGGGCTGCCAGCCCAGGGCGAGGTGCTCGAACCGGTCGCGCAGGGCCTCGGACAGGCGCCCGGTCGCGACGTACTCGACCGGGTTCTGGGTGGCCACCACGGCGAACCCCGGGGCCGCCCGGACCTCGCCCACGTGGGGCACGCCGACCCGGCGCTCGTCGAGCGCGGGGAGCAGGACGTTCTGGACGGCCTCGGGCATCCGGTTGAGCTCGTTGACGAACAGGACCGCGCCCGCGCGCATCGCCTCCACCAGGGGCCCGGGGGTGAAGCTCGCCGGGCCGTACCCGGCGCGCAGCACCGCGGGCGGGTCGAACCAGCCCACCAGGCGGGCCTCGCTGTACCGGTCGTCGCCGTCCACCCGCACCGCGCCCCGGCCCAGGGCCGCGCAGGCGGCCAGCGCGAGCCGGGTCTTGCCCACCCCCGCGGGGCCCTCCAGCAGCAGGTGCCGGCCGCCGCGCAGGACCGCCAGCGCGAGGGCGAGCTCCCGCTCCCGGCCCACCAGGGCGGGCGGGGCGCCGGGGGCGGGATCCGCCATCGCCTAGTCGAACAGCGCTGCCACGAACCCGGGCGGGTCGAACGGCAGCAGGTCGTCGGCGCGCTCCCCGACCCCAACGAATCGCACCGGCACGCCGAGGTCCTGCTCGATCGCGAACACGATCCCGCCCTTCGCGGTGGAGTCGAGCTTGGTCAGGACCACGCCAGACAGCGCCACCGCGTCGTGGAACGCCTTCGCCTGGGCGAGGCCGTTCTGGCCGGTCGTGGCGTCGAGCACGAAGAGCGTCTCGACACGCGCGCCGGGCAACCGCTTGTCGACCACGCGCCGGATCTTGGCGAGTTCGTCCATCAGGTTCGCCTTCGTGTGCAGGCGCCCGGCGGTGTCCGCGATGAGGAGGTCCGCATGGCGCGCAATGGCCGCGTCGAGGGCGTCGTAGACCACCGCCGCCGGGTCGGCATTCTGGGCATGGGCCACGATCTCCGCGTCCGCCCGCTGCGCCCAGATACGCAGCTGGTCGATGGCCGCGGCACGGAACGTGTCCGCGGCCGCGAGGACGACGCGCCGACCCAGCGCCCGCTCGCGCGCGGCCATCTTCCCGATGGTCGTGGTCTTGCCCGTGCCGTTGACGCCCACCACCAGCACCACGGCCGGGGCGCCGTCCGCCGCGGGCACCGGCTCCCACGCGGCTGCCTCACGCCCCTCGAGGATCGCCTCGAGCTCCGCCCGCACCGCCTGCTCGACGGTCATGTCGCGCCGCTTGCGGGCCCGCTCGACGATCGACATCGAGAGCTGGGCGCCCACGTCGCCCGTGATCAGGGTCTCCTCGACGTCCTCCCAGTCTGCGTCGGTGCCCACGCCGCTGAAGGCCGTGCGCAGGCGCGCGCCGAACCCGGTCCGGGTCTTCTCGAGCCCGGCCTCGAGCTGCGCGTGCTCGCGCTCGCGGCGAGCCGCGTCCGCCTTCCCGGCGGACCAGTCGGCCCCCCATGCCCACTGCGGCTCGGCTGGGGACGGCTCGGGGATGACCGGCGCGGGCTCAATGATCCCGGCGCTGCCGAGGACCGCGTCGGGCGCCTGGGCGAGGTCGACCTCGAGCTCGGTCGGCGCGAACGACAGCGAGTCGGCTGGCGCGGCACGCCATTCGTCGACGATCAGGTCAACGGGGAGGTCGAGCTCCGCGGGGGCCGCCGCGGGGGCCGCCGCGGCAGGCTCGCCGCCCGGGCCACCGGCGTCAGCGCCAGGTCCCACCTCCCGAGGCGCTCCGGCTTCGGCCGGCGGCTCGTCCTCCGGGACCGGCTCGTCGGTCGATTTCGGTTGCGGCTCGCCGCCGCGTCGGAAGAAGCGCATCTCGGTCTCCGGATCAGGGTCAGCCGGCCGTGTTGCCGGCGAGCGCGGCACGGACGCCCGCCCGGTGGTGCTCCGCGATCGCCTGCGCCTCCTCGAGACGCAGGCTGATCACGCGGCTCACAGAGTCGTCGCCGACGGTCACGCCGTAGAGTGCGTCCGCCGACTCGATCGTGCCGCGGTTGTGGGTGATGACGATGAACTGCGTCTGCTCCGACAGGGCACGCAGCGCGTCGGTGAACCGGTCCACATTGGCCTCGTCCAGCGCGGCGTCCACCTCGTCGAGCACGCAGAAGGGGGCTGGGCGGACCTCGAGCATCGCGAACAGCAGCGCCACGGCGGTTAGCGCACGCTCGCCCCCTGACAGCATGGCAAGGGCCTGCGGCTTCTTGCCCGGCGGGCGGGCCGTGATCTCGATGCCGGTGGCGCCCAAGTCGGCCGGGTCGGTCAGCGTGAGCTTCGCGAACCCACCCCCGAACAGCTGCCGGAAGCGGTGGTCGAAGGCCACCTCGAGGAGCGCGAACGTGGAGCGGAACTGGGTTGCGATCAGCGTGTCGAGCTCGGCGATCAGCTGGCGGGTCCTGGTGATGGCCTCGCGCAGGTCGTGGTCCTGCGATTCGAGCCCCTCCAGGCGGGCGCGGACCGCGCGGTACTCGTCCACCGCGAAGGGGTTGGCGGCACCCAGCTCGTGGAACCGGCGCCGCAGTGTGGCCAGGCGGCCCGGCGATGGCGTCTCGGTCTCGGGCGCGGCCGCCGCCCACTGCGGGGCGAGCGTGTCCAGCAGCGTCTCGAACACCGCCGTCTCGCCGCCGCCAGACTCGTCGTCGCCGGACTCGGCGCCGTCAGGATCACCGCCGTCTTCCGGGGCCGACGCCACGCCCTCGCCGTGGCGATCCGCGCCCCCCGCCCGGGGCGCCGCCGATAGCGCGGCCGCATCAAGTCCCGCTCGCTCCGCCAGGTTCCGCAGCCCCACCTCGCCGAGCCCCGCCAGTTCCACGAGCAGCTGCTCGCGGAGCGCATCAAGGCCCAGCCTCGCCTCCAGGACGGCGACGTCGGCAGCCCGGGCACGGTCGTCCGCCGCGCGCAGCCGCTCGCGGGCGCCCGTCGCAGCCCGCTCAGCCTCGGCCAGACGGGTGCGCTCATCGCGGTCGTCTGCGAGCAGCGACTCGAGCTCGGCCCGCAGGTGCGCCTCGCGGGCCGTGGCCTCAGCGAGCTCGCTGACCGCGCTGTCCCGCTCGGCCACCGCAGCGCGCTCCCGCTCGTCGAGCACGGTGAGCTCGCGCGCTGCCGAGGCCACCCGCGCCTCGGCCATCGCCACGGCCGCTTCGGCCCTGGCCCGCCGCCCGTCTGCGTCCCGGCGCATCCGCTCAAGACCCGCCACCTCGCTCGCCAGCCGGTCTCGCCGGGCCCGAATCTCGACCACGCGGGCCTCCCAAGCGGCCATGGCCTCGGCGTCGGGGTTCGCCGCATCGCCCGTTTCGAGCGCCGGCGGCGTCTCAAGCGACACCATGGCGGCGGTGGCGCGATCGATCTCCGACACCAGCCGTTCTGCCTGTGCTGCGTGCCATGCCGCCTCGCGCGCCGCCGATTCCGCGTCGCGGCCGGCTGCCCGTTCGAGGTCCTCCGCCCGGCGTCGACCACCCGCCGCGGCGGTCTCCGCCGCCCGGGCCCGCTCGAATGCCGATCGAGCGTCGGCCGCTGCTGCTTCGGCGGCCTCTCGGCCAGCGTCCGCGGCAGAAGCGTCCGCGGCGAGCGATACCAGCTCGCGCTCAAGCCGCTCCAGCTCGGCTCGTCGCTCCAGGGCCGAGTCGGCGCGCCCGAGCCGCACGCTGATCGGGTCCGCCACCGCGGAGCCGTCCCGCGTCACGGCCAGCCATCCAGGCGGGAGGGACGCCTGCAGGTCGAGCACACCGGCGAAGTCCGGCGCCCAGACCACACGCGCGAGCAGCGGCCGGACCGTGCCCGCGGGGTCGCGGCGCAGCGCGTCAACCAGGCGACCGCCGCCGCATGCGGCCAGCGCGTCGTCGAGCCCGCGCTGGTCCGCGTCCGCGGACCCCCTGCCGAGGGCCGCGTCACGGCCAGCCTCGAGCAGCCGCTCCTGCACCACCAGGTGGCCGCGCTCCCCCCGCAGCGACGCTGCCGAGCCCCGGTCGACGACGTACGCCCGGACGAGGTCCCCCAACGCCGCCTCGACAGCGGCGCGAAGCGACGGCTCGACACCGAGGTCCTCGTCCACGCGACGCCCGCCGAGCCGACGCGCAGCGCGGGCGATGCCCCGCTGCTCTTCCTCGGCGTTTCGACGAGCCAGTGCCTCGCGGCGGCCGCGGGCCCCGGCGAGGACCGAGCCTGCAG
>JBJKRU010000175.1:0-10729 GCA_046704485.1 Candidatus Limnocylindrales bacterium | reverse complement strand
TCGAGCCCGGTGAGGCGGGCCAAGAGCTCCCGGCGCGAACGGGCGTCGAAGCCGGACCCGACCATCCCCGCGAACCGAAGGGCGTCGCCCTCGTACACGCCAACCGCCAGCGCGCCCAGCTCGTTGCGGTTGCCCGAGACTGGGGTCCAGCCGCCCACCACCATCTCCTGGCCGGGTCGGCCCTTGCGCTTCACCCAGTCGGCGGACCGGCGCCCGGGCGCGTAGGGCGAGCGTCGGCGCTTGGCGACCACGCCCTCGAGCCCGTGTCGCACCGCCGCCTCGAAGTAGGCTGGCCCGCCCCCCACCGCGTGCGTCGAGAGCCGGACTCGGGGGTCGTCTCGCAGCCGGCTCGCCAGCAGCGCCTTTCGCGCCTCGAGCGGGACGTCGAGCAGCGAGAACCCGTCGAGGTGGAGCAGGTCGAACGCGATCAGGACGACGCCGCCCGACGCGTCACCCAGCCGCTCCTGGAGCCGTGAGAAGTCGGGTCGACCCGCCTCGTCGAGCGCGACCACCTCGCCGTCGACGATGGCCTCGGCCGCGTCGATCCAGTCGGCCGGGCCGCGCAGCCGCGGGAACCAGTCGCCCGCGTCGACGCCATTGCGCGACCGCAGCTCGGTGCGACCGCCCCGGACGACCGCCTGAGTCCGGTAGCCGTCCCACTTGACCTCGACCAGCCAGTCGTCGCCCGAGGGCACCGTCGACCCCGGCGTCGCCAGCATCGGCTCGACGAAACGGGGCAAGGGGGCGGGCACCGCAAGCACGAGGTCCGAGTCGACCCCGCCGACGGGCGGGGTGCCGGTGGCGCGCGGGGCGAGCCCTGCCCTGACCTCGTCGTTCGTCCGCCCCGACTTGACGCTCGCCGGGTGGTCCTCGGCGTCCCAGCCCGCCACCGCGTCGGCATCGCGCTTGTGGATCAGCAGCCAAGGATCGCCGGTCTCCTCGGCGCCGGCCCCGCGCTTCCGCTCTGCGCGCCCGGTCCGGACGATCGTGGCGCGCCCGAGGAGCTTCTCGCCACGGAACCGCAGCTTGAGCTCGCCTGCAGCCAGCGCCTCGGCGGGGTCGGGCGTCTCGCGCTCCGGCTCCCAGGCGCCCCAGTCCCAGACGATGACGTCGCCGGCGCCGTACTCGCCACGAGGGATCACGCCCTCGAAGTCGAAGTAGTCGAGCGGGTGGTCCTCGACGTGGACCGCCATCCGCTTCGCGTCGGGGTCGAGCGAGGGGCCTTTCGGCACGGCCCAGGACACCAGCACGCCGCCGATCTCGAGCCGCAGGTCGTAGTGGAGGCGCGTGGCGCGGTGGCGCTGGACGACGAAGCGGCGGCGGACGGCGAACGGGGCTAGCTCGGGCTCGCCCGTGTCACCGGTCGACGCAGCGGCCCCAGGCGCGGGCTCGGGCGTGCGCGTGAAGTCGCGCTTGCGGCGGTACTCGTCGAGTGGCACAGGGCGACCGCGGTCCGCGCCGCGCTACGCGACGCCGCGCCCGTTCAGGAGGCGCGGCGGCGACGGGCGGGCTGGACCCCGGCCTCGACGTGTTCGGTCCCGGGTGCCGCGGCCTCCGCGTCGCCGGCCTTCGTCTTCGCCGTGGCGGTCTTCTTCGCCGCCGCCGGCCGGCCCGCCTTCGCGTCGCTCAGCGACACGGGCGTGACCGACTCCGCGTCGCGCGCGGCCACTTGCGCTTTGACACTGGCCTCGAGCAGCTTCATCAGGTCCACGAGGTTCGCGGAACCGGCCTCGACCGCCTCGGGCGCCTCGACCACCTGCTCGCCGGCGACCTTGGCCTCGATCACCGCCATCAGCGCCTCGCGGTACTCGTCGCGGAAGCGCGCGGGGTCGAAGTCGGCGGTCATCGCATCGGCGAGCTGGTCGGCCATCGCGAGCTCGGCGGACTTGAACTCGAACACCTCGTCGCCCATGTCGAGGTCGGCCGTCGAGCGGATCTCATCGGGCCAGTGGAGTGTGGTGAGCATCATCGCGTCGTCGTAGGGGTCGAGGACCGCCAGCGCCTCGCGCTCGCGGATGACCACCTTGCACACCGCGGTGAGGCCCTTGCCGGCGAGCACCTGGCGCAGCAGTGCGAACGCGCGCCGGCCCATCTTCTCAGGCTCCACGTAGTACGCGGCCTTGGTGAAGCCGAACGGCCCGACGCCAGCCTCGCGCGGCGCGAACTGCTCGATCTCGATCGTGTGCATCGTCTTGAGGGGCAGCCGCTCGAGGTCGTCGTCCGTGATCACCACGTACTTGCCGGAGGCGTACTCGTATCCCTTGACGGTGTCGGACCGCGAGATCGCCATGTCCTCGACGGGGCACCAGGTCTTCATCTGGATCCGCGACAGGTCGGCCGCGTGCAGCATGTTGAACCGGACGGCCGCCTCGGAATCGGTGGCCGTGTACAGCTTGACCGGGATGGTGATGAGGCCGAAGGAGATGGCCCCCTTCCACATGGAACGCGCCACGGTCAATGTCCTCGCGCTGGTCCCGGTGTCGGCGGGCTCCTCGGACGCGCCGAGCCGGGACGCGAGGGTACCACCGAGGGCAACCGGGGTGGAATCCGGGGGGGGTCGGGCCTGCTTCGGGTCGCCGCTGGGGCCGCCTCCGCCGGCGTTGCCCGAGGCGTGGTTGACCGCCTCGACCGCCGCCGACTCGGAACTGTGGCCCAGCCTCGCCCCGGGGAGCTGCTGCCCGCTGGGAGGGCGCTCCGTTGCACGAACCCGCTCTGTGGGCAGCCCAGCGCGTGGACAGGGTTGTTCCAGCCGTCTGGCGCGTCAGACGGACCGCTGGGCGGGCATATGCGCCCGAGTGCCCACTGGGCGGGCAGACGGGCCCGGCCGAAGGCCGCGATGCGCCCGAGTGCCCGCCGGGCGGGCGCTTCAGCCCGAAGGCAGGTGCGCCGAAGCGCAGACGGCGGGCAGGTGGCCCAGGATCCCCGCGGGAGTGGCGTCAGCTACGCGCCGTGGGCCGCAGCCTCCTCGGCGATCGGCTCGTCGGTGGCCCACGCCGAACGCATGGGGAGCTCCCACCAGGAGGTCGGGGCCACGGTGAGCCGCTCGAGCCCTCGGAGCGTCGCGTCGTAGTTCACGCGCCAGCCGTTGAAATCGCGCCAGGCCTGGTCGCGGTCCGACACGACGGGCACGCCGGCCCGGGCGATGACGTCGAGCGCCTCGTCGAAGCGGGCACGGTCGATGCTCGTTGGCCCGTCGGGCGGAGGCGTCGCCGGGTAGGAGATGCCGAACACGTCCGAGATGCGCCGGAGCGCCAGGTACCCGGCCCGGATCATCACGTCGGCGCGGACGTCCATCGGGATGGCCACCGCGGAGCGCACGATGGCTGCCGCGTCCATCATGGCGCCCGCCGCGTTGACCCAGCTCCGGTCGGGCTGCTGGCTGCGGTAGTGGACGAGCACGGTCAGCGAGGTGTGCGTCTCCTCGAGCTCGGCGAACCAGCGCTCCCACTGCTCCCACATGTCGCCCAGCTCGCCCAAGCCGCGAAGGCGGTGCAGCCGGGTGAGCAGGACGATCGGTGACGGGGGCGAATCCGCTCGGACCTCGAGCAGTGTCACGAACAGCTCTCGCCGCGAGAACGCGGCGTAGATCGTGGGCAGGTAGGAGACGAGCAGCGCGACCAGGCCCAGGCCGAGCGCCGCCTCGGAGAACGCCAGCAGGTCGCCGTAGTGCACCGCGGGCCGGGCGAACCCCAGCGTGAAGAGCGACGATCCGCTGTCCGCGAAGGCCTCGTACGCGTTCGGCGCGCCCATCGCCCAGAACATCGCCGTGTAGCCTGTGATGATCACGACCAGCCATACCAGCGGCAGCATGACCAGCGCCACGGGGCCGTAGTACGCCATCAGGCGGTCACGGGAGGCGTACGACTTGCGCGGGCCGGCGAAGAGGTGGAACAGCCCGCGGGCTGCGTGGAAGGCGAGGCGGGCGATCGCGTCGTTGGAGCCGCGCGGCAGGATGAACGTGCGGATCCCGCTCAGCAGGACGCGGCAGACCGCGAGCGCGCCGAGGACGAAGACGATGATCTGGAGGGGGGACACACGGGGAGCATAGCCTGACGACAGCCGGCCGCCGCGCGCCGTCTCATCCCCGGCGCAGCCGCTCCCCGGCCTCGATCGGCACGGTCAGCCAGTTCGCCCGGGGTGCGAGCGGGCAACTCCAGCGGGGGTCGTGGGCGCATGACGGGTGGTAGGCGTAGTTGAAGTCCAGGACCAGGCGCCCGCCGGAGCCGCCGAGGTCGGCTCCCTTGGCGGTGTCGATCAGGTAGCGCCCAGCGCCGTACGTCGCCGTCCCCGACGTCGCGTCGCGGAAGGGCAGAAGACGCCCCCGCCGTAGGAGTCGATCCAGTAGACCTCGAGCGTGGCCGGCGGCAGGCGGACGACGCCGATCCGCTCGAGCGCGAAGGCCTCGCCCGACAGGCTGGTCGCCTCGAGACGCCAGGGCTCGGCCGCCTCGACCTCCGCCTCGAACCGGAGCGCGGGATCGTGAGGCCAGTACCGCAGGCCCGTGAAGCCGGGCTGCTCCGAGGCGGGGAGTGGCGACTGCGGGTGCTCGGCGAAGAGCCTGTCGCGGCCGGCCCGGAAGCGGGCGAGCGCGCCCTCCGGGTCGGCCTCTGCGTCCGCCCGAACCGCGCGGTACAGCTCGGCCACGGTTCGGCGCCAGTCGAGCAGGTCGAGCGTCATTCGTCAGGGCCCCTCCGCCTCGCAAGCGACCGCGGCGTCGCTTGAGCACCGTGGCGATTGGGACAGCCTATCCGACCCAGTGCGGGGCGCGTCTCGTCGCGCCCGAAGGCGACGCATCGGCGGGTCGTTGACCGATTCGGGCCGGGCCGTCACGATGCATCTCGCCGGTGCACGGAAGGGCCGTCGTTCCTTGAGGCCGCTCCGACCACTTCGCAGCGTCCCGCGCCCCGTTCTCGGGCGCTCGCCCCCGGGAGGACTCCTTGGCGCAGTCGAACCCAAGCGCTTCGCGGGGCGCCGGAACGCGCACAACCGGCGCGCTCCTGCTCGCCGACATCTCCGGCTACACGGGCTTCCTGCAGGCTGTGGCTGATGCCCACCGCGTGCAGGTCATCGAGGCGGACGAGCCGCCTGCCGCGTACGCGCTCATGTCCAGCCTGCTCGACGGGATCGTGACCAAGCTCGAACCTCGGTTCCATCTGCGCAAACTGGAGGGCGACGCGGTGTTCGCGACGTCCGTCGACACGGAGGCCACCGTGGTGGGCGGCGAACTCCTCGACTGCCTGCGCGCCTGCCACGCGGGATTCGAGGAGCGTCTCGCCAGCGCCCGAAGCAACTGGACCTGTCAATGTGGCTCCTGTGCGCGCGTCAACACGCTGGGCCTCAAGTTCGTGCTCCACCACGGGGACTTCGTGGTCCAGCGCATCGCCGGCAGCGAGGAGCTTCTTGGACCTGACGTCAACATCGTCCACCGGCTGCTGAAGAACCACGCCTACGACGTGATCGGGCCGCGGCCATACGCACTGATCACCGACGCGGCGATGGACTCCCTGGCGGTCCCGTCGGACGGGATGACCGCGATCACCGAGACGTACGAACAGATGCCGTCGATCTCCGCCCACCTGCTGCCGCTGGGGTAGTCGGTCGCGGTCCAGGCAGGCGAGGAGGCGTCCCATGCCCTACGACTTCGTGATCATCGGCGCCGGCCCCGCGGGCGAGGCGGCCGCGTATGCGGCGCGCGCCCGCGGGGCGACCGTGGCCGTCGTGGACCGCGACCTGTTCGGCGGCTCGTGCCCGCACTGGGGCTGCGTCCCGTCCAAGTCGCTGCTCAACGGGGCGGCACGCCGGGCAGCCGGCGGCGACTACCCGTGGACGCGCGCCTCGGAGCGGCGGGACTACATGATCAACCGGGTGGGCCTTGACTACCCCGACGACGGCGGGCACGTCCGAGGCCTCGAGGGTGCTGGCGCCGACACGGTCCGCGGCGAGGCGCGGCTCGACGGGCCGGGGCGCGTGCTGGTGGCTCCCCCCGGCGGCGGCCCCGAGCGCCTGCTGGATGCGTCGAACGTCATCGTGGCCGTGGGCTCGCGGTCCAAGCGGCCGCCGATCGAGGGGCTGGACGCGGTGCGCGTCTGGACGAACCGCGAGGCGACCGGTACCCGCACGCTGCCGGCCAGCCTGCTGGTGCTGGGTGGAGGGCCGACCGGGGTGGAGCTCGCCCAGGTCTACGCGCGGTTCGGCGTGCCGGTGACCGTGGTGCAGTCGGGCCCGCGGCTGATCCCCACCGACCACCCGCGCAACTCCGAGGCTGCCCGCCGAGCCCTCGAGCGGGACGGCGTCGACGTCCGCCTGGGCCAGCGGGCGATGCGGTCGCGCGCGGCAGCCGACCCGGCCGAGCCCGACACCATCGAGCTGGCCGACGGCAGCACCGCCACCGGCCACGCGGTCCTGCTGGCTGTCGGGCGCACCTTCCCGCTCGACGGGCTGGGGCTGGAGACGGTGGGGCTCGAAGCATCCTCATTGCCCCGCGACGGCCGACTCCGGCTCGCGGACGGCGTCTACGCGGCGGGCGATCCGGCGGGCCCGGAACTGCACACGCACCAGGCGCACTACCAGGGTGAGATGGCCGTGCGGATGGCACTCCGCGACGACGTGACGCCCGACTACCGGGCGCTGCCGAGGGCGACCTACACGGACCCGGAGCTGGCATTCGTCGGCCTCACGCTCGAGCAGGCGCTGGCGGCCGGCCTCGACGCATTCGAGGTCGTCGCCGACTTCCCCACGACCGCCAAGGGCTACTCGGTGGAGGCCGAGTTCGGCCACGTGACGCTCGTTGTTGACCGCGCGAGCCGGGAGTTGGTCGGCGCCGCCATGGCCGTGCCGGACGCGTCGGGCGCGATCCATGAGTGCGTGCTCGCCATCAAGGCGCGCGTGCCGGTGCACATCCTAGCCGACACCATCCACGCGTTCCCGTCGACTTCGAGGATCCTCAACGGGCTGTTCGCCGAGGCGGCGGCGAGCCTGGCGCAGCCGGGCTAGACACGGATCGAACCGCCGACGACCGAGCAGTCTCGGGCCACGAGGCGACATGGGCGAGGTTCCCGAGATGGGCGCTCGCGGTCAGGAGGTGCAGCGGTGGGCTACGATGTCGAGACCATCAGCGTGGACGGGCGCTCGACGGCGCTCGGCTCGGCCGGCTCGTTCACCCTGGTCGTCGATCGGCCGGTCGGCGCGGGCGGAGGTGGCCTCGGGTTCAACGGCGGCCAGCTGCTCAACCTCGCGGTTGCCGCGTGCTTCTCGAACGACCTGTTCCGCGAGGCGGCGCGCATCGGCATCGACCTGAGCCGGGTCCGCGTCACGGCCCACAGCGAGTACGGCGGGTCGCCGACCGTGTCCGGGCCGATCGACGTCGAGCTAGAGGTGGACGGTGACGCACCCACCGAGCGGCTGGCCGAGCTCGTCCATCTCGTGGACCAGGTGGCCGAGATCCCCAACACGCTCCGGCAGGGGACGGCGGTGCGGCTGGCGGCCGCGCGGATCAACGGGGCCGGGATCGCCCGGCCCGACTGAGCGGTGGCCGCGCCGCCGCGAGCGGCTCCCTGCGTGACCGCGCCGCCGCGAGCGGCTCCCGGCGTGGCCGCGCTGCCCCGTGAGTGCAGCGGGCCCGCCCCGTGAGTGCAGCAGGCCTGCCGCATATCTGCAGCGGGCCCGCTCGAGTGCTCGGGGTTGCGAGGGCCTACTTAACGAAGCCCTTCGACTGGAGCCACGCCTTGGCGACGGCCGCGATGTCCTTCTTGTCCACGGCCACCTGCTTGTTGAGGTCGGTCAGCGTCGCCGTGTCCATCGCGGCGGACACGTCGTTGAGGATCTTCTCGAAGCCCGCCTTGTCGGATAGCTTCGCCAGCAGGTCGTCGCGGACCAGCGGGGCGATGTTGTCGGCCGGCTGGGTGTGCTTGTCGTCCTCGAGGACCACCCAGCCGTTGACCGCGATGTCAGGCTGGGTCGAGCAGAGCTCGCCGACGTCGATCGTGCCGCCCTTGAGCGCCTGGACCATCGGCGTGTCGCAGGCCGAGAGCTTGACCGCATTGGTCACGTCGATGCCGTAGGCGGCTTTGAGCGCCGGGCCGCAGACCGGGTTCGTGGCGCAGTCCGTGGCCACGCCCAGCCTGAGCTGCGAGGCGACCTTGCCGAGGTCGCTCATCGTCTTGAGGCTGTACTTGTCGGCGGTCGCCTTGGTCACCACGAACGCGTTCTGGTCGGCCGCGGGCGAGTAGTTCAGCACCGTGATGCCCCCGCCCTTGCCGGACAGCACTGCTTGCAGCGCCGCCGCGTTGGCGGCCGGGTCGCCGGTCTGCTTGCCCGGCTCGTAGTAGGCGAGGCCGCTGCCGATGTACTCCGGCTTGAGGTCGATCTGTCCGCTCTCGAGGGCGGCCGCGGACACCGCCCGTGCACCCATCCCGATGCCCGTCCGGTCGACGGTGTAGCCGTTTGCCTCGAGCGCCTGGGCGTAGATCTCGGCCATCAGCTTCGCCTCGTAGAAGCCGTCGCTGCCGATCTTGATGGTGGGCCCGCTCCCTCCCGCCGCGCAGGCGCTCAAGAGCACCAGCAGCGACGCCCCGAGGGCGAGCGTGCGGGGAAGCCGCATGGGTTTACCCTCCCGTGAATGGCCGCCGGGCGAGCATGCCCGGGGGTTCGGCGACTATACCCCGTCCTCTCGACCGCCCCGCGAAGGCGCCCCTCGCGCCGCCGCAAGCCGCTGGAGCCCAGCGAGCAGCCCCTCGCTGGCGAGCGCCAGCGCCGCCACCAGGACCACGCCGCCGAACAGCATCCCGTCGTTGCGCTGGGCGATCCCGTCCACGACGTACCGGCCGAGTCCGCCGAGCGCGAAGATCGCGCCGAGAGTGGTGGTGGCGATGACCTGCACCGACGCCGAGCGCACCCCGCCGAGCAGCACCGGCAGGCCCAGGGGCACCTCGATCCGGCGCAGGACCTGCACCTCGGTCAGGCCCATGCCCCTGGCCGCCCCCACCACCTCGGCGTCGACGCCCCGCAGGCCCGCGTAGGCGTTGACGAGGATGGGCGGGATCGCCAGCAGCGCCATCGCGATGACGGTCGGGTAGAGGCTGAAGCCGTTCACGGGGTCGAAGGCCTGGGTGATCGGGAGGACGAGCCCGATGAGGGCGAGCGACGGGACCGCGCGCCCGATGTTGGCCAGACCGACGGCCGCGCCCGAGCCGCGCCCCGTGTGGCCGACGTAGAGGCCCGCCGGCAGGGCGATGGCCAGCGCGATCAGCATGGCGGCCGACGAGTAGGCCACGTGCTCGCCGAGGCGGACCGGGATGCCGTTAGGCCCCGACCAGTTAGCCGGGTCGGTCAGCCACGCGGTGGTGAGCGTGACGATCGTCATCCCGGCACGGCCTCGCGCTGGCCGGCGTCCACCCGCTGCCAGGGCGCCAGCCGGTCGCCGGCCCAGACCAGCGCCCGGTCGAGCAGCAGCGCGAGCAGGATGGTCGGGATGGCACCGGCGTAGATCTCGGTCGGGAAGCTCCGCGTGGCGCCCTCATAGATGAAGAACCCGAGGCCCCCGAGGGCGTCACCCAGCAGCGCCGTGATCGTCACCAGCCCGATCGTGGACACGGTCGCCACCCTCAGGCCGGCGATGACCAGCGGCACCGCGAGCGGCAGCTCGACCCGCCGCAGCCGCGCGCCGCCGGCGAGGCTCATCGCGTCCGCCGCCTCGAGGACGTCGGGCCCCGCCGCCTCGAGCCCCGCCACCACGTTCCGGAACAGGATCACCAGCGTGTACAGGACCAGCGGGATCTCCGCCGTCAGCACCGTCAGGCCGAGGATGGGCACGAGGGCGGCGAACAGGGCGAGGCTGGGGATCGTGTACACGATGCCCGAGAAGGTCGCGAACGGCAGGTAGAGGCCCCGGCGCCGCGTCGCCAGCAGGCCCATCGCGAACGAGATCGCCAGCCCGAACGCGACCGCGATGGCCGACAGGTAGAGGTGCTGGCCGGTCCGGTACAGGAGCGCCGGCAGGTGGTTGAGGAGCCAGCCCCAGTCGACCACGGCTCAGGCGCGCACGGCGGCCGCGGCGGACGCGGTGTCGGCCGGCGCGTCGGACGGCAGCTCCCGACCCGTGTCGGCGCGGAACCAGTCTGCGACCATGCCCACGGTCACCAGCCCCTGGACGCGCCCGTCGCGATCGGTCAGGACGCCGGCCTGGACGTCTGCGTCCAGCAGCATCGAGAGTGCGTCCTTGAGCGTGGTCCGCCGGTTGAACAGGGGCGCCACGGGCGTGGCGGCGTCATCGCTGAGCGTGCCCTCCGCAGGGATGAGGTGCTGGTCGAGCCAGCCGAGCGGGCGGTCGGCCGCGTCGATGAGCAGGAGATACGGGAACGGGTCGGCCAGGATCCGAGCCCGCGCCGGGCCGGCCGGGTCGCCGACGCGCGCGGTGATCGCGGGGCGGGTGGGCAGCTCCCCCGCCCGCGCCAGCGCGAGGCGCTTGAGCCCGCGGTCCGAGCCCACGAAGCGGGCGACGAACGGCGACGCGGGGCGGGCGAGGATCTCGGCCGGAGGCCCGAACTGCGCGAGGCGGCCGCCGCGCTCCATCACCGCGACCAGGTCGCCCATCTTGATCGCCTCGTCGATGTCGTGGGTGACGAACAGGATCGTCTTGGCGAGCGACTCCTGGAGTCGCAGCAGCTCGTTCTGGAGCCGCTCGCGCACGATCGGGTCCACGGCCCCGAACGGCTCGTCCATGAGCAGGATG
>JBJKRU010000174.1:0-3207 GCA_046704485.1 Candidatus Limnocylindrales bacterium | reverse complement strand
GCCGTGCCGCACTACATCGCCGCCGCCCCGAATCCCAAGGCGGCGCTGGCCCTGGTCCGCAAGCTCGAGGGCCTCGTGCAGGTGGCTGTCGACGCGAGTGACCTCGAGTCAGCCACCGCAGACTACGACCGCCAGGTCAACCTCGCCGTGCAGAGCGACCCCGACGTGCAGGCATTCGTGGAGCGACTCGAGCAGGCCGCCGCCACCGAACTGAGCGACGAGACAGGCGAGTTGCCCTCGGGCGACACGATCGCGCGCGAGCTCCAGCGCTTCCTGCGCCAGCGCGGCGACGAACCGCCGGACACCGCGCGCGGCTAAGCCCGCGCGCCGCCATGCAAAACGCAGCAAAGCCCCCCGCGTGAACACGACCCGGGCCCTATAAGCATCGAGGAGATGCTTATAGGGCCGGAGGCGGCCACGGGGAGCGAGCTTTGGCACCTTGTACAGGTGGCGCGGGTCGGCCGGACGTGGCAGGACGTCGCTGGGCTGGCCATCCGTCGGGCCTCGCGGTCCCGCCCGGACCGGATGCGCCCCTTCCGACGGTCGCACCGACGGCCGCGGCCGGCGGCCCACATCCGACAGACGCAGCAAAGCGGCGCTTCCCCCCAAAGCGGCCCTTCCCCCAAAGCGACCCCTCCCCCCAAGCTAGCTTTGGCCGCCACCAGGCCGCCGACACCGCCCTACCCCTCAGCCGCGGGACACACCAGGCGGTAGTCGCACACCGAACACGCCGCGAATGACGGCGTCGGCTCGAAGCCTTGCGAGAGGATCCCGTCCGCCACCTCCATGGCCACCTCCTGGATCCACTCGTAGCGGTCGGCCCGATCGTCCGGCACGGCCACCTTCTGATCATCGAGCACGTAGTAGTAGGCCTGCTGGGAGGCATCCAACCGCCACGCCTCGCGCGCCCCCACGGCGTACAGGGACAGCTGCACGTCGTCGACGAGCTGCCCTGGGCTCTTCGGCCGCCCGGTCTTGTAGTCGATCAGCTCGTACTCGCCACCCGGCAGCCGGTCGACCCGGTCCACCCGTCCCCGCAACAGGTGCGGCCCGAGCCTGAAAGCAAATGCCCGCTCGAACCAGAGCGGCTCGGACTCCGAAGACTGAAATCGCGTGTGGTAGCGGGTGAGCGCCGCAGCCGCCTTGCCGCGCAGCTGTCGCTCCTCCTCGGAATCGCCGAATCCGCCGCGACGCCAGCTCGCCTCGAGCAGCCCGAGCAGCTCCGGCAGCGACCCCGCCGCCGCATCCCCAAAGCCAAAGCCGGAGCCAGAGCCAGACGCCGGCATCGTCCGCGCATGGAAGCGCTCGAGCACCTGGTGCACGACGATCCCGAACCGCTGGTGGATCGTCGGCTCCTGCGGGATCCGGAACACCCGCGCGAACTTGTACTTCAACGGGCACGTCCGGTAGGTGTCGATGTCGGAGGCCGACAGCACGACGCCATCCCCGCGGGTGGGCAGGAACGACTCGACGGAGGGATCGTCGCGCGCCGCCACCGCCGCCGCGCGGCGGCGGGCATCGCGCTCGGCGTCCAGCAAATAGTCGTCCAGGACCGACGAGGTGAAGATCTCGCGCTGCTCGGCCGTCACCGCCTGGAGGATCCGCGAGTTCACGTCGCGGACCGCCTCGGCCAGCGACTGGCCCTCGGGGCGCTCGATCAATGCGGCCAGCTTCAACAGCTCGAGATACCGCACGACCGCGTGCGAGACGTCCAAATCCGTATCCAGCCGCAGCTCTGCCAGGCGGCCGCCGGCGCGCTTGGTCCCCTCGAGCAGCTCGTCGCGCAGCAACCGGTAGGTCGAGTGGAGGGTCTCGGCGGGCCCGAACATCTCCTCCTCCTGGTCCTCCCAGGCGCCACCAGCGGCGACCCGCATGGCCTCGACCGCCGGCGCCGGGACGAACGCCGAGCCGCGGTCACCGACCGCCGGATAGGCCAGCACGACCCGCCGGCGGGCCCGGGTGACCGCCACGTAGAGAGCCTGGCGCACGACGGGCGCCTGGCCGCCGGCGTCGCCCGCGGAGCCAGCCGGGCCTCCGGGGCCGTCGGGGCCTCCGAGGCCTCCGAGGCCTCCGGGGCCTCCGGGGCCTCTGAGGCCTCTGAGGCCTTCGGGGCCCCCGGGGCCTCCCGGGCCGCCTCCGGGGCCATCCAAGACAGGCTCAGGCGCGGGCGCCGACAACCCCGCGTGCACCCCCAGCACGTACACGTGCTCGGCCTCGAGCGCGCCGGCGCCGTCGAGCGCCATCACCTGGACCACGCGCGGCTCGAGGAGATCCGGCTCCTCGTGCTCGCGCAGACCGAAGTCAGCCACCGCCGCGATGTGCCGGGCGAATTCACGCGGCGTCGCGTGCCCCAGGCGACGAGCAAACCCTGACGCGAGCTCGCCGAAGCGCGCCAGTGCCCGCAGGCGCTCGACCACATCCGACTGCGCGGCGAACAGCTGCTGGCGGCGCAGACCCAGCCGGTCGATCAGCCGGTGCACGTACAGATCGGGGCGCACCACGTCGATTTCGGCCATTCCCGCCCGGTACAGCTTGAGGAAGGCGTGGATCCGCTCCCGCGCCTCGGGCGGGACCTGAGGCGCCTCGATCGCGGCCTCCAGAGCGGCGACCATGTCGAGCTTGCGCCGGCGCGCGATCTGCGTGCAGCGCGCGATGTCCACCGAGCGCAGCTCGACCGGCGGCCGGGCCAGCGCCCGCACCACGGCCGGCGCGTCGGTGGGGTCGGCCAGCAGGCGCAGCCACGCGAGCAGATCCCGGATCTCCGCCCGCCGGAAGAACGCGGTTTCCCCCACCACCCGATGCGGAACCGCGCGCTCCTCGAGCGCCACCGCCACGGCCTGCCCCTCCCTCGCCACGCTCGGCACGAGCACCGCGATCTGACCCGCCGACACCCGCTCGGCCGCGATCAGCCGCTCCACGTCGGCCGCCAGCGCCTGGGCCTGGGCCCGCTCGTTGGCGCAGCGCCAGAACGCGATTTCACCCTCGAGCGGAGTCGGCTCGCACGCCCCGCCGGGCGCGATCGCGTCAAGTGCCCGCATCACCCGTCGCGGCACCCGGAGGCTCGACCCAAGCACGACCACGTGTGCGTCGTCCAGCGCGGCCTCCCGGAGCGGCGAATCGGCCAGGAGCCGCACGGGATCGGCGGCAACCGTCAGGCGCGGCCCCGCCACCGCGCGGGCCAGCGTGGCCGAGGCGAGGTCGAGATCG
>JBJKRU010000173.1:0-2945 GCA_046704485.1 Candidatus Limnocylindrales bacterium | reverse complement strand
CCCATCGTCATCGCCTCGACCTGGTCGTGGGTGACGTAGACCATCGTCGTGCCGAGGCGCTGGTGCAGGCGTGCGATCTCGGCGCGGGTCTGGACGCGCAGCTTCGCGTCGAGGTTGGACAGCGGCTCGTCCATGAGGAACACGGCGGGCTCGCGCACGATGGCCCGGCCGAGCGCGACGCGCTGCCGCTGGCCGCCGGAGAGCTCCTTCGGCTTGCGCTCCAGCAGCTTCTCGAGCTGGAGGATCCCGGCGGCCTCGTTGATCCGCTTCTCCTGGTCCGCCTTGGGCACCTTGCGCAGCTTGAGGCCGAACGCGAGGTTGTCGCGCACGCTCATGTGCGGGTAGAGCGCATAGCTCTGGAACACCATCGCGATGTCGCGGTCCTTCGGCGCCACATCGTTCACGACGCGATCGCCGATCCGGAGCGTGCCGTCGCTGATCTCCTCGAGGCCCGCGATCATCCGCAGGCTCGTGGTCTTCCCGCAACCCGAGGGACCGACGAGCACCATGAACTCGCCGTCCTGGATCTCGAGGTTGAGGTCCGATACAGCGGTGACCTCGCCGTATCGCTTGAACACGTGATCGAATGTCACGGTCGCCATGCAGAGACCTCCTCCCGTCCAGGTCATCGCGGGCTCATGCATCCGGCCGCCGGACTGGGCTGGCGGACTCGGACGAGCCCCGTACGAGGTGCTGGCTCGGGTCACCTGCATCGTACGACTCGGCCGCGGCCCTCCGCAACCGCGCCATCGGGACTCCTCCAGGCGCCGGACGGGGCGCTGACGGGGACTGCCGCATCCAGCGTTCGACGAACCGCGCGTCGACAGCCCGCGTCGCGCACCGGTCTGGGCGGTTGGCGGGTGCTGCCGGATGGCGCCTGGACCCGCAAGAAGGCGAGCACCGACTTGGTCCCGGTGTTCCTGGTTGCCCGCTGCCGCAAGGCGGAGCCCGCGGCTGGCTGAGGTCCCCCTCGACCGCGCCGCGTCCGCTGCGAGAGGGGGGGTATCGTGCGGTAGACCGCCAGCCACCAGCCGCGCCCACAGCACGAGGTCCCCGATGAGCCAGCATCCCCGCGCCGGCCGGCCGGCCGAAGCCTCCGACCTCGTCGACGTCCCGGCCCTGCTGCGGGCGTACGAGGAGCTGGCGCCCGACCCCGCCGAGCCGGCCCAGCGCGTGGCGTTCGGCACGTCGGGGCATCGGGGCTCGGCCTTCCGGCGGGCCTTCAACGAGGCGCACATCCTGGCCACGACCGAGGCGATTTGCCGCTACCGGGCGATGCGCGGGTACACGGGGCCGCTGTTCATCGGGCGCGACACGCATGCGCTCTCGGAGCCGGCCTGGCGCACCGCGGTCGAGGTGCTCGTGGCCAGCGGCGTGGACGTTCGGGTCGACGCCGAGGACGGGTTCACGCCGACCCCGGCCGTCTCGCACGCGATTCTCGTGGCCAACCGGGGGCGCGGCTCCGGCCCGGCGGGCCTCGCCGACGGCATCGTGGTCACCCCGTCACACAACCCGCCCGACGACGGCGGCTTCAAGTACAACCCGCCAAACGGCGGGCCCGCGGACACGGACGTGACCCGCTGGATCCAGGACGAGGCGAACAGGCTCCTAGGGACTCGGGGCTCGGACGGCGTCGGGGGGATCCGGCGTGTGCCGTTCGAGCGGGCGCGCGCGCAGGCGATCGGGTACGACTTCCGAGGCGCGTACGTGGAGGACCTCGCCAACGTCGTCGACCTGGCCGCGATCGCCGCCTCGGGACTCCGGCTTGGCGTCGACCCGCTGGGCGGTGCGTCGGTCGCGTACTGGGGGCTCATCGGCGAGCACTACGGCCTCGACCTCACCGTCACCAACGAGCGCGTCGACCCGGCATTCGGGTTCATGACCCTCGACTGGGACGGGAAGATCCGCATGGACCCGTCATCTCCGTTCGCGATGGCCGGCCTGGTCGGGCTGCGGGACCGGTTCGACATGGCGATGGGCAACGACGCCGACGCCGACCGCCACGGGATCGTGGTGCCCGGCTCGGGGCTGATGAACCCCAACCACGTGCTGGCCGCCGGGATCTCGTACCTGTTCGGCGGCGGGCGCGAGTGGGGGAGCGGCGTCGCCGTCGGCAAGACCCTCGTCTCGTCCTCGATCATCGACCGCGTCGTGGCGTCGCTCGGGCGGCGCCTCGTCGAGGTCCCGGTGGGCTTCAAGTGGTTCGTCGGCGGCCTGGTGGACGGGTCCATCGGCTTCGGCGGCGAGGAGAGCGCCGGCGCCTCATTCCTGCGGCGCGACGGCACGGTCTGGACCACGGACAAGGACGGGCTGATCGCCGACCTGCTGGCGGCGGAGCTGACCGCGAAGCTGGGGAAGAACCCCTCGCAGGTGTACGCGGAGCTCACGGCCCGCTTCGGAGCCCCCGCGTACCGGCGGGTCGACGCCCCGGCCACCCCAGAGGTCAAGGCGGCGCTCGGCCGGCTGGCGCCCGAGTCGGTCACGGCGACCACCCTGGCCGGCGACCCGATCACCGCCAAGCTGACCCGGGCGCCCGGCAACGACGCGCCGATCGGCGGCCTCAAGGTGGCAACCGCGTTCGGCTGGTTCGCCGCCCGGCGGTCGGGCACCGAGAACGTGACCAAGCTGTACGCCGAGTCGTTCCGCGGCGAGGCGCACCTGGCGCGCATCCTCGAGGAGGCGCAGGCGATCGTCGCGGCCGCGTCGTAGAGGCTGCTGCGGCCGGACTCCCACGCCAGACAGTCGACGATGCGGTGCATCGGGCTGGACAGACAGTCTGGACGGCGACCGCTGGGCAGCGATCCGCGCCTCGCCCACCGATCCACGCTGGCCCAGGAGTCCGCGCGGCGACGTGAGCACGCCGGCAGCACAGACTGGGGGTCTGGGGTCATCGCTGCAGCGCGCGCCCCGGCCCAGCGCCGTCGCCCGGCGCCGCCGCCCAGCGC
>JBJKRU010000172.1:0-3412 GCA_046704485.1 Candidatus Limnocylindrales bacterium | reverse complement strand
GGATGCCGACCGGGACGGAGTGGGCGACCAAGTGGCCGGCGGAGGAGATCTGGAAGGTGCGCAAGCGCGCCTGACGCGCAGACCGCGGAGCGGCCCCGCCGGTCGGAGGGCGAGGCCGCAGGGGGCTGGAAGCGGCCCATGGCCGCGGGCGCTGGTTCAGCTGCCGACGCGGATCACGTTTTCGCAATCGGAGGCAACGATGTCGGTCGGCCCGGCGTAGACCGTGTCGTAGCCGTCGCCGCAGTGGACGATGTCGGTCGCGTTGTCGTAGCCCACCACGATGACGTCGCTGCGGGCCCGCCGTAGACGGTGTCGTGTCCAGCACCGCCCCAGATGTGGTCGTTGCCGTCGCCGCCGTAGATGACGTCCGCGCCGGACCCGCCGTACAGCCAGTCGTTGCCGCTCCCGCCAGAGATGTGGTCGTTGCCGTCGGCGCCGTCAATGGTGTCGTTGCCAGCATCGCCGTACAGCCAGTCGTTGCCGGCCCGGCCGTCAATCCAGTCGTTGCCGGCCAACCCGTGGATGACGTCGGCACGCGCTGTGCCCACGAGGTGGTCGTTGTGGCCGGTGCCGACGATGGACGCCGCGAGCGAGGTGCCCGGCAGGGCCACCACGGCGGCCATCGCCAGGAACGGCACGCCGAACAGGCCCCACCGCATCCTGCGGCGGAGGCGGCGGATCCTGCGGCGGGCGGAGAAGCGGAACATCGGTCGGGACCTCCCTGTACCGCCCCGAGGTCTCGGGGGGGTGAAGCAACGCTGACGCCGCTGGCTGTGGGTGGGCTGTGAGGCTGTGGAAACCTTGCTGCGGAAGCGCGTTGACCAGGTCATTCAAGCTGCGTCCTTCGACGCCGCAGGGGACGCCCCAGGGCCGGCCAGGTTCACCGCCGACGGCCCGCTTCGTCGGCCCCTGCCGCCGTGCCTGGACTCCAGCAGGAGCTGCATACCGTGCGCACGGGTTCTGCACGATCCGCGCCCATCCTGGCGCAAGATCCCAGGGATCGACCTCTGGACAGCCGGCGGCATCGGGCATATCCTTCATGCCGCATTGATCATCTCAATGACCATGACCATTAATGCGCTGCTAAGGGCCAATCGAGCCGCATCATGTCCCCAGACACCGCCGCCGCGAACGTCGACCTCCGCCACGCCCTCATCGAGGAGCTCACCTCATACGCGCCGACCCGCCAGGTGCACCTCATGCGCCACTGGCCGGGCGGTCAGATGAGCCTCGTGCACCTCAACGTGCTGTTCGTCCTTTCCGGTGAGGGGCCACTCCCCATGAACCGCCTCGCCGAGCTCCTGGACGTGTCCCAGGCGAGCGCGACGGGGATCGTGGACCGGATGGAGCAGCGCGGCCTCGTGGCGCGGGAGCGCGACACCGACGATCGACGAGTCGTCCGAGTGGGCCTCTCGGCCCAGGGCGAGGAGCTGCTCGCCGGGATCGCGGCCGAGCGCCGCGTCAAGCTGGCCCGCCTGCTCGACACGCTCCCCGAGGGCGACGCCAGCGCCCTCCTCCAAGGCCTGCGCGCCATGCGCCGCGCGCGCGAGGCCCTCCACCAGCAACCGTCACCCGACGCGCCCTTCAACTCGGAGGCACCCCGTTGATCACGCTCCTGCGGCGGAGTCTCGGCCCCTACAAGTGGCCGGTCCTCGTCGTCCTGATCCTCCTGCTCGGGCAGTCCCTCGGGAACCTGTACCTGCCCGAACTCCAGGCTGACATCATCAACAACGGTGTGCTGCAGGGCGACACCAACTACATCGTGCGGACGGGTGGCTTCATGCTCCTCGTCACGTTCGGCCTGATGCTCGGCTCGTACGCGATGGTGTTCTTCGCCGCCCGCACGGCGATGGGCCTCGGCCGCGACATCCGCGCCGGCATCTTCCGCGCCGTCGAGACGTTCAGCCAGGTCGAGGTCAACCACTTCGGCGCAGCCAGCCTGATCACCCGCAACACGAACGACGTGCAGCAGGTCCAGCAGGTCGTGCTGATGATCATGGTGATGATGCTGTCGGCACCGATGATGATCATCGGCGGCGTCATCATGGCGCTCCGCCAGGACGTCCCGCTGACCGGCATCCTGATCGTCATCACGCCGATCCTGCTGGTCGTGGTCGGCATCGTCATGTCGCGGGCCATCCCCCTGTTCCGTGCCATGCAGCGCAAGCTCGACCAGATCAACCTCGTCATGCGCGAGACGCTCGCGGGCGTGCGGGTCATCCGGGCGTTCGTGCGAACACGGCATGAGGAGCGGCGCTTCGACGACGCCAACGTCGACCTGTTCGACACAGCGCTGTCGGTCAACCGGCTGTTCGCGATCACCATGCCCACGATCTTCCTGATCATGAACGTCAGCCAGATCGCAGTGATCTACCTCGGCGGCTACCGAGTGGACTCGGGCGGCATGCAGCTGGGCAACCTGATGGCGTTCCTCCAGTACATCATGCTGGTCCTGTTCAGCGTCCTCGGTGCCACGCTGATGCTGATCATGGTCCCGCGAGCCCAGGTGTCGGCCGGGCGGATCAACGAGGTCCTCGACACGACTCCGTCGATCTTCGACCCCAAGGACCCGGTATCGCCGCCCCGGACCGGACGGATCGAATTCCGTGAGGTCTCGTTCCGCTACCCTGGAGCCGAGGAACCCGTCCTCCGCGGCATCAGCTTCGAGGCCAACCCGGGCGAGACGACGGCCATCGTGGGCTCCACGGGCTCCGGCAAGTCCACGCTGATCAACCTCATCCCGCGCCTCTACGACGCCACGTCCGGGACCGTCCTGGTCGACGGCGTGGACGTGCGCCAGTTCGACCGCCAGGACCTCTGGAAGCGGATCGGCATGATCCCGCAGAAGGCGTACTTGTTCGGCGGGACGATCGCGTCCAACCTGCGCTATGGCGATCAGGAGGCGACCGACGAAGCCCTCTGGAAGGCGCTCGAGATCGCCCAGGGCAAGGACTTCGTCAGCGAGATGGAGGAGCGCCTCGAATCGCCCATCTCCCAGGGCGGCACCAACGTGTCCGGCGGGCAGCGTCAGCGACTTGCCATCGCGCGGGCGCTCGTCCACAACCCCGACATCTACGTCTTCGACGACAGCTTCTCGGCGCTCGACTTCCGAACCGACGCCCGACTGCGGGCCGCGCTCGCCCGCGAGCTCGGGCACGCGACCGTGATCATCGTGGCCCAGCGGGTGGGCACGATCCTCCACGCGGACCGGATCGTGGTCCTCGACGAGGGGCAGGTCGCGGGTGTCGGCACCCACCAGCAGCTGATGGCCACCTGCGAGACCTACCGCGAGATCGTCCTGTCCCAGGTCACCGAGGAGGAGGCGGCATGAGCGGCCCGCAGCAGCGGCCTGCCGGCGCGCCCGGCAGCGTGGGCGGTCGGCCCGGGGGCGCGCCCGCCGGCGGAACAGGTC
>JBJKRU010000171.1:0-7483 GCA_046704485.1 Candidatus Limnocylindrales bacterium | reverse complement strand
GCCCGAGGCGGAGCGGAGGGCGCGCGGCACCGCCGGAAAGCGGCCGGCTGGCGCAGGCCGGCCGGCTGGGCAGACGTGCCCGCGGGCTGCCGGCCCCGCGGGCAGCATGTGCTCACCACCAGGGTCGAAGCGGTCTCCCCGCGGGCTTCCCGTCGGCGGCCGGCCGGGCGAGCAGGAGCTGCGCGACGTCGAGGTCGCCGCGCTCGAAGCCCACCCGCGCACCGGCCATGTACAGGCGCCACGTGCGAGCCACCTCGGCCCCGGCCGCGGCGACGGCCTCGTCCCAGGCCGCCTCGAGCCGTGCCACCCATGCCTGCAGCGTCAGGGCGTAGTGCGGCCGGAGGGACTGGAGGTCGAGGAACTCGAACCCGGCTGTGTCCCGCGCGGTCGCCACGGCCTGCTCCACCGGGACGAGTTCGCCGTCGGGGAACACGTAGCGCTCGTTGAACGTGGCGCGCCGCAGGCCGCCTCGCCAGGCCGGCCGCGTGGACAGGCCGCGCTCGGCGGTGGCGATGCCGTGGTTGAGGAACCGGCCGCCGGGGGCGAGCGCTTCGAACGAGGCCCGGAAGTAGAGCGGCAGGTTCGTGGCCCCGACATGCTCGAACATGCCGATCGAGGCCACGGCGTCGAAGGTCCCGAGATCGGCGAGGTCGCGGTAGTCGCGCACCTCGGCCCGGACGCGGCGCTCCAGGCCCATCAGCGCGGCCCGCCGGTTGGCCTCGTCGGCTTGATGCGCCGACAGGGTCACGCCCACCGCGTCGACCTTGTACCGCTCCGCCGCGTGGAGGATCAGCGAGCCCCAGCCGCATCCGATGTCGAGGAGGCGCTGCCCGGGTCGCAGGTCGAGCTTGCGGCAGACGAGGTCGAGCTTCGCCTCCTGCGCAGCGTCGAGGTCGCGGACGGGATCGTCGCCGCGCTCGAAGTAGGCGCACGAGTAGGTCAGGCGACGGTCGAGCCATAGACGGAAGAACGCCTCGCCCACGTCGTAGTGGAAGCGGATCGCCTCTAGATCGCGGGAGCGCGAGTGGCGCGCGCCGGTCAGTCGAGCCGCCGGCCGGCTCAACGGCGAGCGGGCGTCTCCGCGGTGCGCCCGCCGCAGCTCGAACGACCAGCGGATTGCCCGCCGCACCTCGCTCGGCGTGAGGCGCCGCAGGTCGATGCCGCGCGCCGCCTCGATGGCGCCCGCGATATCGCCGTCAATATCGATGTCCCCACGGAGGAACGCGTCGGCGAACGCGTTCTCGGTGGGCGGCAATAGTTGTGCGAGGGCGCCCGGCCCGTGGATCCGGACATGGGCGCGGCGCTCCGTGGCGGTGGCGGCATCCCTCGGCGCCTCGACATCGTCCGGGCGGGACGATCCGTCGTCCACGTCCAGGGTCAGGGCCGTTTCCGCGGGCAGCGCTCGGGACAGGGTTCGGACGACGGCGCGGGCGAGGGTCATCTGGCGCCCGGCCGCGGACCGGGCCGTCTGGGAGGCGTCCACCGGGCGTTGGGCGTCCGCCCGGCCGCCATGGGGGGCCGCCGTCGGGATAGCGGGGATCGGCGTCGCGGACGGCTCGACCGGGACGCCGGACATGGTCTCGATCGTCATCGAGTCACCTCCGAACGAGGGCATGCTACGCCGGCCGGGCGAGGGGGTCCAAGCGTCCTGGGACTGCGCGATTTGCAGGCTTCGCAAGCGGCCGATGGAGTGCGATGCTTCGCGCCAGTCGTCTCGTCCCCAGGCAGGAGTGTCGCCGCCATGACGATGGATGTCGTGCTCGTCGGGTTTGTCGCCGGCTTCATCTTCGCCGGCTTCCGGACGGGCTTCTTGCGGCGCCTGCTCGGCATCGTGTTCATCGTGATCTCGGCGGTGGCAGGCGCCTACTTCCGGTACCCGGTCGGCCTGCTCGCGAAGCAGGTGCTCCCGGACATCCCGGCCGACTACGCCAACATGGTCGGGTACACGATCGCGTTCCCGGCGATCCTGGTGGGGCTCCACATCCTCGAGGCGGTGTTCCTGCGCAAGGTGGTGCCGCAGCACGGGCTGTCTCGGGAGGCGGATCGGGCGCTGGGAGCGGTCTTCGGCGGGATCGAGGCGGTCCTGCTCGTGTCCGTGGCCGTCGTCGTCGTGGACACCTACTTCGGCACGAACAGCACGCTGGCAGCCGACATCCCGTCCGGGCTGCTCAAGTCCTTCACCGCGGCGTTCAACGGGTCCGAGACGGTCAAGCTGCTGCACGGCAGCACCGTGCCGGTGGTGCTCACCGTCCTGTCGCCGCTCCTGCCCAAGGACCTCACGTCGCTCCTGCCGAACGGACTCCCGACGCGCTTGCCGTTCCCGATCCCCTCGCTCAAGCCGTAGCGGGGGAGCGCACCTTCGGCCCAGCCCGGCCCGCGCCGCGCGCGCAGCGGCTCTATCGACGGTTCCCCCGACGGGGGAGCCGCTGCGTGCCGCTTCTAGGGTGCGGGGGCCGCCAGAATGGGCACGGACCGGTTCGCACAGCGGTCCGACCGCCGACACAACCGCTGAGTGCACGCCCGTCAGACGACGACGCAGGGCGAGGCGCCGTGCTCCCAGGAGGGGCGGGCCTGCGGCTCACACTCCCACGTGATGGCGGGTGTCGGGGCACGGCAGGGCTGCCGCGGCGCCGGATGCTCCACTGCTTCCGGCGAGGAGCTCGTGCTGCTAGTTCCCGGCGAGAAGGCTTCGACCCTCGAGCGGCTGCCGCAGCGCCTCGAGGGCGACCCTCGCCGCCTCGACCTGTGCCGCCTCCTCCGGCGATCCGAGCTCCACCCGGCAATAGGTGAAGCGCCCCGGGAGGACGCGCTCCATCATCGAGCCCGTCCAGGAGGTGAGGTCGGCGCGCGGCCCGGTCCGCCTCCGGGCGTCTGGTGCGATGGCGTGCACCAGGACCAGCCGCCGCCGGTTGCGCTCCAGCCAGGGCCAGTACTGGAGCAGGTTCTCGACCGGGTGGTTGTGCTTGCGCTCCACTTGGAGGGCGATCCAGGCCTCCTCGCCCGCGACCGCCAGCGCGCCGTCGGAGCCGCCGAGGTGGCCGATCGGCTCGACGTCGAACACCACGCCCAGCATGTCGCCCAGGCGGCGAGTCGCCTTCGCAGCCGAGATGCCAGCCCAGTCCTGTTTCGCCACATCGCTCCCCGTGTGCGCCTCGATGGCCTGCGGGGACTCTAGCGGAGGTGCCGCGGGGGCGCTTTCGAGCGCCGGTGCGCCGGGCCGCGGCGGGGCAGCTGCCCGCGCGATGGGCGACGACCGGCCTACCGGCCCGATCCGCGTGCCGTGGCCACGGAGCCGATGATCTCCGCCAGCTCCGTCGGCTTCGACCACATCGGCCAGTGGCCCGTCGGCAGGTCAACCCAGGTGGCATCGCGGAGCTCCGGGATGCCGGCCAGGAAGCTCCACTCCGGGTGTTCTCCCGCGTAGGCCCGGTACTGCGCGGCCGTGAACGTGGTGCACACGAGCGTGCTCGGGATGTCGTTGCGCGCATCGTTGCGGAACTCGAACCCGCCGCGCACGACACCGCCTGGGACCGGCACCGCGCGTGCCCGGAGGGTCGCCTTCTGCGCCTCGGTCATCCCGTCAAGGTTCTCCTCGGCGACGAGCTCGTCCCAGTTGAGCGGCTTCTCGGCGCCGTCGAACCCCGGGTCGAGGGGCGGCTTGCCGGGGGCGGTGTCCACGTAGACCATGGCCGCGATCCGCTGGGGGATCCGGTCGCTCGCGGCGTAGCCGGAGAAGCCGCTGGCGCTGTGGACCGCGAGCACCACAGGCCGGTCCGCCGCCTCGACCGCGGCGCAGATGGCCTCGACGTGGTCCTCGAACGTGATCCGCGACCGGTCCGCGTCGGGCGACTCGAGGCCCGGCAGCGTGATCGGCGTGGCATGATGGCCGGCCGCGCGCAGTTTGACGGCGACCTCGTCCCAGGCCCAGGCGCCCAGCCAGAAACCGGGGACGAGGATGATCGGGGCGGACGGCATCAGATACCTCTCGCTGCGTTGACCCCCATCTTCGCACGCCATTCGTGACACCTGCGGTCAGCATTGCCGTCGGAGCGGGTCGCGGGACGGCTCGGGCGGCTGGAGGATCTCACGAACCCGTTCCAGCCCAGGCCTTCGCGCCTGAGGCACGATCGTCAACCAGACGGCTGTGCGTGGCGGGTCGCCCGGCTGTGACCGTGGCGTGCCCCACGCCCGCCAGACGGCTGTGCGTGGCTGGTGACCCGTGCCGGGTCAGCGGCAACGCCGGGCCCGCAGTCGCAGGGCGTCCGCCGGCTGGTCGTCGCGATCCATGACCAAGGATGACAGGTATAACCTCTGACCATCACTTGAACGGTTACGCAGCAGCCCGTCCGAGGAGATCCCGTGGTCGTTCGCTTCGATCTCGCCATCGACTGTGCCGATCCCGCCGCCCTGGCCCGATTCTGGGCCGCGGCCCTGGGCTACCCAGAGCCCGAGTCGTTACCTGACGATCGCGACGTCTTCCTCGAGCCGCCCGCCGACGACCTGCCGCGCGTCTACTTCCAGGTGGTCCCCGAGGGCAAGGTCGCCAAGAACCGCCTGCACCTCGACCTCAAGGTTGGCGGTGCCGGCACGCTCGAGGAACGCAAGTCGAGGATCGACGCCGAGGCCGCGCGCCTGGTTGCCCTCGGCGCGAGCGACCGCCGGGGACCGATCGAAGAGGGCGGCTCCTACTGGGTCCGCATGAACGACCCCGAGGGCAACGAGTTCTGCCTCATCCGCGGGTGAGGCAGAACTCGCGGCCCGCGGGTGAGGACATCCCATCTCCGGCCGCGGACCTGGCGGTTGCATCGTCGGCTCGCCCGTCGTCCCGCTCGTCCTGTGCCTCGACTGATGCCCTCGTGGCATGCGATGGAGCACCCAGCGGCCAGCCGAGCGGTTCGTCCGTCGACAGGACCGCTGGGTGCATGCGGAGCCCGCCGGGTCGTGGAGCATCAGACCGTCGGGCTCGGTGAGCGTCGTCAAGGGCTGCAGGTGTCGGCTCCAACCGTCCATCTCGCGCAGCTGCCGCCGCACTGGCGGTGGGAGCTGCGCCTGTGCCACCCGGTGCGCTGAATCGATGAGGCCCCGGCGTGGACGCCGGGGCCTCATCGAGAGCTAGGCCGCGGGATCAGCTGCAGCCGCTTGTCGATCCGCAGTTGAGGCACTTGTAGCAGGAGCCGTTGCGGACCATGATCGATCCGCAGTCGGCGCAGCTGGGAGCGTCGGCCTGGGCCGCGAAGGCGACCTTGGGGCCGCCGCCCAGGGAGGCGGCGATGGCCGACAGCCCGCCGCCGTTCTTGGACGCGCCATTGCCGTTGGCGCCGGAACCCGTGGCGATGACGGCCAGTTCCTCCTTGACGACCGGGACCGGGATCGGCGCTGTGGCCGTGGCGGTCGCCGGGGCTGCCGAGGCCTTCGGCGTCTCGCCGGTCGTCGGCGCGGGAGTGGCGGCCGGGGAGGACTCTGCCTTGGCCACGGCCTCCGACTGGGCGGTGATGCCCTCGTCGGCGTGCGGCTTGAGGCCGTTGGCGGCGAACGGCGCCGGGGCATCGGCCACGACCTGCGAGCGGTCGATCAGGCCCAGGCTCGCCTTGTCCTCCTCGGGCAGGAACCGGCTGCCAAGCCACCGGAAGATGTAGTCCACGAGCGACTTGGCGATCGGGATCTCCGGGTTGCCGGTGAAGCCGCTGGGCTCGAACCGGACGTGCGCGAACTTGTGCACGACGTCCTTGAGCGGCACGCCGTACTGGAGCGCCAGGCTGACCGACGTGGCCAGGGTGTCCATGAGGCCCGAGATCGTCGAGCCCTCCTTGGCCATCTTGAGGAAGATCTCGCCCGGCTGGCCGTCGGCGTAGAGGCCGACCGTGATGTACCCCTCGTGGCCGGCGATCTCGAACTTGTGGGTGAGCGCGGTGCGCTCGGCCGGCAGGCGGCGGCGGTGCGGCTTGTTGGCCTCGACCTGCGCGGCCGCGAGCTGCCTGCGCAGGCTCTCGATCGTCGCCTTGTCCTCGGCCGTGCCCTCGGTGCCCTCGTCCTTCTTCTTGCCGGTGGACAGGGGCTGCGACCGCTTCGAGCCGTCGCGGTAGATCGCGATCGCCTTGAGCCCCTGCTTCCAGCCCTCCATGTAGACCGTCTCGATCTCCTGGGCCGTCGCCGCCTCGGGCATGTTGACGGTCTTGGAGATGGCGCCCGACAGGAACGGCTGGACTGCGCCCATCATCCGGACGTGGCCCATGTAGTGGATGGAGCGCTCGCCGTTGACCGGCTTGAACGCGCAGTCGAACACCGGGAGGTGCTCCGGGCGCAGGCCGGGCGCGCCCTCGATGGTCTCGCGCTCGTTGATGTAGGCGAGGATCTCCTCGACCTGGGCGGGGGTGTAGCCGAGCTTGCGCAGGGCGTGCGGGACCGTCTGGTTGACGATCTTGAGGTAGCCCTCGCCGACGAGCTTCTTGTACTTGATGAGCGCGATGTCGGGCTCGATGCCCGTGGTGTCGCAGTCCATCATGAACGCGATGGTCCCGGTGGGCGCCAGGAGCGTGACCTGCGCGTTCCGGAAGCCGTGCTTGCCGCCGATCTCGAGGGCCTCGTCGATGGCGGCGTGGGCGGCCGCGGTCATCTCCGCTGGCACCGCCCCTTCCTGGAGCCGGTGCGCCGCGTCGCGGTGCATCTCGACCACGCCGAGGAAGGGCTCGCCGTTCTTGTCGAACTCGACGAACGCCCCGCCGTGGTCACGGGCGATGACGGCACTCTGGCGGTACGCCTCCCCGTGCATGATCGCGGTGACCGCGGCGGCGTAGTGGCGGCCGCTGTCCGAGTCGTAGCCGAGCCCGCGGTTCATGAGGAGGGCGCCCAGGTTGGCATAGCCCAGGCCGAGCGGCCGGAACCGGTGGCTGTTCTCCTCGATCTTCTGCGTCGGGTAGCTGGCGTTGTCGACCAGGATCTCCTGGGCGGTGATCGTGACCCTGACCGCGAAGCGGAAGGCCTCGACGTCGAACTCGCCGTCCTCGCGCACGAACTTCATGAGGTTCAGAGACGCCAGGTTGCAGCTGGTGTCGTTGATGAAGCTGAACTCGGAGCACGGGTTGGTGGCGTACTGCCGCGCGCTGTTGGCCACCGGGTTCCAGTTGTTGATGGTGGTGTCGTACTGAATCCCCGGGTCGCCGCAGAGGTGGGCCGCCTCGGCCATCTTGCGGAAGATGTCGCGCGCCTTGTAGGTGCCGGCCGGCTGCCCGTCGGTGACCTCGTGCGTCTGCCACTCGGCGCCTCGCTCGACCGCGCGCATGAAGTCGTCGGTCACGCGGACGCTGTGGTTGGCGTTCTGGAAGAAGACGCTGCCGTAGGCCTCGCCCGTGAACGACGGGTCGTAGCCCTGCTCGATGAGCGCCCAGGCCTTCTTCTCCTCGTTGGCCTTGGAGTCGATGAAGTCGATGACATCCGGATGGTCGACGTCGAGGATGACCATCTTGGCTGCGCGGCGGGTCTTGCC
>JBJKRU010000170.1:0-4963 GCA_046704485.1 Candidatus Limnocylindrales bacterium | reverse complement strand
ACCTGGGCATCGACGCCCGCTACGAGCTCTGGGACCGCGCGCCAGCCGAGCTGGCCGACGCGATCTCGGAGCTGCGCACCGACGAGTTCCTGGGCGCCAACATCACGATCCCCCACAAAGAGCGGGTCGTCTCCCTCGTCGACCGCCAGACGGACGAGGCTCACGCGACCGGCGCGCTCAACACGCTGACCAAGGAAGGCCACAAGCTGGTGGGCCACAACACCGACGTGGCCGGCTTCAAGGTGGCGCTCGACAAGCTGGTCGGCCGCCAGAAGATGCCCCGCCAGGCCGTCGTCCTGGGGGCGGGAGGGGGCGCCAGGGCGGTCGTCTACGGCCTGATCCGCGAGGGGTTCCAGCGCGTTGCGGTGTTCAACCGCCACCTGCACCGCGGCGAGCAGATGGTCAAGCACTTCGGGCGGTCGGCGGCGCACATGGACCTGCGCGCGATGCCGTGGCACGAGTCGATCCTCGAGGCCGAACTTGCCAAGAGCAAGGTGCTCATCAACGCGACGTCGATCGGCCTGGGTGATGACAGCTCGCCGATCCCGGCAGAGATCCTGCCGCCCGACCTGCTGGTCCTGGACCTCATCTACAAGCGGACGCGCCTCCTCCGCGACGCGGCCGCGGCGGGCTGCACGACCGCTGACGGGGAACTCATGCTGCTCCACCAGGGCGCGGCGGCCTTCACCCTCTGGACGGGCCAGCCAGCCCCGATCGAGGTGATGCAGGAGGCCCTGGGGGCGGCCCGCGCAGACGGTGTCACCTCGACCGAGGGCGAGCCTGGCGCGAACGTGGTCGCGGGCTGACGGGACGCAGGAGGGCGCTCCGTGGACCGGTTCCGTTTCATCACCGCCGGCGAGAGCCACGGGCCCTCGCTGGGCGCCGTCGTCGAGGGCGTGCCGGCCGGCCTCGCGCTGACGGAGGGCGATCTCGAGGTGGACCTCGCCAGGCGCCAGCGCGGATACGGTCGCGGGGCCCGCCAGACGATCGAGCAGGACCACGCGACCATCCTCTCCGGCGTCCGCCACGGCCGCACCCTGGGCTCGCCGATCCTGCTCGAGGTCGCCAACCGCGACTGGGCGAACTGGACCCGCGTGATGCAGGTCGGCCCGCTGTCGACGGAGGAGGCGGCGGAACTGGCAGCCCTGGCCGAGGCCGGCAACAAGCGGGCCCAGCCGATCACCCGCATCCGGCCGGGCCACGCCGATCTCGCGGGCGCCCTCAAGTACCACTTCAACGACGTCCGCAACGTGCTGGAGCGCTCCTCGGCGCGCGAGACGGCGGCGCGCGTGGCGGCAGGCGGGGTCGCGCGGGCGTTCCTCCGAGAGCTGGGCATCGACGTGTGGTCGTTCGCCGCCGAGGTGGGCGGAATCGCGGTAGACCCGGCCAACTGCACCCGCTCCCGCGAGGAGGCGGATGCGTCCCCCCTGCGCTGCCCCGACCCCGACGCGGAGCAGGCGATGATCGCCCGCATCGACGAGGCGCGCAGCCAGGGCGACACCGTCGGCGGGGTGTTCGAGGTGGTGGTCCACGGCGCGCCGATCGGCCTCGGCAGCCATACTCACTGGGACCGGCGCCTCGACGCGGCCCTCGCGGCCGCGGTGATGAGCATCCAGATCGTCAAGGGGGTCGAGTTCGGCCTCGGGTTCGAGCAGACCCGGCGGTTCGGCTCGCAGGTCCACGATGCGATCCGCGGCCGCCGCGCGGACGGCACGTGGATCCACCGCACCAACAATGCGGGCGGGCTCACCGGCGGCGTCACCAACGGCGAGCCGATCGTGGTCCGCGGCGCCGTGAAGCCCATCTCCACCCTCGCGAAACCGCTTCCGACGGCCGACCTCGTCTCCGGCGAGCCGGTCGACCGCGCGCACTACGAGCGGAGCGACATCTCGGTGGTGCCGGCTGCCGGCGTGGTGGGCGAGGCGATGGTGATGCTCACGCTGGCGCGGTTCGTCCTCGAGAAGACCGGCGGCGACTCGATGGTCGAGGTCGCCGACAACCTGCGCCGCTATCGAGAGCGCCTGGCCGCCCAGATGGTTCCCCCCGCGCCCGGCGACGGCTCGGGCGGGCACGCCGTCGAGGCGTAGGGTCGTGGATCTCGTCCTTGTGGGGCTCCCCGGGAGCGGCAAGACGGCCTGCGGCCGCCGGATCGCCAGCCGCCACGGGGCCACGTTCGTGGACCTCGACGCCGAGATCGAGGCACGGGCTGGCCGCCCGATCGCCGAGATCTTCGCCGACGAGGGCGAGGCCGGCTTCCGGCGCCGGGAGCGGGCGGCCGTCGAGGCGCTCGGGCCGGCCGACGACGGGGCACCGCTGCGCTGGGTGATCTCGCCTGGCGGCGGGGCAGTCGTGGAGCCGCGCAACCGGTGGCATCTGTTCCGCGGCCGCCACGTTGCATGGCTGGACGTGCGGCCGGAGGTCCTGGCGCAGCGCCTCCGACGCTCGCCGGTGGTCAGGCCGCTCGTGCAGGGGACGGATCCCCTGGGCAGGATCCGTTCGCTCGCGGCGGCACGCGAGCGCTTCTACGGCGCCGGGACGCGGATCAACGGCGTGGCCGAGCTCGCCGGGGTGGTGCACCAGGTCGAGACCCTGCTGAGCTCCCCACCGGGACCGACCACGCTGCTCCACGCCCCGACGAGCATCGGGGAGGTCGTGCTCGGCGACGGGATGGCCGCGACGGCGATCGACGGCACGCTTCGCCGCCTGTCCGCCCGCCGCGCGGTCCTGGTGTCCGAGCCCGGCGCCTGGGCCGCGGTCGGCGAGCGCCTTGCCGCAGAACTGCGGGCCGGCGGCTGGCCCGTGGAGGCGGTCATGCTCCCGGCTGGCGAGGACGCCAAGCGGCTCGCGGTGATCGAGGACGGCGCCCGCGAGCTCGCCCGACTCCACCTGGAGCGCCGCGAGCCGCTCATCGCGGTGGGCGGCGGGGCACTGGGCGACCCGGCGGGCTTCCTCGCCGCGACCTACGCCCGCGGCGTCCCGTGGATCCAGGTCCCGACCACGCTGGTGGCACAGGTCGACAGCTCGATCGGGGGCAAGACGGGCGTGGACCTGCCCGAGGGCAAGAACCTCGTGGGCGCGTTCCACCAGCCCTCTGCGATCGTCCTCGACGTGGCGCTGCTGCGGACCCTGCCGGAGCGCCAGCTGCGGGCGGCCATGGGCGAGATCGTGCAGATGGCCGCGCTGGGCGACCCCGCGCTGTTCGCGACGCTGGAGGCGGACGGCGCCGAGATCGCGCGCGGCGCTGCTGGCCCGTTCGAGTCGGGTGCCGTTGCGGAGGTGGTGGAGCGGGCCAGCTGGGCGAAGGTCGAGGTGGTGGTGGCCGACGAGCGCGAGCAGGGCGCCGCGGGCGGGCGCATCACGCTCAATCTCGGCCACACGGTGGGCCACGCACTGGAGGCGGTGGACGGCTATGCGAGCCTGGTCCACGGCGAGGCGGTGGCCTATGGTCTGCGCGCCGCGGCGCGGATCGGTGTGGCGGCGGGCGCCACCCCCCCGGACCGCGCGGCCCGGATCGAGCGCCTCCTGGACCGGCTGGACCTCGGCCGCGCCCCGCTCCCCTACTCGGCTGACGACGTGGTCGCAGCCACCGGGACGGACAAGAAGCACCTCTCGGGCCGGCTGCGCTGGATCCTGCCGACCGCGGACGGGGTGGCGGTTCGCGACGACATCCCCGAGGCGCTGGTGCGCGAGGTGGTGGCCGGGGTGGTGGCCGGGGCCCCCGCGGGAGCGGCGGCATGACGCGCGTGCTGGTGCTGCAGGGACCGAACCTCAACCTCCTCGGAACCCGGGAGCCGGAGATCTACGGGGTTGAGACGCTCGAGGACAACCACCGCCGGCTCGCCGCCCGGGCGGCGGAGCTCGGCATCGACATCGCCTTCTACCAGTCCAACCACGAGGGCGGGCTGATCGACCGCCTCCACGAGCGGGACTACGACGTCGCGATCGTCAACGCGGCGGGCTACACGCACACCTCGGTCGCGCTGCGAGACGCCCTGCTCGCAGTCCACCGGCCGTTCTGGGAGGTCCACCTCTCGGACCCCTGGGCGCGCGACGAATTCCGCAAGGTCAACTTCCTCCACGATATCGCCACCGCGACGATCGCCGGGCACGGGGCCACAGGCTATATCGAGGCGCTCGAGCAGATCGCCGCCAGGTACGGGAGCGGGGCATGAGCGCCGACGACCACGCTCACGACCGCCGCCGCCCGACGCCGGCGGAACGCGAGGACGCCGCCGCCGAGCTGTCGCGGGTCCGAGACGCGATCGACGACCTCGACCGGGAGATCGTGGCGCACCTCAACCGGGGGACGGAGCTCGGGCGCGCCGCGGGGCGCGCCAAGGCGCTGGCGGGCCGCCGGGCCGTCCACGATCCGGAACGCGTGCGGGAGGTGCTGATCCGCGTGGCGATGGCCAATGGGGGGCCCCTCAGCCAGGCTGACCTGATCTCGATCTACCGGCGGATCGTGGCCGTCACCCTGAGCGTCGAGCACCGGGATCGTGAGCGGCGACCCGACCGCGGCTGACACCGGCGGCGAGCTGTTCGTCCCGGCGGCCACCGCGGCCGCGCGGCCACACCCCCGGGCGCTGCCCGCCGCGCCGGTGACCCGGTTCGCTCCGGCCCCGACCGGCTACCTCCACCTCGGCCATCTCGTGAACGCGCTCTACGTCTGGGGGATCGCGGCGGCGACCGGCGGCCGCGTCGTGCTGCGGGTCGAGGACCACGACCGACAGCGCTCCCGGCCCGAGTACGAGGCGTCGCTGCTCGATGACCTTGAGCGGCTCGGCCTGAAGCCCGACCTCCCGCCGATCGCGAGGTTTCGGGCCGGCCCAACCCCATTCCGCCAGTCCGACAACGGTGGAACGTACGCGGCGGCCCTCGACCGCCTGAGGGACGCCGGCCTCCTCTACCCGTGCTCTTGCACCCGCACCACGTTCGCCGACTGGGGGGCCGAGCGCTCGCGGCC
>JBJKRU010000169.1:0-7091 GCA_046704485.1 Candidatus Limnocylindrales bacterium | reverse complement strand
CGTGCCGCCCGACCCGCAAGGCCTGGTCGAAAGCTGGAAGGCCGTCGGCATCGAGGTGGACCCCTGAACACTGCCCACGGGGTGCGGTGAGAGGAACTCTTCGGGAATTCGGCTACAAGCCCTCAGTCAGATCAGTGCATCAAGGTCGCTCCTCGACGAGGCGATCCGAGTGGTCACCGACGTCTTGGCGGCGAGGTCCGGCACCGACTCGTCGACCGACCTATACCCGCACGTCGTCGCGAGCGCCGCGATCTCCGCGATCCTGACGTCCTCCAGTTCGCGCCGACGGCCGCCTCGCCGGCGGACCGCGAGCGGATGCTGATTGACGCCTTCGCCATGCTGCGATCGGGCCTGCGGGCCCAGGGGACGTCGCCATGACGGCCTGACCAACTGCCGGTTGCGCCGGGCGTTTCGTCCGCATCCCTCCGCCCACGCGCACGCTCCGCTCGCTGTTCGTCCCCCTCGTGGCGACGGCGGCTTCGTCCTGTCGTTCTTCGCGGCGCTGGGAGGCGTCGTCGCCATCTACCAGTGGTGGCGGCTCGGCGGCCTGTTCGGCGTGTCCACCACGGGCCCGATCCTCAAGTTCCTGCCGACGGTCCTGGTCGGCGCGCTGTTCGGCCTCGCCATTGACTACATGCTCTTCCTCGCCACGGGCATGCGCGAGGCGTTCGTCCACGGCGCGCCGTCGAGGGCCGCGGTCGTCCTCGGCCCACCTCGATCCGGGCGCCGGTACGCCGGCCTCGCAGGCCTGACGGTGCCGATGTCAGCCATTCGACGGATCGACCGGCCCACCGCGGACCGCCGCTCCGTCAGCCGCGCGCGTCATCGCCGGGCGGCGGTGCGGCACCTCCCGCGTCGTGGAACTGCGGGAAGCGGACTCCCTCCATCGCGCTGACGTCGGTCAGGAAGCGGAGCAGGCCCGAGCGCTCGCGCGTCGCGGCGGACACGTCGAACCCGTCGGCGGCCAGTGCGCCGAGCACCGCTCGGTAGACAGGACTGAGGTCGGTCTCCATCCAGGTGTGCACGGCTGCGGCGGTGCGCTCGGCCCGCCCGACCACGACGAGCCACTGGAGGACGCCGCGGCGGTGGTTGTAGAGGTCGACGAGGGGCGCCACGTCGTCCGGCTTCCATGTCATTCCCGCCGCGTCGACCACTGCCCCGTAGGCGAAGCCCTGCCACCAGGAGATGTGGAAGTCGCGCGCGGCCTCCTCGCGGATCGCAGACTCGAGGGCGCTCGCGTCCGCCGGCAACTCGGGCGGCGCCCAGAGCGCTACCGCTCGGTGGCGGTTGAGGTTCCGGAACTCCCAGGCCCGCCAGTCGGCGGCAACGAGTCCCGCCCGCGGGCGCAGGCCGAGCCCCCCGGCCGCCGCCCCGATGATCGCCGCCAAGTCCGTCTCGGCCACCATCCACCGTCCTGCCCGCCCGGGCGATGTGATCCCACCTGTGAGCGATGGACGGCACGGTAGGCGGGCGTGGCCGGCCCGGTCAACCCCCGAGACGCGGCGAGCCTGCTCCCGAGACGATCTCCGCCATCTTGTCAGGATCGACCTTCCCGCTGATGGTGGTGTTCACGGGGCGGCGTGTCCGATGAGCGCCTGAGGGCGGCCCGGCGCGAACCCGCACGGGGGAGAGGTCCCGGCGGTCCCGGGAGCATTGGGCCATCAGCATGTTGCCTCGGCCTTCCCGACTGGTCGATAGTGTGTCGGCGAGGGCGGCGATGAGCGTGTATTCGGCGGTGCCGGTGGACACGCGTCCTGAAGGGCCACCCCAGGGCGGCGCTGATTTCCGGCTGCTCGGGCCTGTGGAGGTCGTGGTCGACGGGCGGCCGATCGCGCTCGGTGGTGCGAAGCAGCGGGCCCTCCTTGCATTCCTCGTGTTGCATGCGAACGAGGTCGTCTCGCGAGACCTCTTGATCGACGAGCTGTGGGGAGAGCGGGCACCGGCGAGCGCCGAGCACTCGGTGGTGGTCTACGTGTCTCGCCTGCGCAAGGCACTCCAGGTCAACGGGACGGGGGGGAAGCCGAACCTGGCCACGGAAGCGGGCGGCTACGTCCTCCGGGTCGAGCCCGAGCAGATCGACGTCCAGCGGTTCGAGCTGGCGCTCGAGCGGGGAGGACGGGCTCTTGCCGATGGCGCAGCGAGCGAGGCCTCCGACATCCTGCGGAGCGCGTCTGCGGAGTGGCGCGGCGAGCCGATGAGCGACCTCGTCTCGGCTCCGTTCGTCGAGGGGGCGTCATGGCGGCTCGCGGAGCTGCGGCTCGCGGCGCTGGGGTCGAGGATCGACGCCGACCTGGCCCTCGGCAGGCACGCCGAGCTCGTGGGGGAGCTCGAGGCCCTCGTCCGCGCGAACCCGCTGAACGAGCGCCTGTGCGCCCAGCTCATGGTCGCCCTGTACCGCTCGGGCCGGCAGGCGAGGGCCCTTGAGGTCTACCGGACCACGCGGCGGTTCCTTGTCGACGAGCTCGGCATCGATCCCGGAGAGGATCTCCAGCGGCTGGAGCGCGCGATCCTCAGGCATGAGCCTGAGCTGGAAGCTCCGGCGATGGGGTCCGCCCGTCGAGCATCGCTGTCCGAGCCGGCCGCCGCGCCTGTCGGCCAGCCACGTCAGCGGCGAAAGACGGTCACCGTGCTCGTCGCCCGCGTCGCCCCCGTCGCGCAGGCAGAGGAGACTGACCCGGAGGCACTCCGGCTCGCCCAGGCTCAGCACTCCGCGGCGGTGAGGGCTGGGATCGAGCGACACGGCGGAAGTGTCGAGCGATCGCTTGGCGACGCGACGCTCGGGATCTTCGGTGTGCCCGCGGTCCACGAGGACGACGCACTGCGGGCCGTGCGGGCCGCTGCCGAGATACGCGACGCCGTGCGCTCGCTGACCGCGGTGCCGTCGCTGCACGGCGGCGTCACGCTCGAGCTGCGTGTGGGCGTGGACACGGGCCTGGTCCTGACGGGCACCGAAGAGTCGCCGGTGACGGGCGCGGCCATCGGGGTCGCGGCCGAGCTGGCAGAGCACGCGCAGGCGGGCGAGATCCTGCTCGGGGTGGAGACGGTGCGATCGCTGTCCGGGATGGTCATGGCGGAGCCCCACCCGCCGGTTGCCGTCCCCGGGCGGGCACAGACGGTGGAGGCGTTCCGCTTCCAAGGCCTGGTGGCAGTCTCGCTGGAGGCGTCCCGTCCGCCGCTCGATTCCACCTTCGTGGGCCGGGCCGCCGAACTGAAGGCACTTCGCGCGGCGTTCGACCAGGCTGTCTCCGAGCGAGGCTGTCGTCTGGTGACCGTTGTGGGAGAGCCGGGGATCGGCAAGACGCGGTTGCTGACCGAGTTCACCTCAACGCTTGTCGGCGAGGCTCGCGTCCTCGGCGGCCTGTGCCTGCCGTACGGCGATGGGATCACGTACTGGCCGTTGGCCGGGATCCTGCGCGACCTCGGCGGGCCCGACGCACTCGCCGATCGGGTTCCATCCGATGAGCGGGGCGAGCAGGCGCGGCAGATCATCGGCGGCGCCGCGGGTGCAGCCGAGCAGATCGGTTCGGTCGAGGAAGTGCAATGGGCAATCCGCCAGCTCTTCGAAGCGCTTGGTCGCGAGCTGCCTCTGGTGGTGGTGCTCGACGACCTGCACTGGGCGGAGCCGACGTTCCTGCAGCTCGTTGAGTACTTGGCAAGCTGCTCGTCTGGTGCCCCGATCCTGATTCTCGCCGCGGCGCGGGACGAACTGCTCGAGACGCGCGCGGCATGGGCGCTGCCGAGGCCGAACGCGCTGATCCTGCCGCTTCCCGCACTCTCCGAGCGAGAAGCGCGAGCCCTCGTCGACCAGTCGCCCGTGTGGACGGCGCTGAGCGGGCCACGGCGGACGCGGATCGCGGACGCCGCAGCCGGGAACCCGCTCTTCCTCGAGCAGCTGCTCGCGCACGAGGCCGAACATGACGCTTCGGTCGGCGACCTCGTCCTGCCGCCGACGATCGAGGCCCAGCTTGCCGCCCGCATCGACCGGCTTCCGCCGGCGGAGCGGGACCTCCTCGAGCGGGCGGCGGTCGAGGGGGTGGTGTTCCATCGGGGCGCCGTCAACGCGCTGCTTCCGCCGGACGAGCGGACGGAGGCGGGCGCGCTTCTGCTCAATGCGATCCGGCGGAACCTGGTTCGTCCACAGACGGCGGACCTCCCCGGCGAGGACGGCTTCCGGTTCGTGCACGTCCTCGTCCGCGACGCGTTCTACCGGTCGATGCCGAAGGAGCTTCGGGCCCAGCTTCACGAGCGCTTCGCGGACTGGCTGGAAGGACGCGGAAGGACGCTCCTCGAGCTCGACGAAGTCCTCGGCTATCACTTGGAGCAGGCCGCTCGGTACCAGGGGGAGCTGGGACTCGCCGACGACGTGCTCGCCGAGCGGGCCGGCAAGCGGCTCATAGCCGCCGGCCGCCGGGCGCTCTGGCGAGGCGACGACAGTGCTGCGGCATCGCTGCTCGGCCGTGCGCTCGAGCTCACTCGGCCGCTGCGTCTTGACATCCACTCGGAGGTCGACCTGGCCTATGCCGTCGGCGCCGTCGCCCCGCAGCGCGCGGCGGCGATCGCTGACGCCGCGGCCGTGCGGGCCCGGGCGCAAGGCGACGACGCGGGCGAGGCGCTGGCCCGCGTCGCCTCCGCGTATCACCGCCTCCTGACTTGCGACTGCGACGTCGACGAGCTCGAGGCGCTCGCCCGCGCCGCCGTGCCACTGCTCGAGGACATCGGAGACCACGCTGGCCTCGCCCGCGTCTGGGACACGCTCGGCTTCGGGGTCGCGAATGTGCACGGTCGCTTCGAGGAGATGGCCGAGGCGTGCGAGAAGGCGCTCCGGCACGCGGGACTCGGCGGGCTGCGCCCTGGACACGCGATTGACGATCTCGGGATGGCCCTCGTCGGCGGACCGCGGCCCGCCGACGAGGCGCAACGTGCGCTGGACACGCTGTTGCGCGAGGGTCCCCGCCCATGGTTGCTGATGTATCGCGCCCACCTGCTCACGATGCTCGATCGGTCCGAGGAGGCACGGCCGACCCCGCAGCAGTTGTGCGAGCTGATCCGCGATTTCGGGACCGGGCCAGCTGAGGGAATTGCGGCGGGTATCGCCGGACTCCAAGGAGACCAGGAGACCGCGGCCCGGCACCTGCGCGCCACGTGCGACATGCTCGAAGAACACGGGGAGCGCGGCTATCTGTCGGCCTTTGCGCCACTGCTCGGCCGCTCGCTGTGCGCGCTGGGCCGCTACGACGAGGCGGAGCCGCTGGCACGCCTCGGCCGCGAGCTCGGCGACGAGGCCGACGTCTGGACCCAGGTGATCTGGCGGCAGGTGCAGGCGCTGGTCGACGCCCACCGCGGGGAGTGCATCGCGGCGGAGGCGCTCGCCCGCGAGGCCGTCGCCATCGGCGAACAGTCGGATTCGCTCAACGACCAGGCCGACGCGCTGTGCGACCTCGCCGAGGTGCTGCGCGCCGCGGGCAAGGACCGCGAGGCGGCCGGCGCACTCGCCCAAGCGCTCGACCGGTATGAGCGCAAGATGAACCTGCCGATGGCGCGGCGGGTGCGTGCTCTCATGGGGGAGGACAACGCTGCCGTCGTGTGACGCCGGCCGGCGCGACGTCGATCGGTCTGTTCGCCCCGCCGCTCCGCGACGGCAACTCGGCCGGCCTGCGCGGCGAGCCCTCCCTACTGGACGACGTACATCTCCCCGTATGGCCATGAGCCGTACGGCGCCCATCGGTAGATCGGCTTGACCTTGCTGCCGGCCAGGCTCTGCGTGCGGTCGAAGAGCGTCGGGATGGCGAAGACGTACTGCATGGCCTCCTGGTTGAGGTCTTGCCACATCGCCGCCTGCTTCGCGTGGTTGGTCTCCGCACGTGCCGTCGAGACCTTGTCGTTCCAGTGCGGGTCGTTCGTCCCGGCGTTCGACTGATCGATGTGGGACAGGTCCCACCCGCCGGCCTCGGTGAAGAGTGGCGGGATGATCGTCGACGCGTTCGGCCAGTCAGGACCCCAGGCAGTCCACCCGATCTCGTGGGATGACGCCGGAACGGGGACGACGCTCCAGTACTCGCTCTGCTGGACCGGGTTCAGGTCGACCCGGAAGCCCGCGCTCTCGAGGGAGTCTTTGACGATCGCTGCCTCATTGCCTCGGGTGGAGGTCGCCGGGAAGTCCAGGGTCAGGTGCGGGGCCGCCTCGCCGGACTCCCGGATCAGCTGCTGCGCATACGCCGGATCGCCGCTGTCCGGGATCGCCTGGCCGAGGAGGCCGTCCCACATCCCGGTGGGGGCGTACTGGTCGCCGATGTTCGGCTTGATCAGGCCGTCGCCCAGTTCACCGGCGAGCGCCCCGCCCGCATTCAGGCGGATCGCAGCGCGGTCGAGGGCGGCGGCCATGGCCTGGCGGATCTTGACGTTGGGGACCTTGGTGACGTCGATGAAGTAGTACTGCGCGAACGGGTCGAGGGCGCTGGAGACGCGGTCGGCGAACTGCGCGTAGGGGGTGGTCGCATCCTTGAAGACGAGAGGCAGGTTCGCAGGCTGGATGCCGCCGTACTCGAGTGCGTTGGCGTCGTCGCCTTTGCTCGCCATGAGCAGCTGGTCGATGGCCGTGGCGTCGATGCCCAGGTCGACCTCCCACTGGTCCGGGTAGGCCTTGCGGATCGGGTCGCTCGACGGATTCCAGTTGGGGTTCCGGACAAGGAGCATCCTGCCGCCCCTGCCGGGCCTGTAGCTGTCGATCTGATACGCGCCCGAGGAAACCGGGTGGTCGCCGTAGGTCTCGCCGGTGTCCACCCCGGGGTGATCCCTGGGGTTCGGAACCGGGCTGAACCCCAGGGTCGTGGTGTAGTTGAAGTCCGAGACGGGCCGGTTCAGGTGGAACGTGATGGTGTTCGCGTCGCACGTGACCGCCTTGTCGTACAGCTCTTGCTGGTCCGGGGTGGCCCTGTACGGGCCCGGGTACTGCGAGGAGCCATCCGCGTTGGTCGGGATGTCGAGGTACTGGATGGCGTACGTCGGACCGCCGTTGATGACGTCGGTCGCGAACGTCCGCGAGACGCCGTAGGCGATGTCGGCGCAGGTGATCGGCGAGCCGTCCTGGAACG
>JBJKRU010000168.1:0-11509 GCA_046704485.1 Candidatus Limnocylindrales bacterium | reverse complement strand
CCTCGTAGCCGCGCAGCAGGTGCTCGACCTGCAGGCGCGCGGCCTGGAGCGTGATCTCGGCGGTGACCCCCGGGTGCCCGTCGCGGTCCCCTCCGATCCAGGAACCGAAGCGCAGGATGGCCGGGAGGGCCGCCTGCCGCGTCCCGGTGCGCCCGGAGTCGCCCGCGATCGCGCCGGTGAGCAAGGGGGTGCCCGGCGCGGGGTCCAGCGCGCGGTCCACCGCGCGCTGGAAGCGCGGCGCGCTCGTGAACAGCACGTCGTCGAAGATGGCCAGGGCGGAGCGCACCTCGTCGAGCGGCGAGGGACGCACCGTCCGCACGTCAGCCGTGTGCCAGAGGAGCGAGATCTCCTCGCGCAGCCGGCGGCGCACCTCGGCGTCCTCGTCCGGCGTGATCAGCTGGTCGTCGAGCGCATCGAGCAGCCGCCGGACTCGCCGCTGGGCCTGCAGGAGCGTGCGGCGCCTCGCCTCGGTCGGGTGGGCGGTGAGCACGGGGTGGACGACGGTTCGGCCGAGGACGTCGCGCACCTGGTCCGCGGTGTGGCTGGTGCGGAGGTGCTCCACAGCTTCGCGCACTGACTCGTCGATGCCGCGGCCCCGGGCGCGGCGTGCCCGCGAGCGCAGCACACGGATGCGCTGGCGCTCCTCCGCCAGGTTCACCAACTGGAAGTAGAGGGTGAACGCCTTGGCGACGGCGGCCGCCTGCCCAGTCTCGAGCGCGCGGAGCTCGGTGGCCAGCCTTGCCCGCTCGGCCAGGTGGACGTCCGGCGTGAGCGGGTCGCCGCGTCGAAGCGCGATCGTCTGACGTCGGATGCGCTCGACCGTGGCGAACAGTTCCGGGCCGGCCTGCTCTGCGATGACCTGACCGAGCAGGGCGCCGAGGAGCCGCACCTCGCGGGTCACGGGGTCGCGCGCGCGCCCGAGCCCAGGGCCCGGCGGCTCCGCTGCGACCGCGGCGAACCGGGCCCCCGGGGCGCGCGAAATGGTGGCCTGCGGGTCGCGGGGCGCTCGGGGAGGCACGCCCCCAAGGATATGGCCCGGGGGCTCGCCCACCAACGCCCCCTCGGTTACGGTTCGACTGCAAGGGCACCGTCGCGCTACCGTGCCGCAACCGACGAGGGTGGCGACGGCGCCTAGGCTTGTTCCGGAATGGCGAACTCGACCAGCCACGATGCGCGTCCCCACGCGGGAGCCCAGGCCCCCGGCAGTCCGTCGGCCGAGCCGGTGACCGCATCCGACCTCCTTCACGGACCGGTCCCCATCCCGCCTGCCCGGCCCCGTGATCCCGTGGCCGAGCTCCGGTTCCTGCACCACATCCTCCGCCTCGCCACCACCGCCCGGACGTGGGAGGAGCTGCTCGAGACGGTGGTGGACGGCACGCGCGACGCCCTCCACGCCTCCGTGTCGAGCCTGTACTTGCTCGACCGTGACGGCGAGATGCTGACCCTCGCCGCCACCAACGGTCTCGACCGACACCACATCGGCCGGGCCAAGATCAGGCTGGGGGAGGGGATCACCGGTCGCGTTGCATCCAGCCGCCAGCCGGCTGCCATCCCCGACGTACGCACCGACAACCGCTTCCTGTGGGTGCGGGGCCTGGACCAGCGCCGATTCGTCACCTCGATGCTATCGGTGCCGCTGACCTGGCGAGACCAGGTTGTCGGCGCGCTCAACATCCAGACCGAATCGCGGCGCGACTTCGACGAGGGCGACATCGCACAGCTGTCCGCCATCGCCGACCTGCTGGCCGGCATCGTCGAGAAGGGCCGTCTCCAGCGGGAGGCCGAGGCCCAGGTCACGCAGCTGCAGGCACTCGACCATGCCCGGTCGGAGCTGATCGCGCTCGTCACCCACGAGCTCCGCACGCCCCTCGCGGTCGTCCGTGCGTACACGGACCTGCTGTCCGAGGAGCCGCCGCTCGATGGCCGCGCCTCGCGCGACCCGATGCGCCGCGCCACCCGTGCCGCCTGGCACGCCGGCACGCTCGAGCAGATCGAGCGCCTCGACCGTCTCGTCGACGCCATCCTCGAGTCGGACCGCGTCGTGCCCGACCAGCCCGCCGAGCTCCAGACGATCGACCTGTCGACGATGGTGGGCGAGCTGCTCGCCGACTTGGCGCCCCTGCTGCACCGCCACCCCACGGTCCTGGGTGCGACGCGACCGCTGTCGGTCACCGCCGACGCGACGCGCCTGCGCCAAGTCCTCGAGCACCTGCTGGAGAACGCCGTCAAGTACGCTCCACCCGAGACGCGGATCGAGGTCGACTGGTCGCTCGTGGAGGGCGTGGCCCGCATCGGCGTGTCCGACGCAGGCCCCGGCATCCCGCCGGAGTGGCGGGAGCGAATCTTCGAACCCTATGCCCGTCACGAGACGAGCACCGCTCGGGGGTCGGGCATCGGCCTCTACGCGGCGCGCCGCCTCGCAGAATCGATGGGCGGCCGGCTGTGGTGCGAACCGGCAGCCACGGGCGGGGCGAGGTTCGTCCTCGCGCTGCCCGCCGCAGCCGCCGCCTGAGGAAGGAAGGACACACGTGATCGGAACGCGACCCCTGCGGATCCTCGTCGTCGACGACGACCCGGCGATGGTCGGGGCCATCACCGCCCTCGTGGGAACCGAGGGCCACCAGGTCATCACCGCCTACGACGGCCTGACCGCCGTGAAGCGCTTTCGCGAAGAGCGGCCGGACCTCGTGCTCCTCGACCTCGCGATGCCCGGCCCGGACGGCTTCACCGTCATCGGCCAGCTGCGAGCGTCCGGCAACGTGCCGGTTCTGGTGGTGTCAGGCGAGAGCGCCGAGACCGCGAAGGTCAAGGCGCTGGGCATCGGCGCCGACGACTACCTCGTCAAGCCCTTCGGCAAGCAGGAGCTGCTGGCGCGCATCGCCGCGGTGATGCGTCGCGTGGACCTCGCGGGGACGGGCCGCGGGTCCGGCGACGGGGCGCCCGGCCTGCTCACCGCCGGCTCGCTCACCCTCGAGCCGGCGCGCCACGAGGCGCGCGTGGGCGCGATCGCCCTGGGCCTCACACCCACCGAGTTCCGACTGCTCGAGGCCCTCGTCCGCGCCGGCGGCGACCTGGTCCCGCACCACCGCCTCGCACGAGCGGGCTGGCCGGCGGAGCCCGACCCCGATCTGCTGTGGCTCAAGCCGCACCTGGCCCGCCTCCGATCGAAGCTCGAGGCCGTGAGCGGACCGCGCATCGTGGCGGTGCGCTCGGTGGGCTATCGCATCGAGGCCGACGAGCGCGCCTGAGGCGAGCCGGCTGGGGCGCCCCGCGTTGCGTCGAGCGAGGCCGCCCGGCCCTGGCCATCCGCCGCGGCGCCAGCCGTCACGGGCTGCCGCCCAGCGCAGCCTCGAGCGACGAGACGGGCCGGGAATCGAAACGGCCCCGGGGCGTGACCGGGGCCGTGTCGTTGCTGTCGGGGCCTGCTAGGCGGTGGCGACCAGCGCGCGGCCCTGGGCGTCGTGCGCGTCGTTCGCGCAGTCGACCTTGCAGCCGCGGGCGTCGCGGCCGCCCATGGGGGCGAAGTGGTACCAGGCGGAGATGCCGTCGACGGTGGCACGCTCGAGGCGACATCCGCAGCTGGCACAGGTCACCGCGCCGCCGGCACTGAGGCCGGTGCCGCCGCTGGACTCGAAGACCGGGTATGTCATGGTTGGGCTGTCCTTCCCGCTCTTGCCGGACGACGGGGACGGGCTCGACACCGCCGACCGTGAGGGTGTGCCGGTAAGTTGGCGAGCATGGTGCGCCCCGCGCACTGGGGCGACGGCACCATCGGGGCGTCATGCCGGTTGCGTTTCGGTTGCACACGCGGGCCCGGCGCCGCCTCCGCGCACTGCTCGGCCGGCCCTGCGGGGGGTGCTTGCAGCCTCGCTCATCGCCGGCTCGGACGGGTGGTGTCCTCCATCTCGCGAAGCGGCGGGCGGCCGCCAGAGGCCGCGCCGTGCCGGGCCGCTCGACGGCCGGCACGGCGCACTGGGTTGCGCCGCCCGATCGGTCCAGATGCCCCTTTGCGCTGACACGGGCCGCCGTCAGCCTGTCCTGTCGGGCGCGGGGGTCTGGGACGCGCGGTCCCCACAATGGCCGCCATGGGCCGTGCCGAGCCACTGGCGAACCCGACCCGCTCGGAGCGGAGGTGGGTCATGCAGCATGTGCAGGACTCCATCCATATCGACTCGCCGGTCGAGCACGTCTGGGCCTTCTACTTCGACACGTCGCACTGGTCGGACTGGATGCCGCGCGTGTCCTACGTGGGTGAGTTCAGCGGTCCGCTGGACCAGGTCGGCACCACCTACGTCGGCGCCATGAAGCTCATGGGCCACGAGATCAAGTCGGCCTACGAGGTCCTCGAGATCGTCCCGCAACGGCTCTACCGCGAGCGCAGCGACATGGGTCCGGGGGAGAACCGCATCCGGTTCGAGCCCGAGGGCGCGGGGACCAAGGTGACGGCGGAATCAGACTACGAGATGCCGGGCCACCTGCCCCAGATCCTCCAGGACCTGATGACCAAGCACTGGATGGAGCGGCAAGTCCACCAGATGCTCGGCGACTTCAAGGCGCTCGCCGAGGCCACGATCCCGGTCCACGCGTAGCAGCCGCCAACTGGAGCCCCGTCCCGCCGGGGCGGGCTTCTTCTATCGCCGTGTGGGTGCGAGCGTGGCGGCGGCCACCGGCGCGGCGGGGCCCTCCGGTCACTCCCTGGTCGGGTCCGGCACGGCCAGGGCCGGCTCGAGCACACCCGACTTCCGGACCATCCACCCAGCCGATGTTCCCTGGAGCAGCAGCGTGATGACCACGATCCCGTACACGCCGCCCGCGATCAGGTCGTGCTGGGGCAGGTCAGGTGGAAGGGACAGCACGAGTGCGATCGCGATGGCGCCGCGGAGGCCCGCCCAGAACATGACGTGCAGGTAGCCGGGGGACACTGGCGAGCGTCCGCCCCTCTCCAGCAGCCAGCTCCCGGCCCCGATCAAGCCGTACACAACAACCGCCCTGGCGACGGTGATCCCCGCGAACCCCGCCGCCACAACCGGGACGGCGACCGACAGCTGGGCGGGCGTGATGACGATCCCGACCAGCAGGAACAGGACCCCGGTGAGCAGGAACGCCAGCGTCTCCCAGACGGTGTCGAGCGATTCGCGGGTGGGGGCGGGAAGGGTGAAGCGCCCGCCGGCGTTGCCGATCACGATGCCCGCCACGACGGTCGCGATGATGCCCGACTGCTGGATCAAGTCGGCCGCCAGGTACGTCCCGTACGCCGCCACGAGCGAGACCATGACCTGAACGGTGTGGTCGCGGGCGAGGTGCATGACGCGGACGGCGACGAGACCCGCCACCGCCCCGATCACCGCGCTGATGACCAGCGCCCCGAGGAACCGGAACACGCCATCCACCGGCGACACGGGCGTGGTCACCGCGGTGAGCGCGATGGTGAACAGCACCACGCCGGTGCCGTCGTTCAGCAGGCTCTCGGCCTCCACGACGGTGGCCAGGGCCCTCGGCGCCCGCAGCTGCTTGAACACCGCCACCGTCGCGACCGGGTCGGTCGCGCACACGATCGCGCCCATGAGGAAGGCAAGGCTGTGGTTGAGGCCGGTCGCGAGCGTGACGACTTGGGCGACGATCGCAGCCGTGATGGCAACGCCCGGCACCGCGAGGATCGCGACCGAGACGAAGGAGCGCCGCAGCTCGGCGAGCTCGATGTGGTACGCGGCCTCGAACACGAGGCCCGGGATGAACACCGCGAGGATGAGGTCGGTTGTGACCTCGGCACCGCGGATCGGCTGCGTCACCGAGAGCACAAAGCCCGCGATGACCAGCGCCACCGAGAAGGGGATCGACAGGCGCTGTGTGACCAGGGCGACGCCAACCGCGATCGCGACCAGGACGACGAACAGCCCGACGATGACCTCGCTGCCCATCCGCCTCCTCTACCGATGCTCCCTCGGGTACAGCGAGCGTACCCGAACCGGATCGCCGCGTCGTCGACGATCGTCGTCCGCGGGCCTGCCGGCGGTACTCTGGCGGTCCACACGTGCGGAGGATCGGATGGACCTGCAACTCGCCGGGCGACGGGCCCTCGTGGGCGGGGGGGCCTCGGGCATCGGCAACGGCATCGCGGTTGCACTGGCGGCCGAGGGCGCGCGGGTGGCGGTGATCGGGAGGACTCCGGAACGGGTCCACGCCGAGGCCCGACGACTGGCAGGGGTGCCCGTGGTGGCCGACCTCTCGACGCCCGATGGACCGGCCGGCGCCGTAGCCACGGCCGTGGCGGCGATGGGCGGGCTCGACCTGCTGGTCGCCTGCACCGGCGGGCCGCCCGGCGGCACGTTCGAGTCGCTCGACGAGGCCGCCTGGGGGACGGCCATCAACGGCACGCTGCAGTCGGTCCTGCGGCTTGTCCGCGCAGCGCTGCCGCGCCTTCGGGGCGGGACGGACCCGGCGATCCTGATCGTGCTGTCGTCCTCGGTCCGCGAGCCCATCCCTGGCCTCGTGACCTCCAACGTCCTGCGGCCCGGCCTGGCCGGCCTGGTGAAGACGCTCACCGCGGAGATCGCCCCGGTCCGGATCAACGGCCTGGCGCCCGGGCGGATCGCGACCGACCGCGTCGCCTACCTCGACGGCGTTCGGGCGGCGGCCGCGGGCGTCACGGTCGACGAGGTCGCGCGCCGCTCACAGGCCACGATCCCGCTCGGCCGCTACGGCGACACGGCCGAGATCGGCCGGGTCGGGGCGTTCCTCCTCTCACCCGCCGCGTCGTTCGTGACGGGCGCCATCGTCCCGGTCGACGGGGGGATGGTCCGCTCGCTGCCCTGAGGAGGGCTGACCGGCGGGGGACGCTCAGCGCCCGAGCAGCTCGGGCAGCACGGAACCGGCCGCCAGGTGCCGATCGAGGGCCAGCCTTCGGAGGATGCCCTCGAGGTCGGCCACCGTGCCGGGGTCCGCCGCCACGCCCGGCGCTCGGACCGTAGGGTGCGCGATGGCGCCTCGGCGCTGGTAGACGTACTTGCGGATCGGGAGGTTGAGCAGCGCCTGGTTCTCGAACCGGATGAGCGTGGCGAAGCGGTCGAACACCGCTGCGGCGCCTGCCCGGTCTCCCGCCGACCATCGTCGCACCACGGCCACGAGCACCTCGGGGAAGCCGAAGCCGGTCATCGTCCCGTGGGTGCCCCGCCCCAGTTCCTCGACCAGCATCTCGCCGCCCAGCCCGCCCAGCACCACGAGCTGGCTCGAGCCGGCGACGAGGCGTCCCGCTTTGGGCGGCGTCGGCTCCTCCTCAAGCTTCACGACCCGGCAGGCGGGGGCATCGGCGGCGAGCGAGAGCAGGAACTCGACCGACATCATGACGCCCGACGACGCGGGGTGGTCCTGGACGACGATCGGCAGGTCGACGGCGTCGGCGACGGCGAGGTAGTGGCGGCGGAGCGCTGCGTCGCTGGGGCGGGCGAGCGGCGGCGGCGCCAGCATGACGCTGTGCGCCCCTGCGGCCGCGGCCTCGCGCGCGAAGGCGACGGCGCGGTCGGTGGCGGCGTGCGAGACACCCGCGCACACGGGGATCGATCCGCCCGCTGCCTCGATCGCGCCGTTCAGCACCCTCGACCGCTCGGAGTCGCCCAGCCGGCCCGCCTCGCCCAGGACGCCGAGGACCGTCAGGCCATCGACGCCGGTCGCCTGCACGAACCCCACGAGGCCGGGGATGGAGCCGGTGTCGAGCGAGCCGTCCGGGAGGAACGGTGTCGGGACGATGTTCCAGACCCCGCGCAGCGCCGAGATGTCGCCCATGCCGCCTCCGTGCCGTGTCGCCCGACGTCGACGAGGCTACACGACAGCGGGGGACGCAGGCGGTATCGGCGCACCCGCGACGGTGGCGAGGCGAACGGCCGGCGGGCCGACGAGGCGAGCGATCGAGCCGACGCAGGAGGAGAGAGGCTCCGGCTGGACCGCACGCCGGAGCATCCGACCGCGTCCAACGCCACCACTTGACGCTCCTGCGAATGGACGTCATGATGCTCATGTAATCGATTGCCGAGCGTGAAGGAAGATCGGATGACCCCAGTTCCCGCGGCCGGCAACCCGGTTCTCGCCAGCAATCCCCAGGGGGCCACGCGGCATCTCCTCCGCTGCGCGTCGCTCCCGGACTCCGACGGGGTGCTCTGCCACATCGACCCGCAGAACGCCGGCTGGGACTGGGTGACCGTCACCGTCCACCGCCTGGCGCCCGGCCAGTCGACGTCGCGCGCGGCCGACGACCAGGAGCGCCTCGTGCTGGTGCTCGAGGGCACCGCCGCCGTGATGGCGGGGGAGCTCTCGCTGGAGAAGGTCGGCTCGCGCACGAGCGTGTTCGACGGCCCCGCGGCGCCCGTGATCCTCGTATCGCCTGGCACCGCCGTTGAGGTCGTTGCGGCGTCGGAGGCCCTCGTGGTCATCGCGGCCGCACCCGGCGGGCCGGTCAGGCTCACGAGGTACATCCCCCCGGGGGAGGTCCTCGTCGAGGCGCGCGGGGAGGGGCAGACCGCCCGCCGGATCCACCACCTCCTCGACCCCCAGATGGAGGCGGGCCGCCTCATCGCGTTCGAGGTGTACACGCCCGGTGGCAACTGGAGCAGCTACCCGCCCCACAAGCACGACACCGAGAACCCGCCGGTGGAGGCGCGCCTCGAGGAGCTCTACTTCTACCGCTTCGCGAGGTCGGGGGCCTTCGGCTTCCAGCGGGTCTACACCGCCGACCGCACGCTCGACGAGTCGATGGCCGTCGGCGACCTCGACATCGTCCTCGTCCCCGAGGGCTACCACCCGTTCGGCGCCCCGGCGGGCTACGACGCCTACTACCTCAACATCATGGCCGGCCCCAACCGCGCCTGGTACTTCACGATCGATCCCGACCACGCGTGGCTGATGAACTGGTCCCCTGAGGCGCCTCGGGCTAAGGAGGGCACATCCGCATGACGATGACCGCAGTCGCCAGCCCGCTGGCGAAGATGGTCGATACCACCCCGACCGACTTCTGGAACGACTCCTGCGCGGTCGCCGAGCTCGAGCACGCGGTCGCCCGCGGCGGCACCGGCGCCACCTCCAACCCGACGATCGTCGGCGAGGTGATGAAGAAGGAGAAGGACCACTGGGTGCCACGGGTGCGCGAGATCGCCGCCCAGAACCCCAACTGGTCCGAGGTGGAGATCACCTGGCAGCTGATCGAGGAGATGGGCGTCCGCGGCGCCGCAATCCTCCAGCCCGTCTTCGACGCCCACGACGGCAGGAAGGGCCGCCTGTCGCTGCAGACCAACCCGGCCAACTACCGGACGCCGGACCGGATGGTCGAGCAGGCCGTGCACTTCAGCACCCTCGCGCCCAACATCCAGGTCAAGTTCCCGTGCACGGCCGAGGGCCTGCAGGCGGTCGAGGACGCCACGGCGCAGGGCGTGGTCGTCAACGTCACCGTCGTGTTCACCGTGGGGCAGTGCATTGCGGCGGCCGAGGCGGTCGAGCGCGGGATCCGCCGGTTCGAGGCCGCGGGCGGCGACTCGAGCCGGATGTCGCCGGTGTGCTCGCTGATGGTGGGCCGGGTCGACGACTGGATGAAGGTCCTGATCGACCGCGACTCGATCGCGCTCCACCCGGCCGCCCAGAGCTGGGCCGGCATCGCCGCCTTCAAACGCGCCTACGGCATCTACCGGGAGCGCGGCTACCGGACCCGCATGCTGGCGGCCGCGTACCGCCACCGCCTGCACTGGACCGAGCTCGTGGGCGCCGACGCGGTGCTGACGATGCCGTACGCCTGGCAGGTGCGGTTCAACAACTCCGGCATCGACCCTGTCGAGCGGATCGACATCCCCGTCGACCAGGCGCTGCTCGACGACCTGCTCGAGCGGATCCCGGACTTCCGGCGCGCGTATGAGCCGGACGGCCTGACCCCGGCCGAATTCGTGACCTATGGCGCGACCGCGAGGACCTTGCGCGGGTTCATCTCCTCGTACCACGATCTCGTGGGCGTCGTCAGGGATATCGTTCTCCCCAACCCGGACGTCAAGGCCGGCTGAGCCGTCGGCGCGTCCCCCAACGAACTGCTGCAACTGGAGGCACCTGGTGGCCATCGACACCCAGAACGAGAAGGCGGTCCTGCCGATCCTCTCCCACTACATCAACGGCACCGCCGTCGAGGTGATGCCCGAGGCCACCGGCCCGGTCTTCAACCCCGCGACCGGCAAGGTGATCGCCCGCGTGCCGCGCGGTGGGCAGCCGGAGGTCGACGCCGCCGTCGAGGCCGCCAAGGCCGCCTTCCCGGCCTGGGCGAACATGCCGCTGATCGCCCGCAGCAACATCTTCTTCAACTTCCGCGCGCTGATGTACGAGAACCGCGAGGAGCTTGCACGGCTCGTCACCCGCGACCACGGCAAGACGTTCCCCGACGCCCTGGCCGAGGTGCTGCGCGGCATCGAGACCATCGACTTCTGCTGCGGCCTCCCCGTCCACCTCTCGGGCATGAACACCCCGAACGTCTCCACCAAGGTGGACACCTTCACGCTCCGCGCGCCGCTGGGCGTGGTGGCGGCGATCACGCCGTTCAACTTCCCGGTCATGGTCCCGACCTGGATCTACCCCGTCGCGCTGGCGGCCGGCAACACGGTCATCCTCAAGCCGTCGTCCCACACGCCGGGCGCCACCCAGCTCCAGGCCGAGCTGTGGAGCCAGGCCGGCGGGCCCGCAGGCACGTTCAACATCGTCTACGGCGGCAAGGAGGCCGTGAAGGCGATCGTCGAGCATCCCGACATCAAGGCGATCCAGTTCGTCGGCTCCACGGCGGTCGGCCGCTACGTGTTCGAGGAGGGCACCAAGCACGGCAAGCGTGTCGGCTCGTACACCTCGGCCAAGAACGCGATGCTCGTCCTGCCCGACGCCGACCTCGACCTGGTGGCCGACGCGGCGGTCGCGGCCGGCTTCGGCTCGGCCGGCGAGCGCTGCATGGCCCAGACCCTGATGGTCGCCGTGGGAGACACCGGCGAGAAGCTCCGCCCGAAGATCCTCGAGCGCATCGCGAGGCTCAAGATCACCGACGGCATGGAGCCCGGCGCCGACATGGGCCCGATCTACTCCGCCGAGCACCGCGAGTCGATCGTCAAGTGGATCGGCGTCGGCGAGTCCGAGGGCGCCGAGCTCGTGGTCGACGGCCGCAAGTTCGAGAGCCCCAACCCCGACGGCTACTTCCTCGGCGTCTCGCTGTTCGACAACGTCACGCCGGAGATGAAGATCTACCAGGAGGAGATCTTCGGCCCGGTGTTCGGCATCGTCCACGCGTCGACGTTCGACGAAGGCCTCGCCCTCATCAACGGCCACAAGTACGCGAACGGCACCGCGGTGTTCACCACCGACGGCGGCGCCGCCCGACGGTTCAAGCTCGAGTGCGAGGTCCCGTAGATCGGCGTCAACGTGCCCCTACCGGTGCCGGCAGCCATCATGAGCTTCTCGGGGTCCACGGAGTCGGCGATCGGCGGCCTGCCGATGCGGGGCGAGCACG
>JBJKRU010000167.1:0-4273 GCA_046704485.1 Candidatus Limnocylindrales bacterium | reverse complement strand
CGGGCGAGACGGCCCCATTTGACGCTTGTGCGGCGCGGGCCTGTCCCGCCGGTGCCGCGCTCCGGTGAGGTGCACGACATGCGGATCCTGGTGATCGGCGCGGGCGGCGTTGGCACGGCGGCCGTGGCCATCGCGGCGCGGCGCGACTTCTTTGAGCACATGGTCGTCGCGGACTACGACGCGACTCGTGTCGAGCATGCGCTTGTGCCGGTGGCGGGGGACGCACGCTTCTCCGGCGCACGCGTGGACGCGTCCAACGCGGACGACATGGTGGCGCTTATCCGCGGACAGCGGATCACGCACGTGCTCAATGCGGTCGACCCGCGGTTCGTCATGCCCATCTTCGACGCCTGCTTCGTGGCCGGCGTCACGTACCTCGACATGGCGATGTCGCTCTCCAAGCCGCATCCCGACCAGCCCTACGCGCTCGCGGGGCTCAAGCTGGGCGACGAGCAGTTCGCCAACGCGGGGGACTGGGAGAGGGCCGGGCAGCTCGCGCTGGTCGGCGTCTGCGTGGAGCCCGGCCTGTCGGACGTGTTCGCCCGCTACGCCCAGGACGAGCTGTTCAGCGAGATCGACGAGGCGGGCGTCCGGGACGGTGCCAATCTCGTCGTGGACGGCTACGACTTCGCGCCGTCGTTCTCCATCTGGACCACGATCGAGGAGTGCCTCAACCCGCCCGCGATCTGGGAGGCGGGCCGCGGCTGGTTCACCACCCCGCCGTTCTCGGAGCCCGAGACGTTCGAGTTCCCGGAGGGGATCGGTCCGGTCGAGTGCGTGAACGTGGAGCACGAGGAGGTCCTGCTCATCCCGCGCTGGGTGAAGGCCAAGCGCGTCACGTTCAAGTACGGTCTGGGCGACGAGTTCATCAACGTCCTCAAGGTGCTCCACACGCTCGGCCTGGACAAGACCGAGCCTGTGGCGGTCAAGGGCGTCAGGGTCTCGCCGCGCGACGTCGTGGCGGCCTGCCTGCCCGATCCGGCGGGCCTCGGCGACCGGATGCACGGCAAGACGTGTGCGGGCACATACGTCACCGGCCGGGGCAAGGACGGCCGTCCTCGTGCGGTCTACCTCTACCACGTGGTCGACAGCGACTGGTCGTGGAAGGAGTACCGCAGCCAGGCCGTGGTCTGGCAGACGGCGATCAACCCGGTCGTCGCGCTGGAGCTGCTGGCGGCAGGCACGTGGAGCGGGGTCGGCGTCCTCGGCCCCGAGGCGTTCGCGCCGAAGCCGTTCCTCGACCTGCTCGTCGCGTACGGATCGCCGTGGGCCATGCGCGAGGACGCCGTCATCGGCTGAGCTCGGCAACGGCCCGCAGACCGGGTGGGCCGGGCGGGCGTTGATCAGAGCCGCTCGATGTGCCGCCCGGCGAGTCGGGGCCCCCGCCGAGGCGCGGCGATCCCCGACGCCTCGAGCAGCCGGATCACACGTCCGCGCTGGCCGGCGTACGGCTCGAGGAGCTCGAGCATCCGCTCATCCGTCGCGTGCGGCTCCCCGGCGAGCGCCCACGCCACGAGACTCGGCAGGTGGAAGTCGCCCACGCTGACCGCGTCCGGGTCGCCGAACGCCCGCGCGCCGACCTCTGCCGCTGTCCAGGGCCCGATCCCGGCGAACTGCCGGAGCGCGGCGTACGCGGCCGCCGGCGCGCCGGCGGAACCGGAGGCCGTGGGTGCGAGCCGCTCGAGCCGCGGCGCCTCGCGCGCGACAGCCCGGATCAGATCCGCGCGCCGTCGCTCCAGGCCGACGGGATGGAAGGCGAAGTAGGGGAGCCCGGCGAGCACCGCGGGATCGGCCGGCACCAGCATCCCGCGCTCGCCCGCGGGCCCGGGCGCTCGATCGCCCCAATGCGCCATGATCCCCCTGTAGGCGCGCGACGCCTCGGCGCCCGTGACCTTCTGCTCGAGGATCGCAGGGACCAGCGCCTCGAGGACCCTCCCGGTGCGCCCGATGCGCAGACCTCGCAATCGGTGCGCCGCGTCGGCGACCACAGCGTGGTGCGGGACGAGGCCGGCCGGGTTGTCGTCGATGCCGAGCAGGGCCTCCAGGCCATCGAGGCCCTGAGCGGCTCCCGGTCCCCAGGCACGCGCCCGCACATCTCCGCCCCCCGGCGCGAGCTCGATGAACAGCGTCACGGGTCCGTCGGGGGTGCGGGTGACCTGCCACGCCGATCCAGAGGCCTCGAACCGAAGGGCAGGATCGAAGCGGCCGTGCTGATGAACGCCGAGCGTCAGGCGCAGGTCCATCGGCCCTGGCAGGGCGACGGTGCGCTCGAGCGCTCGCTCGTCGGCGCGGGCGTCAGGCGGCATCGCCCTAGCGTACGAACTGCTGCCCCACCTCGCCGGGCCATGTCGGGCATCAGGAATCATTCCGACTTGACAACTCGGGTATCCTGCCTATCGCATCGTGCGAACCAGGATCATCGTCGCGATCGCGGCGCTCATTGCCGCGTCCGCCCTGGTCGCCGGCCCCGATACTGCGGGGGCCCGTGAGGCGGGCGTTGCCCAGACGCTCGACTCGGCGCAGTTCCGCGCCGTCACGCTCGCGCTGCCCTCGGAGTCGCCGGCGACGTCGACCACAACGCTTGACCCCGCGCATCGCTCGGCCGGATGGCTCGGGCCCGGTACGGCATTGGCCGAAGCCGGAATCACCGCCGAGGTGGCGGGAGCACGCCCGAAAGGCCCCCAGCCCACCGTGCAGCCGAACCAGGTGCCGAGGAATGCGTGGCACCTCGACCGCAACGTCAGCTGGTATGGGCCCGGCATGTACGGATCGCGGACGGCGTGCGGCGTCGCCTTGACGAAGGAGGTCCGCGGGGTCGCGAGCCGCACGCTCCCGTGCGGCACGATGGTGACGTTCCGGAACCCGGCCAATGGCCGGACGGCGACCGTCCCCGTCATCGATCGCGGGCCTTATGTGCCCGGCCGCATCTGGGACATGTCGGGCGGGCTGTGCACGTACCTGGGCCACTGCTACACGGGCTCGATCGACTGGAAGCTCGCCGGGAACTGACCGGCAGCGAGCGCGGGCGATCCGTGCGGTTGGGGTCGTGCGGCCCGCCGCGCCCCAGCCCGGCCAATGCCCCTGAATCGTGTGCAAAGCCTCATCAGGGGCTCACGCAGATCGCGGGCGTCCGCCATAGGGTGGTCGCAGGCGGAGCCGAATCCGGTCGGCTCGCCGCGGATGGAGGACCCTGTGGCCGCGACTCGAACTGAGACCTGGCGGTGAGCCGCCGCCAACGCGGATCGCGCCGCGTCCCGGATCGAGCCTATGGCAGCGTGGACCCTGCGACGCGGCGCGCCCATCCGTCCGAGCCTGCTCGGCAGCCCTCGGTCCGTGCGCAGCTGGAGGGCGCGAGCCCGGCGGCCCGTGCCCTCCTGCCCATCCGCTTCTTCTTCGGCGCGACGTTCGTGTACGCGGGGCTCGACAAGATCGTGGACCCGACGTTCCTCGACCCCTCCTCTCCGGCGTCGATCACTGCCCAGCTCGCCGCGTTCACGCGGACGTCGCCGCTCGCGTTCATGATCAAGCCGATCGAACCGTACGCCGTGCTGGTCGGCCTCCTGATCGCGCTCGCGGAGATCGCCGTCGGCCTCGGGGCCATCTCCGGGCTGCTGTTCCGCCTCGCGGCAGCGGGCGGCGCGCTCCTGTCGCTCCTCTTCTTCCTGACCGCCTCGTGGGCGACGCACCCCTACTACTACGGCCCGGACCTGCCGTACGCATTCGGCTGGCTCGCCCTGGCGATCGCCGGCACGAGCGGCCTGCTGGTGCCCGGGTTCATCGCATCGATCGGCGCCGACGTGGAGTCGGCCATGCCGTGGGGCCAGCGTGTCTCCAGCTCGGCCGCTGCCTCGGGGTTCCGGCCGCCCCACTACCTCGACGAGGAGCCCTCGATGTCGCGCCGCTGGCTGGTCCAGACTGGCGTGCTGGCCGGCGCCGCGCTCGTGGTCGGGGCATTCGCCGTGCCGATCCGCATCCTGCGCCACGGCGACGACGCGCCGAGCGGCAGCGGTGCCTCGAACGCGTCCCTCGTCGGGGCGGCCGGTGCTGCCAGCACGCCCGGCGCGGCGTCAGTCGGCGCCTCGCCGGTGCCCGGAGGACCCACCTCGGCCCCGCAAGCGTCGCCGACGCAGGGGTCCGCGTCCGGCGGCCTGGCCGTGACCACCACTTCGCAGGTCGACGCCAGTGGCGCGGTGCGCATCCGCGTGCCGGTGAGCGCGCCGTCGTCCCTGCCGGCCGGCGACCCCGCCGTAGTGGTCAAGCTCAAGAGCGGCGG
>JBJKRU010000166.1:0-20322 GCA_046704485.1 Candidatus Limnocylindrales bacterium | reverse complement strand
GTCTACGCGCTGATCGGCGCCGTCATCGTCGCGCTGGGGGCAGTCCGCGGCCAGCCGATCGCCATCGGTGCCGGCGTGCTGGTGGTCCTGTACGGGCTGGGCAGAGCCTTCGTGTTCTGACGACGGGGCGCGCCGTTCAGCCCGAGGGCAGGTCGTTCAGCCCCAGGGCAGGTCTCTCGGGCCGCGCAGGTGCGTGGTGTCGTTGGCCAGCCGCAGCGTCCCCTGGCGCGGGCCGGCGTCGTCGTCGAACGCCAGCACGGTCAGGTTGCACTGGCTCTGGACGAACCGCTGGCGGAAGTGCCGCACGTCGGTGTCGAGCGCGACGCACAGCAGGATCCTGTTCAGGCTGCCGTGGGCGACCGCGAGCACCCGGTGGTCGGCCCCGGGCGAGCCCCCCGGACCGCCCGACGCGCTCGCGGCGCGAAATGCGGCACGGGCCATCCACCGGCGGTGCTCGTCGAGCACGTCCTCGAGGAACGAGGCAGCGCGCCGCGCCACGTCCGCACCGGACTCGCCGCCCGGGCAGTGGATCTCGTCCGGCCGCTCGAGCCACGCCCGCCGGTTCGCTCCGTCGTTCTCGTAAAGCTCGGCGTAGGTGCGTCCCTCCCAGGCCCCGTAGTCCATCTCCTTGAGGCGCGGGTCCGCCTCGATCGGGGCCGACCGCCCGGCCAGGATCTCGGCGGTCTCGCGGGCGCGGAACAGCGGGCTCGTGATCACCCGCTCGAATGTCGTCCCCGCGAGGCGGCGCCGCAGCAGATCGGCCTGGCGACGGCCCTCGGCGTTGATGGAGATGTCGATCTTCTGGCCGAGGTGCTGCTCGGGGACGGAGCGGTCGGTCAGGCCGTGGCGCGTGAGGACGAGCGTGAGCATCGATACAAAGGATAGGGCGGGGACGCGAAGAACAGGGCCGGCCGGGGATGCGAGAATGGGAACCGGAGGTGCGAACGACAGCAGCGATGAGCGACACCGACCACGGCGCGCACGGCGCCACCGCCGCCCACGGCACCGGGCACGACGACGGCCACGGCCAGGACGAGCACGGCCACGCGGCCGACAAGCTGGGTCGAATCGACTGGCCGATGTGGTCGATCGGCGTCTTGGGCCTGATCGTCGCGTTGGCCATGACGGTCGGCTTCGCGATGGCGACCGGCTTCAATTTCGGCTTGTAGCAGGGCCGCTCCGCCGCCGTTTCTGTGAGCAGGTGGAGTCACGGTAAACGTTTCTGAACGAAGGCCGGGGCAGGGGCCTCCGCGCTGCTAGCGTGCCCGGCCATGACCTCCAGCGCCCCGCGACGTCACGCCCGCCCAACCTCGCGCCGTCGCCGACGCCCCGCCGTCTGGGTTGTGGCGGTCAGCGCCGCCGTCGCGGTGTTCGCCATCTCGGCCGCGCTCCTGACGGCGCCGAGGGCACCGCTGGCGGGCTCGAGCGACCCGGCTGCGGCCGCGTTCGCGCCGGGCGCGACCGTCTCGGCCGACTCGTCCACAAGCAGCCTGTCGTCGGCAGCCATCGCCGCCGCGGGACTGGCCTCGTCCGCGCCCGTCGCCTCCCCGGCCGCGCCGGTCGCTTCCCAGGCCACGCCGGGGGCGGTCAGCGCCGGGGCGTCGACCGGCCCGTTCCCGTACGGCCTGCTCATCGCCGACCGCGGCAATGGGCGGATCCTCGCAGTGGACAACGCGGGCAAGGTCTTCTGGCAGTTCCCCGTCAAGGGCAGCCTGCCCGGCGGCCTGCCATTCGCGGCGGACGACGCGTTCGTGTCGCCGGACGGCAAGACCATCGTGGCCAACGACGAGTACCACCAGGTCATCTACCGCATCGACATCAAGACCCGCAAGGTGATCTGGCAGTACGGGCACTTCAACGTCCCGGGCTCCGGCTACGGCTACCTCCACAACCCCGATGACGCCTACCCGCTGGCGAACGGCGACATCGTCGTCGCCGACATCGTCAACTGCCGGATCCTCGAGATCGCGCCCGACAAGCACATCGTGCGCACGATCGGGCAGACCGGCGTGTGCAGGGTCAACGCGCCCACGAGCTACGGCGACCCGAACGGCGACACGCCGCTGCCCGACGGCGGGCTGCTGATCACCGAGATCTACGGCTCGCGCGTCGTCCGGCTCTCCCCGACCGGGAAGGTCGTCTTCGACATCCACGTGCCGGCGGCCTACCCGTCCGATGCGCAGCTGGACTCGCACGGCAACGTGATCCTGGTGGACTACAGCAACCCCGGAGCCGTGATGGCCGTCACGCCGCAGGGCCACGTCCTCTGGCGGCTGGCCCCCACCACGGGCCGGGCACGGATGGACCACCCGAGCCTGGGCACGCCGCTCCCGAACGGGGACATCGTGATCAACGACGACGCGCGGGACCGGATCATCGTGCTCAACCCCGCCACGGGGAAGATCGTCTGGCAGTACGGGCACACCGACACGCCCGGGACGGCAGCCGGGTACCTCTCGGACCCGGACGGCAACGAGCCGATCCCGGCCAATGCGGTCTTCTGACCACCGGCTGATCGCGGTCCCGGCCGCCGCTCGGGCCACGGCAGGCCGGTTGGCCGCCGCCCTGCTGGGAGCGGCCCTCGTCGTGGCGGGGTGCGGAGGCCAGATCGCGCCTTCGGCAGGAGGGCAGGGTGCGTCGCCCTCCGCGATTCCCTCCAGCATCGCGATAGGCCTGCGTGCCACGTCTGCGCCGGCCACGACGCCGGTGGGTGCCACAGCCTCGGGCGAACCCTCCGGCGCCGCTGCCTCGTCTGACCCCTCCGGCAACGCCTCGGCCGGTTCGCAGGCGCTCGCGAATGTGACCGCCACCCTCCTGCGTGCGCACCTGCCGGTCCCGCTGAGTCGCGCGGTGGTCGCGGCGGACAACGGGACGGTGCTGGTCATGGGCGGGCTCGACGCTGCCGGGACCACGGGCACCATCGTGCGGATCGATCCCGGCGCCGGCACGGCGAGGCGGGCCGGCCACCTCTCCGACGCGGTGCACGACGCGGCGGGCGCCCCACTCCGGGGCTCGTGGCTCGTGATCGGCGGAGGGCGGACGCTGGCCACCGCGGTCGTCCAGCGCGTGTCGGCGACCGGGTCGGCCGCGGCCGTCTCGGCGGTGGTGGGATCCCTACCGGCCCCCCGCGCGGATGGTGCCGCGGTAGCCGTCGGCGGCCGTGTGCTCCTGGTGGGCGGCGGTCGCGGCGGCGTCCCCGACAGCGCGGTGCTGGCGACGAGTGACGGGGTGCACTTCACCAGGATCGGGAGGCTCGCGGTGCCGGTGAGGTACGGCGCGGTGGCCGCGTTCGGCGGCTTCGTCTACGTCTTCGGTGGCAGCACCGCGCGCGGCGACACGGACGCGATCCAGCGGATCGACCCGGCGACCGGGGCCGTCCAGGTGATCGGGCGCCTCCCCCGAACGATGTCCGAGGCCACGTCGTTCGTCCTTGACGGGCGCGTGCTGATCGCCGGCGGGATGCACGCCGGGCGGCCGTCAACTGAGATCCTCGCGTTCGACCCCGCGACACGGCGCGTCGTGGCCGTCGGCCGCCTGCCGGAGGCGGTCGCCGACGCGGGGGCGGCGGTGATCGGGACGACCGCGTACGTCGTCGGCGGCGAGACCGGGACCGCGTACCTCGCCTCGGTGATCGCGATCCGCTGAGACCCTCTGGGGTCAGCCGGCGTCGCCGCTCAGCGGAGGGCGGGCCTCGCCGCTCCGCACGACCTCCCGGGTGCGCGCCGAGAGGCGCTCCACGTCGTTGACGATCGCCTCGGTCCGGGAAAGCATGTCGGCCGCCGCTACCTCATCGCCCATGGCCGGCAGGTTCACCAGCACGTTCGCGGCCGCGGCGCGTGCCGCCGCCAGCGCCATGAGGCCGGCGACCTCGAGGTCCGACGAGGCGTTCTTGTTGCTGCGGCCTGCCATCGCCTCGGCCAGCGCGGCCACCTCGAGGCACGCCTGGACCGTCTTGAAGGGCGCCTCCGTGGCCCCGCGAGCGGCCGCCTGCAGCGCCCCGGTCCGAGCGGCCTTATCCTCGTCGGTCTCGCGGGGCATCCTCATCGCGACGCCGAAGCCGTCGAAGGCGGCCGCGTCCTCGTCGGCGAGGTTCAGGAGGCGGTCGGCCAGCTCGAGGCCGGCGGCCTTCGCCTCCACGAGGAGCGCCTGGTGGTCGGCGTACTTGGGCCGGCCCTCCGACAGCGAGGCGACCATCGCGACGAGCGCGCCGCCCAGGCTCCCGGCGACCGCCGCGGCCGCTCCCCCGCCGGGCGTGGGTTCGCCGGAGGCCAACACTGCGATGAACTGGTCGACGGTCTGGTCCCGGAAGCGTGCGTTCGTATCCACGGGTCGATTGTAGGGAGGAGGCCGCCGCAGCCGACGGGCCATTCGGCCGGAACCCGACTCGCCACGGCGAGCCGTGGGCGAGGGGCCCGCGGGGCGAGCGCTCCGGCGCCCGCCGGCGAGTGGCCCGCGGGGCGAGCGTTGTCGCGCCCGCCCCGCAGTCTGCCTGGGGATCCGCGAGGAGGAGTCTCGGCCCCCGCATGAAGTTGGCACTGGCCGCCAGCTGGCGCGCCTGGCGCTCCCGCCTAGTGCTGCCGCCGGCACGGCCGCCCGGGCAAGGCCGCCTGCTCGAGCCCGTCCATCGCCTCGATCGTCCAGCGACGCGAACGGTGCGCGAACGAGAGTGCGAGGCGGAGGGTCGGGGTGTCCACCTCGAAGACCGTGCGGGGCCCCGTGATCGCCGCGTAGGCGCGCTGCTCATCGCGGACAGCCACGAGCCGCGTCACCGGGATCCGCTCTTCGCCCCAGGTGATCTCCTGGGGCAGGCGGTTGAACCGACCAGTGCGCACCCGGACCCGGACCGGTGCGACGCGAACCATCGCCATCGTGATGTCTCCTTCGACCTTCGGCGGGATCGTCGCCACCCGGGGGCACGTCCGGATGAGAACGGATGTTCGTTTATCGAGACACTAGACCGAACAGGCGTTCGATGTCAAGCGTCGTCGTAGGCATCCTCGTCGAGGTCTGTGACAGCTTCGGTGTCACGACTCGGAGCACGACTCAGGGCCCGCCGTCCCGATTCGCGGTCATCGTCCTCCACGTGCACGGGCTTCATCGGGTCCCGCTCGAACGGCTCGGGCACGTGGGAGCGCACAAGGCGTGCACGCGTCACCGCGCGGCTACCGTACTTGGAGCGGATCCTGTCGAGCGCCTCGGCCGCCGCGTGCCGCCGTGGGTCCTCTGCAGGCTCGAACATCGCCATCTGCTCGCGGCTGCGGAAGTTCGAGGCCGTGACGCCCACCAGCCGGATCTTCTGCCCGTGCAACTCGCGGCGGAGGAGCGTGACCGCGGCCTCGAAGATCTGCTCGGTCAGGTCGGCCGGCGTCTCGAGGGTCGTCTGGCGCGTGATCGTCGTGAAGCCCGAGTCGCGCAGCTTGAGCGTGATGGTCACCGCGCGGAGGCCAGACGAGCGCAGCCGCCCCGCCACGCCGTCGGCCATCCCCAGAAGCGTCCGCTCGACTACCTCTCGGTCCGCCGTGTCCCGGTCGAACGTGTGCTCGTGGCCGATCGACTTGGCGGGCTCGCCGCTGGCGACCGGGTCCGGGTCGATCCCGTGAGCGCGGGCCACCAGCGACGCCCCGTGCTTGCCCAGGCGGTGCTCGAGCGCGTCGGGCGGCAGCGCGGCCAGGTCGCCGATCGTGCGCACCCCGAACTCCGCGAGCGCCGCCGCGGTCTTCTCGCCCACCCCCCACAGGCGCGAGATGGCCAGCGGGGCGAGGAAGGCGGCCTCCTCGCCAGGCGGGACCACCACCAGCCCGTCGGGCTTCCGCAGGTCCGACGCCACCTTCGCCACGAGCTTGGTGGCTGCCACGCCGACCGAGATCGTCAGCCCGACCTCTTCGTGCACGGCCGACTTGATCGCCCGCGCGATCGCCTCGCCGTCGCCGAACAGCGCACGTGACGCCGTGACGTCGAGGAAGGCCTCGTCGATGGACACGGGCTGCACCTGCGGCGTGAACCGGCGCAGGATGTCCATCACGCGCCGGCTCTCGGCCTGGTACTTGCGCCCGTCGACCGGCAGGAAGATCCCCTGCGGGCAGAGGCGCCCAGCGGTCCGAAGCGGCATCGCCGAGTGCACGCCGAACTTGCGCGCCTCGTAGCTGGCGGTGCTCACCACGCCGCGGTCGTTGGGCCCCCCGCCGCCGACGATGACCGGCTTGCCGCGCAGCTCGGGCCGGTCGCGCTGCTCCACGGCCGCGAAGAACGCGTCCAGGTCCACGTGCAGGATCGTGCGGGCGCTCACGCGCGCCATTCTCCGCCCGGCCGTGACGACAGCGTGTCACGAGATGGTCGCCGCCTGGTCGCCGGGCTGCCGACGCGGCTGGCGGCGCAGGCCACCCGCGGCCACGGCTCCAGTGTGGCACCACGACCACGGGCCGATGCCGCATGATCGCAGCCACCGCACCTTCTTCCGTGCATGCTGGGGGACAATGAGTCAGGACACGCCGCCCTCGGACACGCCGCCCGAGCGAACGCCGCCTGAGCATGCACGACGGCTCCGTGCCACGCCGCCCGGCGCTCCGCGCGGCGGGGGGCCGTGCTGGGTCCGGATCTTGGGCGGTGCCCGGCGCCGGCGTGGTCAGGGAGGGCCGGGGCGGATCGCCGGCACCGGCCGCTCGAGCCGTTCGACATGGCTGGCCGTCATGACCCCTGTCGCCGTCGGAGCCGCCTGGGCGGCCCCTCCTCTCGCGATCCTGGTGGCGGTCCCGGTCCTGGCCATCATCCCGGGCTGGTACCTGGTGGCGCGCTGCGCGCCGCCGCTCTCGGCCCGTGGCCGAGTGGGGGCGGGCATCGTCGTCAGCGTCAATGGCGCCACCCACCTGACGAACCTCCTGGGCACGCTCCTCGGGGGCTTCACGCGGGAGGCGGCCATGCTGGCCGTGCTGCTGCTCGCACTCGCGAGCATCGCGCTGGCCAGCCTCGAACTGCCGCTCCTCGCGCCGCCGCCGGTCCCGCGCTGGCGGTCCGTCCGCGCCGCCGTGGCCGAGGCGCCGGGCGCGTGGATCGTCGCAGCGGGCACCGCGGGAGCCGTCCTGGTGGTCCTGGGCCTCAGCGCCTGGCGCCAGATCCCGGGCGGGTGGTCGTCGGGAGGCTGGAACTGGAGCGACTTCCTAGTGCACGTGTCCATCGGCAGCAGCCTGATGGCCGGCAACTTCCCGCCCCAGGTGCCCTACTTCGCCGGCGTCCCGCTCGACTACCACTGGTTCGGGGACATGGCCGGCGCCGTGGTCTCGCTGGTCACTGGCGTCAGCCTGATCACCGTCTACATTGTGTCGAGCGCGGTGATGGCCGGCGCGCTGGCCCTGGTGGTCTGGGAACTCGCCTGGCAGATCACGCACGACACGCGCACCGCCTGGATCGCCGCCGTCCTGATGATCTTCACGGGCGGCATGGGCTGGATCCGCTTGCCGATGGACCTGGCGAACGGCGTCGGCAACCTCCCGACGCTCCTGGCGACCCAGCCCTACGACAACACGTGGGCGGGCGACTGGCCGTACTTCCGGATCGCCTCCGTGTTCGGGACTGGGCTCCTCACCCACCGCGCCACAACGTTCGGGCTGCCGGGCATGGTGTCGTCGGTGCTGCTGGCGTACGTGTCGCTCGGCCGGTTCGCCCCCGGGATGCTGCTCGCCGGCTGCGTGGCAGCGCTCCTGGCGCCGTTCCACTTCTACGCCTTCCCGGCGACGTACCTCATCGTCGCGCTGCTGTTCCTCACGCGACGCTTCTGGACGCAGCCCACATGGCGCCGCGACGCCTTCCTGTTCCTGGCGCCGGTGGTTGCCGCCCTCCCGTTCGTCGTGGGCCCGATCCTCCTCCAGCGGGGAAGCGGGGCGTTCCGGCTGGTGCTGGGCTGGAGCGAGGCGCGATTCAGCGACGGTCCCGCGGCGGTCGCCTTCTTCTACCTGACGAACCTCGGCGTCCCGTTCGTCCTCGCGCTGGTCGCGCTGGCGCGCCGGCGTGCCCGGGACCGCCTCCTGCTGGGAGCATGGGTGGCCGCCCTGTTCCTGGTGCCGAACCTGGTCGTGGCCAGCTCGGTCGAGTTCGACATGAACAAGTACTTCCAGCTGATGTGGGTGGGGGTCGCGATCGCTGCGGCCTCGTGGCTCCGGACCTGGCGCCGGGTCGCGCTGTGGCCGGTGCTCGCGGTGTCGGCGCTGTTGCCAGTGCTGATCGCCGTCTGGTTCGTGGCGGGCCCCCAGTTCGTCGTCACCACGGGGCAGGAGCAGGCGGCCGAGTGGATCGCCCAGAACACGCCGCAACGGGCGGTGTTCGTGACGGACGCGTACATCAACAGCCCGGTCGACCTCGCGGGCCGGCTGCGGATCACGTCCTTCGGGCCCTACGTGGCGAACCTGGGCTACGACCCGGCGCCGCGGGAGGCAGCGGTGAAGACCGTGCGGTGCGGGAGCGCGGAGGCCGCGGCCGCGGCGATGCGCCAGTACGGGGCGACGTACGTCCTGTCCAGCGGCGGCTTGGTCGACTGCGGGGGCGCTACGCCCACGAACCTCTCGGCGAGCTCGCTGTTCCAGACGGTCTACGACGTCGACGGCGTCACCATCTGGCAGCTCCGGTCGACGTCATAGGCTCGCCGGTCTCCGACACGCCTTGGCGGCCTTCGGCTCCGAGCCCCTTCCACGTCCCAGGCTCGGCGGCCCGCGGCTCGGCGGCCCCAGCCGCCTCCGTCGCGGCTCGCCCGCCTCAGAACGCCCAGTGGCCGATGACGAACAGGGTGGTGCACAGGCCCAGCAGCAGCGTTGAGCCGGCGACAACCGCCACCCCGCCGGCCCGCCGTGAGGCGGCGCCCATCGCCAGGAACACGGGGAACACGCCGAGCACGTAGCGCGGCACGCTGATCGGCCAGCTCAGCGAGAGGAAGGAGAGCAGGCTGATGCCCGCGTAGACCGCGTAGCCGGGTCTGGAGTGGCGGCTCGCCAACGTCCACGCCGTGGCGCCGGCCAGCGCGAGGAATGCGAGCGCGGGCGCGAGGTACACCGTCGCCCAGAACTCGCTCGGCGGGGTGGTCGTGAGCCCGGACCACAGGCCGCTAACGACCTGCCAGGGCATCTCGTTCACGACCTGGAACGTGTCGCGCTGCACCCCGACGAAGTAGAGAGGGTTCCCGAACCAGTGCAGGTTGATCGCGAGGTACGCGGCGAGGCCCGAGGCGATGAACAGCACCCACCCGAAATCGCGTTCGAGTCGCCGACGCTGCAGCCAGTACTCCAACGCCAGCGCAGGCAGCAGGAAGACGCCCTGCAGCCGGGTCAGGGCGGCCAGGGCGCCGAGCACGCCCGCCCCGCGCCAGTCGCCTCGTCGAGCCTCGACGTACGACCACACGGCGAAGGCCAGGAACAGCGCCTCAGAGTAGGGGGCGACGAAGGCGAAGGCCGTCGGGAAGACCAGCATCGCGGTGACGGCCGCGCGCCCCGCCGGCCGCGTGTCGTCCATGCGGACCAGGCGGTGGAGGCCGACCGCCGCGGCCAGCGTGGCGAGGAAGGAGATGAGCATGCCGCCCAGGAGCGGCGACACGACCACCGACGCGACCGCGATCGCGAGCGGGAACATGGGGAACAGCACGATCCGAGCGGGATCCGAGGGTGGCCCGTAGCCGTGAGCGGCGAGCTCGAAGAAGTGGGGCGCATCCCAGCGGTCCCAGATCCCCAGTATCGGGGCGCCGCCCAGGGCGTCGGGCCGGAAGACGATGACCGCGAGCACGGCGAACGCCAGCAGAACGAGCCGCAGGGCGATCGTCGGCACCACGGCCTCGGCCCACTCCTCGCGCGACACGAGACGGACCTGGCGCATCAGGGCCACGAACCGAGTATAGCCAAGCCGACCCGCGCCTCCGCAGGTCCACAGATCAAGAGCGTCGGGAGCGACCCTCGGATGCGTTCCGGGGTTCCGGGGAGTGGGCGATCAGCCCTTCGGCTCCACCACGATCGTGACCTCGGGCGTCATGCCCGACATGACCTTCACGGCCACCTTGTACGTGCCCAGCGACTTGATCGGGCTCTCGAGCTCGATCTTGTGCTTGTCCACCACGATGCCGCGGCGGCCGAGCGCCTCCGCGATGTCCTGGCTGTTGATCGAGCCGTAGAGCTTGCCGCCCTCGCCAACCTTGACGCCCATCGTGAGCGTCGTGGAGCCGATGCGGGTGGCCGCGATCTCAGCCTCCTCGCGCTCCCGCTTCCGCTTCTCCTCGCGCGACGCGATGTCGTGCTGGTACGCGCGGAAGGCGCCGCCGGACGCCGGCACGGCGAGCTTCTGTGGGATGAGGAAGTTCTGGGCGTACCCGTCCGCGACGTTCTTCATCTCGCCCGTCTTGCCGAGCTTCGCGACCTCCCTCGTCAGGATCACCTTCACGCGTTCGAACCCTCCTAGTTGTTGACCCAGCCCCGGAGCCGAGGCCCGAGCTGGCTGTGGCGCAGGGCATCCCCCGCGAACGACACGGCGTCCGGTAGGCGGCGAACGATACGCCGCAACGGCGCCGGCGTGAAACGCCGGATGCGCCGAACGTCCTCCTCGAACGCGCGGCGGTCGACGCCGAGCGACTCGAGCTTCTCGTCCAGGACGTCGTCCGGGACGCCGTCGAGGAACAGGTCGATGGCCAGCACGACGACGATCAGGTCGTCGAGCCCGCCGATCACCGGCAGTTCGTCCGGGATCAGATCGCGCCCCATGACGAAGTAGGCGGCCGCCGCTGCGAGTGTCGCCTTGCGAGACATCGGCGTGCGGTCGTCGAGCAGCAGGTCCGCGAACAGCCGCCCGTACTGCGGGGCCCGGCTGGCGATCGGCAGCAGCGCCGCCCAGCCGAGCAGGCGTCGGACGCCGATGCGCCCCCGGTCCTTCGCTCGGCGGTCTCGCCGGTTCTCGCGGTCCGACCGCGATGCTCGAGCCACCCTGCTCCTCACACGGATCCCGCGGGGCCGCAGCGCGGAACCGGGGAAGAGGGATGGTAGCACCCGTCTCGCGGTGTTCACGCGCGCGCGCAGGACCACGCGGACCGCGCGGCCCGGAACCGAGAGCGCCGAGCCCGCCGAGCGCGCCGTGCCCGCCCCGCCTGGGCGCCCGGCAACGAAGACCCGATTCGCCTGGCCGCGCGGCGCTCAACCTCTCGCCCCCACGGCGCGGGCCACAGCTGGCCGATTCGGCCCCGGCCACGCGGCTGGACTCCGAGTCCAGACATTCCCGACCACCTCGTCGATCTCTGGACCCAGGGGCCAGTCTGCCCACGGCACCGCCCAGATGCGCGGCCCTGACGTGTAGCGGACCGGACCATCGGTCCACGGACAACCCCTAGTCACCGTCATCTTCGGACTGGCAGTCCGGAACCTATGCGCTGGAGACCACAGGTGCCGCGACGGCCGTGCGCGGAGCGTCAGTTGACATCGAACGTCCGTTCGGTATAGTAGCGTCACCTCGAAGGAGAGCCCCGTGACCCGTCACGACGCCGAACGCAAGCGCAAGATCCTGGACGTGATCGCGGCAACGATCCGCGCCCGGGGGTACCCGCCGTCCGTGCGGGAGATCGCCAAGGCGGTCGGCCTCGCCTCAACGTCGGCGGTCCACCACCACCTCCAGATCCTCGAGAAGGAGGGGTACCTGGAGCGGGGCGCCGCCCAGTCGCGCGCGATCCGGCTGACGCCCACAGCGGCCCTGATGCTGGGGCTCTCGAGCGAGCTGACACCGCAGGCCATGCCAAGCGAGTCCTTCGCCCTGCCCGTCATCGGGGAGATCGCCGCCGGCGGCCCGATCGAGGCGTATCAGGACGCCTCGGAGACGCTCGCAGTGCCGGACGTGCTGGCGGCCGGTGGAGATGCCTACCTCCTGCGTGTGCGCGGGGACTCGATGATCGACGCACATATCGCGGACGGGGACTACGTCGTGATCCGCCCGCAGGAGACGGCCAGGGACGGCGACATCGTCGTCGCCCAAGTGGAGGAGAACGCGGTCACGCTCAAGCGCTTCTTCCGCGAGAAGGACCGCGTCCGCCTGCAGCCCGCGAACCAGAACTACGCGCCGCAGTTCTACCCAACCGTGCGGATCCAAGGAAAGCTCATCGGCGTCATCCGCCGCCTCGACTGAACGTCCAGCTTCGCCGTTCCCTGGCGTGGCAGCGCAGCGTCGTCCGGCTGCGCGGCATCGTCCTGGCGGGCCTGTCCTCACCGTTCGCCGGAGGGACGACCCGGCCGCATCCGGGCAGACTCAGCTCCGTCCGCGCAGCGTGACCGCTCGGCGGGCACTGCGTTGCACTTGTCCGGTCAGCGGTCAGCCTGATGCGTGAGCGAGCCCGAAGTACCCGATCCGGTCCTCTCCCAGCGCACGGCTCGCCCGCCTGGCGGTCACGTGCACCAGAGCGCCCGCACAGCGGTCATCGAGGCCGGGGGCGTCGGCGCGGCGGACGGACGGGGCGCGGCGGCGCAGCAGAGGGCGTCGGTGCGGAAGACGGACCAGCCCGACCCCGACGAGCACGCCAGGAGGAACCCGGCGGCTGCGGGCCCACGCGTCCACGGCCGGCCGCCGCTCATCCACACGCCTCCACACGTCGTCCACAGGTCGGGCAAGTTGCGACGAACGCCTCGGGGATAACAGGGTGGCGGTCCGCCGGGATCACCGTGACACTCAACGGGCTGGCCGTGACACCAGAGCTGACACACCCCAGGAGCAGCGTAGCCAACGCATGATCGACCGACTTCCGCCGCAGTCCATCGAAGCGGAGCAGTCCGTCCTCGGCGCGGTCCTGATCGACCGGGACACCATGATCGAGGTGGCGGACTTCCTCAAGCCGGAGGACTTCTACCGCCAGGCCCATGCGCGGATCTACGCCGCCATGCTGGACCTCTCGGAGCGGCGGGAGCCGATCGACATCGTCACCGTCTCCGAGTGGCTGGAGCGCAGCGGGGACCTCGAGTCCATCGGCGGCCGCGCCTACCTCGCCACCCTGTCCAACCAGACGCCCACCGCGGTCCACGCCGCGCAGTACGCCCGGATCGTGGAGCGCAAGGCGGTCCTCCGCAATCTGATCGGCGCGGCCGGCAAGATCGCGGGGATCGGCTACGAGGACCCGGCCGAGGTCAGCGAGGCGATCGACCGGGCGGAGGCGGAGCTGTTCGCGGTCAGCGAGCGGCGCGTCTCGGCCGGCTTCTCGATCCTGCGGAGCCTGCTCCACGACGCGTACGACCGGCTGGACTACCTCCACGCCCATCGCGGCGAGATCAGCGGCATCCGCTCCGGCTTCGGCGACCTCGACGCGCTCACCACCGGCCTCCAGAAGAGCGACCTCGTGATCCTCGCGGCCCGGCCGTCGGTGGGCAAGACCAGCTTCGCCCTCAACATCGCGGAGCATGCGGCGGTCCGCGACAAGATGAGCGTGGGCATGTTCAGCCTCGAGATGAGCAAGGAGCAGCTGGTCCTGCGGCTCCTGTCGTCGGTGTCGGGCATCGATTCGCAGCGCCTGCGCACGGGCTTCCTCGAGGAGCTGGACTTCGCGCGGATCGCCCCCGCCATGAACGCCCTCTCCGAGGCGCCCATCTACATCGACGACACGCCCAACATCACCACGATGGAGCTGCGCACGAAGGCGCGGCGCCTCCAGGCGGAGGCCGGGCTCGACCTCGTCATCGTCGACTACCTGCAGCTCATGCAGTCGTCCACGACGAACCGCGACGCCAACCGCGTGCAGGAGGTGTCCGAGATCTCGCGCGGGCTCAAGTCGCTCGCGCGCGAGCTCAAGGTGCCGGTCCTCGCGCTCAGCCAGCTGTCGCGCCAGCCCGAGATGCGGGAGTCGAAGGAGCCGCGGCTGTCCGACCTGCGCGAGTCGGGGTCGATCGAGCAGGACGCGGACCTCGTCATGTTCCTGTACCGGGAGAAGGACCGCGGGTCCGACGACCAGCAGACCGACGGCGAGGTCGTGAAGCTCAAGCTGGCGAAGCACCGCAACGGCCCCACGGGCGAGATCGACCTGTGGTTCAAGAAGGCGCAGACGCGGTTCGTCAACTACGCGGGCGAGCGGTACGAGTCGGTCGGCTGAGGCCGAGCGCCTCCGCGGCAAGCACCTCCGCTGGCGAGCACCTCGGCAGCACCTCCGCGGCCCCCACAGGGTGCCTTGACAGCGCGCGTATCGTCCGCTCCAAACGGGGAGACCTCAGCCCGAACGCCGCCGCGCCGACCGCCACGCCACCCAGAGCGCTCGCCCCGCCGCCCGGACGCAAGGCTGACCAGGGAGGAGCGAGGGTGTTCCAGGACCGGACCCTCACGTGTCGCGACTGCCGCGAGACGTTCGTGTTCTCGTCGGGCGAGCAGACCTTCTTCGCGAGCAAGGGGCTCACCAACGATCCCCAGCGCTGCCCCGCGTGCCGAGCCACGGCGAAGCGCGCCCGCGTCGCCTCGCCGGCCGGCGGCCGCGAGTACCACGCGGCGGTGTGCAACGGGTGCGGCGGGCAGGCCATGGTGCCGTTCCTGCCGCGCAACGACCGGCCCGTCTACTGCAGCTCCTGCTTCGACCGGGTGCGCGCCGAGGCGGCAGCCGACACCCGGGCCTGACCGAGCGGAGCGGGCTCTCGCGCCGCCCCCTATGCTGGCGTCGCGAAAGAGGAGGAGCTCCGTGGGCGTCATCATCATCCGCGAGATGGTCGGGACCAGCTCCCGGTCTTGGAGCGACGCTGCTCGCCAGGCCGTCGCCACCGCGTCCAAGACCGTGCGCAACATCCGGTCCATCGAGGTCGTGAAGTCGACCGCCAGGGTCGAGGACGGCGAGATCGTCGAGTACGAGGTCGAGATCAAGCTCGCGTTCGAGTACGAGGCCTGAGCCGCCGCCTCCGCCGCTTGGCGGCCCATCGGCACGTCGGGTGCCGAATAAGGCCCGGTTGAGCCGTGGTCGGCACCATGCCGGCCATGCCCAGCACCACCAGCGGCTCGACGCGGAACAGGAGCCGGCGCGCGCCCGTCGCCGCGGGGCCCGCGCCCTCCGCGGTTGACGCTGCGGCGGTCCAATCCGTACAGTCAGCGCCCAACGACGGCCCTGCGACCGCGCCCAACCCATTCTGGTCCGCGCCGTCGGCGTCGCATGGGCACGAAGGGCATGAACTGGTGGGCGTCGGTCCGGGCCTCGCTCTGCCGCCGATGCCCCTCGGCATCCTCGGGATCCGGCCCGTGAACCCCCTGCCGGTCCGCGAGACCAAGATCCAGGGGCCGCTGCAGCGCCAGGACACGCTGTCGCGCCCGCGCCTGAACGGCTGGCTGGAGCACGCCGCCCGTGGTCGCCTGGCGATCATCGTCGGCGATGCCGGCTTCGGCAAGTCGACCCTGCTCGCGGACTGGTCGGCGCTCACCCGCCGGACGGTCTCCTGGTACCGCCTCGAGCACGACGACCGGGACTGGCTGACCTTCATCCGCCACCTCGTCGCCGGCGGCCGCGAGGTGGACGAGGGGTTCGCGCCGGACACCTACCGGCTGCTGTGCCAGCTGGGCCCGGGCGGGCCCACGCAGGCCGAGCTGACGACGTCGCTCGCGCGCGAGATGGCGGCCTTCGGCGCCAGCCTGCCGCACGGCTACTCGGTGATCCTCGACGACTACCACGCCATCGAGCGGAGCGAGGAGACCGACCCGGTCGTCGCGGAGCTGCTTGCGGGCACGGGGCCCGGCTTCTCGATCATCCTCGCCGCCAGGACGGACCCGTCGCTGCCGGCCATCCGCCTCCGCGGCCGGAACGCCGTCAACCGGCTGGAGAACGATCAGCTCCGCTTCAACGTGCCCGAGACCGAGGCGCTGTTCAGCGACGCCTACGGCATCCCTCTCGAGCACGACGTCGCCGTCGAGCTGGTCGCCCGCACGGAGGGCTGGGCAGCCCTGCTGAGCCTGGTCCGCACCCGCCTGGAGGAGCGCCCGAACCCCGACCCGCGCGCCCTGGTCGCCCAGCTCAGCGCCACCCAGGGCGACCTCTACGACTTCCTGGCCGAAGAGGTGCTGGACCAAGCGCCTCCCGACCTCGCTGATCTGCTGACTCACCTGTCGGTTCTTCACGACATCACCCCCGAGACGGCAGCGGTGGTTTCGGGCCGCACCGAAGGGGCGCCTGGACAGCTTCGAACTGCCGAGCGGCTTGGCATGCTCCAGCGGATCGCCGGCGCGGATCGATGGCGATTCGCGCCGCTGGTCCGCGAGTTCCTCGGAGCCCATCTCGAACAGACTCGGGGCCGCCGATACGTCCGTGATCTCCACATCGCAGTGGCGAAGCATTTCGATGGCGAGAACTGGCGAGTGGCGGCGAGGCACTACGCGACTGCGGGCCTGAACGATGACGTCGTTCGCTTGGTCGCGGAATCCCTCGAGGACGTCCTGGGGTCGGGCAGTTACCGGCTGGCGCTCGATCTCCTAGCCGATGCCGATGACGACGGGGCCGTCGCCGAGATCCTCCGCGCCCGATCTCTGCTCCAAATGGGCGCGAGCCAGCAAGCCCTGGATGCGGCGAGGAGGGCCATCGCGATCGCCGAGGCGGCCGACGCAGGGAGGCTCGGATCTGCCCTCAGGAATGCGGCCTCCGTCGCGATCGGGGTTCACGACTACGAGGAAGCGTCGGAGTTCTCTCGGAAGGCCGCACGGGCAGCATCGCGCTCTGCCGACCGCCGGCTTGCCGAAACGCAGACTGACCTCGTCTCGATCGGTGGATCCGGGAATCTGCCCGCTCTTGCGCTCCGCCTCGAGCAACTTCTTGTCTCCCACCAACGCAGCCGCCAGGAGCACTACGAGGCGATAAGCGCGCTGAACCTCGCGTTGGTGTACCTGTGGCTGGACCGACCTAAGGATGCCCTGCGTCTCTGCGATCGAGCGGACGAGCTCTTCGCGCGGTCGTCGCGCGGCTACGAGCAGGTATCGGTGACGCTGGCGCGCGCTCATGCCGAAGCCCTCTTGGGCAACTGGCGGCGCGCCGAGAAGCTGGCGGCGGCAGCCCTGAGCATTGAGCATCCTGACGGCCACGCTGAGGCAGTGCTCGAGGCCGCCTGGCTGGCGGCGTGGTTCGGGCCGGCCGGGCACGCGAGTGAGCTCCTCAGCCGGGTGCAGCTGGACCGGCTCCCTCTCTCCTGGGGGCTGCACTGGCACGTTGTCGAACTGTGGGAGTCGACGACGCGCGTCGACGCCGAACGCCTCCTCCGGCTCCTGGGTGGGCCCCCGACGGACTCCTTCGAAGCCGGATCGGCGTTCCGATGGCATCTGGCCCGAGCCCGTGCCTTCGGTCAGCTGGGCTCATACGAAAGCGCGCGTGGCGCACTCGAGCAGACCCAGGCGGTCGCGACGGCCCAGGCGTCGCCGGTCGAGCGGCGTCTCGTGGAGATCCTCGCGGCGCTGCTGCGCGGGTGGCAGGAGACATCCGCGACTGTAAGGGCGTTGCCTACCGAGGATCTGCCCCTCCTCGGAGTGTTCGCGCGAGAAGTTGTCCAAGGCATCGGCGATCTGGAGGCAGAGGCGCTTGTCGTCGTGAGGCAAGCAGCACGGTTGAATCCCGACCGCTGGAGGACGTTCTTGCGCCTGGCGCTGGCCGACGGCACGCAGGTCGCGGCCAGTCGAGCTGCCTCGCTGCTCGAGGAGGTAGGTGACTCGCAGGACGTCAGCCTGCTTAAGGAGGCGGGACGGCGCTGGAGGCGGACGGCCGAACACTGGGGGGACACACTGTCGCGGCGGCTTGCACCGAGGCTCTGGGTGGAAGATCTCGGCCTCGCGAGCCTGCGGATCGGCGCGCGAACCATCGACGGCAGGACGATGCGCCGCAAGGCGCTCGCGGTGCTGCTCTTCCTCTTGAGCCAGCCGGGCGGAGCCGCGACCCCCGACCAGCTGATCGAGGCTCTCTGGACGGAACTCGATCCCGAGGCCGCATTGAACTCGGTGCACCAGACCATCTACGTGCTGCGGCGCGTGATCGAGCCGGGGTATCGAGCCGGGATGTCTCCCGAGTACCTGCACTTCGAGTCCGACATGGTTTGGCTCGACCAAGAGCTCGTCGACAGTCGGAGCTGGCAGTGCCTGCGTCTACTGTCCTCCCGGGAGTGGACGATGGACCGGATCAACGAACTGATCGCCGCGTACCGGGGCCGTTTCGCATCGGACTTCACCTACGAGGAATGGGCGTCTCCGTATCGGGACCGCATCCACGCACTGTTCTTGGGAGCAGTCGAGCCAGCGGTTTCGGGTGCTTCGGGCCCCGCCGACGTGCGCTGGCGCTTGTGGGTCGGTCAGCAGGCGCTGAGCGTGGACCCGGACGCCGACACTATCGAGGCCCAAGTGATCGCGCTCTACCGCGCCATCAACGCGACGTCCGCGGCCAGGGAGCAGTACGCACACTACGCAACGGCGATGAGGCAGCAGCTCGGCATCGAGCCGCCGAGTCTGGAGGACCTGTAGGCGTCGAGCACGCAGCTGCCTGTGGGCATAGGTAGGGTTGCGTATTGACCGGTGCAGTCCGGCGCTCCTATAGTCCGCCCCGCACTAGTACTTCGGTACTGGGGCAGTCCATGAAACGCTCGGACGCGCTGATGCCCCCACCTGAATTGGGCACTTAGGGTGGCGGTGGAGCGAGTAGTGCAACCGACCGACTTTCGAGTCAGGTCGGTTTTCGTGTTCTCGGGCACATCGGGACACGGAAGCCGCGAGGAGGTACGAGCGTGGCACCGGAAGCTATCGTCAAAGGCTGGTAACCCAGGCTCTCGCAGGAGATCGACCGATGCGATCCCGAGTTATCCAGATCCTTGCCGCCCTCGGCAGCGTGGCCGCCCTGGCCCTCGCGGGTGGTGCTTCCCTTCGGGGCTTCTGAGGCTAAACCATCGGCCTATAGAGGCCGGTGGGCGCGGTGGTAATCTCGCCTTGCCGCATGACGAGGTGACATGCCCCGGCCCCTGAAGCTCTACATTGCAGGACTCGTGGTGCTCAGCAGCGTGCTGCTGATCTCCACGAGTTTTGCGTTTGGCGTCGATCCCGCGATCGCGGTGCGCTGGACGAGCGGGCAGACGGCGACGCGACCTGAGATCCTCGCGGGCCTCGCGTACTGGGTCCTCATCACGCTGGCCGCCTCGTCCTTCCCGGTGAAGATGCCCCGCGGGATGATTGTGTTCGTCTCGTCTGCCCCCATCTACGCGGCCATGGCCTTGGGTGGTCCAGCAGCGGGGGCCTGGGTGGCGTTCCTCGGCACCTTTGATGGCCGCGAATTGCGCGGGCGGATCCCCTGGTACGGGTCGCTCGCCAACCATGCCGGGATCGTCCCTCCAGTCGTGCTCGGCGGCATCGCGATGGAGTTGTTGGGCCGCTCGTCCCAGGTTCACCTCCTTTCGTTTGCCGCCGTGATGATCGGCGCCACGGTGATGTTCACCGCGAACATCCTCGTGGTGTCGGTCCTGCTTGGCCTGCGGACGGGCATGTCCGTCCGCAACCTGATCTACGCAGACACTCGCACCTTCGCCTCAAGCCACCTCGCGCTCGCTCCGCTTGGCTGGCTGATGGCGCGCCTATACGCGACCGAGGGGCAGGGTGGATGGTGGGCAACCCTGGTGTTCGCGCTGCCCCTCTACACCACACGCCAGGTGTACTCGCAGCTGGTCGAGATGCGCGACATGTTCACGCAGACGATCGAAGTCCTCGCGGAGGCAGTAGACAAGCGCGACCCGTTCACCTCGCGCCACTCAAAACGGGTCATGACCATCGCCAGGGACATCGGCCGCGAGATGGGGCTCGGCGAAACCGACATCGAGGCCCTCGAGTGGGGCGGCCTCCTGCACGACGTGGGCAAGATCGGGGTGCCGGATGCGGTGCTCCTCAAGCAGGAGCGGCTGAACAAGGAGGAGCGGATGGCGATGAACTCGCACCCGGTTCTCGGGGCGCAGATCATCGCGCCGGTCACGCGCCTGTCGCGGGAGCTGCCGATCATCCGGAACCACCACGAGTGGTACAACGGCTCGGGCTACCCGGACCGGCTGATCGGCGACGAGATCCCGCTGCTGGCGAGGATCCTGCACGTGGCCGACGCGTTCGAGGCGATGACCGCCTCGCGCCCGTACCGCATGGTCCCGCTGACCGCGGAGCAGGCGCTGGGCGAGCTGCGCAAGTTCGCCGGCATCCAGTTCGACCCTCGCATCGTGGACGCGTTCGTGAAGACGAAGTGGGTGGAGGGTGTGCCCGACCCGGGCCGGCCGACGCCGCCGCGGCCCATCCCGCTGCTCGCGCAGCACGCGGCGCAGATGTCGGGCGGGGCGCCGTCGGGCCCGCCGATGGCGCCCTCGGGGCACGCCGCCGGCC
>JBJKRU010000165.1:0-9333 GCA_046704485.1 Candidatus Limnocylindrales bacterium | reverse complement strand
GTGCGAGACCTGCGGACCCTGCCCGGCGACTGAGGTCCTGCCTGCGATGACCCTACCCGTCCCCAACGAATCCCTGTCCGACCCGGCCGCGGCCCTGTCCGCGTCCTGGTTCGGCACCGGCCTGTCGCCCGAGGCCATCGCGCGCCTGGCCGCGATCGCACAGCTGCGCGACATCGAGCCGGAGACCGAGCTCATGCGCGAGGGTCAGGTCACCGACGTCCTGTGCATCGTGCTCACCGGCCGGATCGCCCTGCGGACGCTGGTGCCGGAACGCGGGATGGTGACCATCCTCACCGTCGAGCCGGGCGACATCGTGGGCTGGTCGGCGATCGTGCCGCCCCACCGCGCGACCTCGACCTCGATCGCGATCGAGCCGGTTCGCATGCTCGAGCTGCCGGGCGAGGCCCTGCGCAAGCTGCTGCGAGCCGACAACGCGCTGGCGGCGTCGGTCTATCCGCGCGTCCTGCAAGCCGTGGCCCGCCGTCTGGCCGCCACCCGACTCCAGCTGCTCGACCTGTTCGCGCGTGAGGAGTGGAGCCGGAAGGAGATCCAGCCGTGGTAGCGAGCGAGCCCCCCGTCTCCGGACAGCCCGCCTCGTTGGCAGCCCAGGCGCTCCAGCCCGGGGAGACGGGCGGCTCGCAGCTGGGCGCCGACTGGTTCCTCGCGCGCCCCAACCTTGGGGTCCTGATCGACGCCCTGCGGGCGGACGGCCGGACGGTCGTGGGGCCTCGGGTCGTCGACGGCGCGATCACGTACGCGGAGATCGAGTCGGCCGATGACCTGCCGATCGGCGTCGGCGACGAGCAGGCGCCCGGCCACTACCGCCTGGTCGAGCGCGGCGACCGCCGCGTGTTCGACTACACGGTCGGCCCGATCAGCCCCAAGCGCTGGACCTTCCCGTCCCCGCTGTCGCTCAACGTCGGCACCCGCGACGGTCGGGACGTGACGTTCGAGCGCGTGGCGACGGAGTCGCCGCGGCTCGCGTTCATCGGTGTCCGCGCCTGCGAGCTGGCAGCGCTTGGCATCAATGACCGGGTGATGCTCGGCGGCCCCTACACCGACGAGGACTACCGGGCCCGGCGCCAGGGCGCGCTGGTCATCGCGGTCAACTGCACCACCTCGTCTTCGACCTGCTTCTGCACCTCGATGGGGACCGGGCCCGAGGCGCGCGGCGGCTACGACCTCGCGCTGACCGAGCTCGACGATGGCTTCGTGGTGCGCATCGGGTCGCCCGCCGGGGCCGACCTCCTAGCCCGCCTGCCGGTGCGGGCGGCCGACGGCGACCAGCGGGCCAGCGCCGCCGAGGCGGTCGCCGCGGTCGCCGAGCGGATCGGCGACCCGGTTCCGTCGGCTGGCCTCCACGACCGGCTGATGGCGCAGTTCGACAGCCCGCAGTGGGCCAAGATCGCAGAGCGCTGCCTCTCGTGCGCCAACTGCACCATGGTCTGCCCGACCTGCTTCTGCAACACGGTCATCCAGCAGTCCGCGCTCGACGGCTCGACGTCGACCTCGGAGCGGATCTGGGACTCCTGCTTCACGGCTGGCTTCGCCAGGGTCGCCGGCGGCAACTTCCGGAGCCGGCCGCGGGACCGCAATCGCCAGTGGCACACCCACAAGTTCGCGACTTGGGTCGACCAGTTCGGCAGCTTCGGCTGCGTCGGCTGCGGGCGGTGCATCACGTGGTGCCCGGTGGGCATCGACGTGCGGACAGAGTTGCTCGCGATCGCGCCGCCGCTCACCCCCGGGCGGGAGCCGGCGGCTCCGCGGCCGGTCGCCGCCGCGCCCGGCTGGTACGTCTCGGGCCGGGTCGTCTCGGTGCGGCAGGAGACCTCGGACGTGACGACGCTCACGGTGGGCGACGTGGACGACGCCTTCCTGGCCGGCCAACCGGGCCAGTTCGCGATGCTCGACCTGCCGTCCTTCCCCCAGCTGCCGATCTCGATCTCGAGGTTTGGCCGCGACACCGTGGACTTCACGATTCGGGCGGCGGGGCCGGCGACGGCCGCGCTCACCGCGCTGGGACCACGCGACGAGATGGGCCTGCGCGGTCCGCTGGGGACCTCGTGGCCGATCGAGCGCGCGATGGGCCACGACGTTGTGATCGTCACCGGCGGCATCGGCCTGGCCCCGCTGCGGCCGCTGATCGACAGCCTGGTCGCGCAGCGCGACCAGTTCGACGCCATCCGGCTGTACTACGGGGCGCGCACGCCGTCCGATCAGCTGTACCAGGAGGAGTTGCGCGGCTGGGGGGCGCGGGGCGACATCGACGTGCAGCTCACGGTCGACCGCGCGGACGACGCGTGGACCGGCCCCGTGGGGGTGGTGACGCACCTCTTCGACCGGGCCACCTGGGACGGTTCGCGGTCGGTCGCCTTCGTGTGCGGCCCGGAACGGATGATGGAGGCGACGGTCGACGCGCTCGAGGCGCGCGACCTGGCGCCGGACCGCATCTTCGTGACCCTCGAGCGGCACATGCAGTGCGGGATCGGCCTGTGCGGCCACTGTCAGATCGGCCGCCTGTTCGTGTGTCGCGACGGCCCCGTGTTCGCGCTCGCCCAGCTTGGTGACATCTTCGGCAGGGAGGGCATCTGATGCCGACCGTCGCCGCCCGCCCCCGGCTCAGGGTCGGCATCGTCAAGATGGCCTCGTGTGACGGCTGCCAGCTGACGCTCCTCGACCTCGAGGACGAGCTGCTCCCGCTCGCCGAGCGGTTCGAGATCGTCGAGTTCCCGGAGGCCAGCTCCGTGCGCTCGGCCGGCCCGTACGACGTGCTGCTGGTCGAGGGCTCGATCAGCACCCCGGACCAGGCCACCGAAATCGTCGAGCTGCGCAAGCAGGCGAAGCGGCTGGTGACCATCGGCGCCTGCGCCAACCACGGCGGCATCCAGGCGCTTCGCAACTGGTCCGCCCACGACGCGTTCCGGGCGGCCGTCTACGCCCACCCGGAGTACGTCACCTCGCTCGCCCAGTCAGTGCCCGTGTCCGAGCTGGTCACGGTCGACGCGGAGCTGAACGGCTGCCCGATCAGCCCCGACCAGCTGCGCGAACTGCTGGTCTCAGTCTCGGTCGGACGCCGGCCCCAGATCCGCGAGGAATCGGTGTGCCTGGCCTGCAAGCGGCGCAGCGTCGTGTGCGTGATGGTCTCGCACGGAATCCCATGCCTCGGCCCGGTGACCCAGAGCGGCTGCGGCGCGCTGTGCCCCCGGTTCGGCCGCGGCTGCTACGGTTGCTACGGACCCAAGGAGCAGGCCAACGCGGTCAGCCTCGGGCGCGCGTTCGCGTGGACCGGCCGCGAGGACGCGGAGGTCGCGCGGCTGTTCGCCGGCTTCACCGGCTGGTCGGGAACGTTCCGATCGGTCGTCGCCGCATATGGGGGGCCGCCAGGAGTGATCCCGTACGCGGTTCCCGCGGAGCCGAAGGGAGGTCCGGACGATGCACGGGACTGACGGGATCTCGACCGCGCCGGCGCCCGGCGCCGAGCGCGAGTTCAAGGTCGACTACATCACCCGCGTCGAGGGCGAGGGATCGCTCGTGCTCCGGGTGCACGATGGGCAGGTTGCCGAGGCGCGACTCGGCATCTTCGAGGCGCCGCGCTACTTCGAGCGGCTCGTCGTCGGCCGAGACGCCGACGAGGTCATCGACATCGTCGCCCGCATCTGCGGGATCTGCCCGATCGCCTACCAGATGACCGCGGTCCACGCCTTCGAGCACCTCTACGGGGTGGAGGTGGCGCCTGCCGTCCGGTCCCTGCGGCGCCTGCTGTACTGCGGGGAGTACATCCAGAGCCATGCCCTGCACGTGTTCATGCTCCATGCCCCAGACTTCCTCGGCTACCCCTCAGTGGTCGCCATGGCGGGCGACCACCGGCCGATCGTCGAGCAGGGGCTCGCGATCAAGAAGATCGGCAACCAGCTGATCTCCGTGCTGGGCGGCCGGCCCGTGCACCCGATCTCTGTCCGCGTGGGCGGGTTCTCGCGGCTGCCGCGACGACAGGACCTCGAGGGCGTCCGGGCCGACCTCGACCGGGCGGTCGAGCTGGCCCGCGCCACGGTCGACCTCGTGGCGTCGTGGAATCCGCCGGCCTTGGGGCACCCCCAGCCGCTGGTTGCCCTGCGACATCCCGCCGAATACCCGTACAACGACGGGCGGATCGTCTCGACAGATGGGCTCGACTTGGCACCGGGCTCCTGGGGCGAGGCGTTCGCGGAGCGGCATGTCGAGGGCACCAACGCCCTCCATGCCCGGACGCACGACGGGCGCGTGTACCTGCTCGGCCCCACGGCCCGGATCGTGCTCGACGCGGACTGCCTGCACCCGCTCGCGGCCGAGGCGCTGGCCGCCACCGGGCTCGAGGACGAGATCCGCGTCAACATCCACCGCTCGATCGTCGCCCGCGCCGTGGAGCTGCTCGGCGCGTGCGCTGAGGCGAGGGACCTGATCGACGGCTACCGCGGCCCGACCGAGCCGAAGGTGCCGCACGTCCCGCGCCCCGGCGTGGCCGCCTGGTCGACGGAGGCGCCGCGGGGCCTGCTGCACCACCGATACGAGGTGGACGATCGCGGGCGAGTCAGTGCCGCCCAGATCGTGCCCCCCACCAGCCAGAACCAGGGCGCGATCGAGGCCGACCTCGCCGCCTTCGCCCCGAGCGTCCTGGACCTGCCCCAGGCCGAAGCGACGCATCAGCTCGAGATGCTGGTCCGCGCGTACGACCCGTGCATCAGCTGCGCGACGCACTTCCTGGATGTGCGGATCGTGGAGGAGGGCATCCGCCGGTCGGCTCGATGACGTGTCGGACCGGTCGGGTTCGACACGTCATCGTCCTCGGCACGGCGCTCTGTCGTGCGCCGTGCCCCTCTGCCCTGGGTCCTGACCCCGCGGGCCGTCCGGCCCGCCCTGGCGGGCGATCCGAGCGGCCCCCCCGCGACCGACGGCCCTAATCCACCGGGCCGCGGCAAGCCAGCATATGAACCGCGAGTCCGGTCTCGGGCAAGTCCGGAGCACCCGGCGCCGACCTGGCTGGCAAGCCGAGGTCAAGACTCAGATGAGCCTTCCCGTCACGACCGAAGGCGTCCCTCAGAACATGTCCCGTTCGTTCACCCTGGCTTGTGGGGCCACCGACCGGAGGGGGCGGTCACCGCTTCCGCCGGGCGACACGATGGGAGGGGCGGCGCGATGACGCAGCTCGCGCCGCCGTCGGTACGACTCCTCGTCTGCGGCAACGCAGACCGGGGCGATGACGGCGCCGCCCTCTCGGCTATCGCGACGCTCCTGCCGACGCTGCCCGCCCCGCTGCTGGCGCGCCTCGAGGTGCGCCGGTGCGGCCAGCTCCGGGTCGAGGACCTGCTCGAGGTCCCGGCCGGCGAGGTGACCGTGGTCGTGGACGCCGCGGTCGGGGTGCCGCCCGGCCACGTCGTGACGCTCCCCATCGGGGACATCGCTCCCGCCATGGGCACGCCCGCCCCCCGCTCGTCGCATGAGCTGCCGATCGACCAGGTCCTCAACCTGGCCGCCACGCTGCGCACCGGCGGGCTGCCTCATGGCACGTTCATCGGCATCGGCGGCCGGCGGTTCGGCTACGGCCGCCCGCTCTCGCGATCGGTCCGACTCGCGATGCCCGGCTTCCAGCAGACGATCGCGTCGGAACTGGCGCGTCTCGCGCGCGTGCCGGGCTGAGCGCGGGGCAGTACGCTCGACGCAGACCGGCGACAGATGGCCCGCGGGTTCGGGGCCGGTCGGCCCCCGGGCCAGTCGAGAGGCACAGGCAGTCTTTGCGCATGAACACCGCCCAGCTCAACGTCCCCCGCCGGGTCGGCGACCTCATGACCGTGGGGACTGTGGACGTCCGCGAGGACGCGCCCCTCGCCGAGGCCGCGCGGCTGCTCGACGCCCACCGCGTCCACGGCCTGCCGGTTGTCGACGAGGCGGGCTTGGTGGTGGGGGTGATCAGCCAGACGGACCTGCTCCGTGCCCGGGCCACGGAGTACCTCTGGGCGAACTGGGCCGGCCTCCGGGTGCGCCACCTGATGACCAGCCCTGCGCTCACGATCCGCCAGGACGAGCCGATCTCGGTCGCGGCCCGGAAGATGGAGCTCCACCACGTCCACCGCCTGGTCGTGGTGTCCGACGAGGACGAGGCGGTGCCGATCGGCCAGATCTCGACCTCGGACGTGGTGCGCGCCATGTCCGGGCTTGCAGCCGATCCCGATCGGCCCGGAAGCCCCGGCGAGGCTGGTGCATGAGCGGTTCAGCGGACCCCGACGGGACGTCCGTGGGCGGTCTGTGGGTCGCCCTCGCCCTGCTGGTCGGCGCGGCGATCGTGTTCCTCGTGCTGGTGCTCACGTCCGGCGTCCTGGGCTGAGGCGCCGCCGGCGCCGACGCCGAGCCGCGCGTCGACCCGCGCTATGCCGAGTCCGCACTCCTAGGCGATGACCTGCTCCAGACCCGCCTCGTAGCCAGCGTCGAAGGCGGCGATGTCTGCCTCCACCATGTCGGCGTGCCGGTCGCCGAGAACGATCGCGAGCGCCCGATGGACCGTCTCCGGCTCCACGAACCGGCGCCGCCCGACGAGGGCGCCCAGCGCCACCACCGACACCAGCTTGTCGTCGCCGGCACGCTTGGCCACCGCGGTGCACGGCACCTCGAGCACCTCGACATCGTCCCTGCCGGCCTCTGCCTCGATGAGGGTCGTGTTGACGACCAGCAGGCCGCCGGACGCGACCACCGCGCCGTACTTGGTCATGGACGGCGGATTGAGCACCACGGCGTGGTCCGCGCGATCGACGATCGGGGAGCCGATCATCTTGTCCGCGATGATCACGGTGCAGGACGCGGTGCCGCCGCGCATCTCCGGGCCGTAGGAGGGGATCCAGAGGACCTCCCGGCCGTCGAGGAGCCCGGCCTCGGCGAGCACCTTGCCGGCGAACAGGATTCCTTGTCCCCCGAAGCCCGCGATGATGGTGGAGAGCTCCATCTAGAACCCCTCCGTGATCGACCGGTGGGGCGCGCCCGGCTGCGGCATGGGCGGTGCGATGCCGCGGCCACGGTCGACGAAGGTGCCCACCGGATAGGCCTCCATCACGACGTCGCGCAGCCGGTCCATGGCCTCGCTCGGGGTCATGCCCCAGCCCACCGGGCAGGTGGAGAGGACCTCGACGATCGAGAATCCCTTGTCCTCGAGCTGGACGTCGAACGCGCGCCGCAGCGCCTGCTTGGCCTTGCCGACGTGTCCGGGATCCGCCACGGACACGCGGGCCGCGTACTGGACGCCCGGCAGCAGCGAGAGCATCTCCGTGACCGGCAGGGGATACCCCTGCGACTGGACGTCGCGGCCACGCGGGCTCGAGGTCGTCTTCTGCCCGGCGAGGGTCGTCGGCGCCATCTGGCCGCCGGTCATGCCGTAGATGCCGTAGTTGACGAACACGACCGTGAACCGCTCGCCACGGGCGGCCGCGTGGACGATCTCGGCCGTGCCGATCGCGGCCAGGTCCCCGTCGCCCTGGTACGTGAGCACCACCTTGTCCGGGCGGAAGCGCTTGACCCCGGTGGCGACCGCGGCAGCGCGCCCGTGCGGAGACTCGACCGAGTCGAGGGCGAGGAAGTCGTAGGCGAACACGGAGCAGCCGACCGATCCCACCAGGATGGTCCGGCCGCCCAGGTCCAGCTCCTCGAGGACCTCCGCGATCAGCCGGTGCACGATGCCGTGGCCGCATCCGGGGCAGTAGCTGGTGGGGTTCGACAGCAGCAGCGGCCGACGGTAGATCGTGCGGCCCTCCTGCCCGGTGAACGGCTCGGCGGCGGTCATCGGTCAGCCTCCTCGCTGTCGGCCAGGGCTCGCCGCACCGCGCCCACCACGCCATCCGGACTGGGCACCATGCCGCCCATCCGGCCGTGGTGGAAGACGCGTGTCGCGCCCTCGATCGCCAGCCGCACGTCCTCGACCATCTGGCCTGCGGACAGCTCCACGACCATCACCGCCCGTGCACCCGTCGCGGCCTCGCGGAGCGCCGCCGCCGGGAACGGCCACAGGGTGATCGGCCGGAAGAGGCCCGCCCGCACGCCGTCGTCCCGGAGCCGCTCGACCGCGGTGCGAGCGACGCGGGCGGCGGTGCCGTAGGCGACCAGCAGGACGTCTGCGTCGTCGAGCTCCTCGCCCGCCCAGCGGACCTCGTTGGCGGCGATCTGCTCGTACACTTCGTGGAGCTCGATGTCGTGCGCCTCGAGGTCCTCGGGCCGCAGGTGGAGCGACTTCAGCACCCGCGGCTCGCGGTGGTCGGCGCCGTCGAGGATCCAGTCCGGTCGCGACTTCGCGAGCGTCTTGAACGTGGGGGCCACCGGCTCCATCGCCTGGCCGAGGATGCCGTCCGCGAGCAGGATGACCGGCGTGCGATAGCGCTCGGCGAGGATGAACGCGTCGCGGACGAGGTCGATGGCCTCGGCGATGGACGATGGAGCCAGCACTGGCACCCGGTAGTCGCCATGGCCGTGGCCCTTGGTGGCCTGGAGGTAGTCGCCCTGGGCGGCGCCGATGCTGCCGAGCCCCGGGCCGCCGCGCATGACGTTGACGAGCACCACGGGCAGGCGCGAGCCGGCCATGTAGGACATCGCCTCTGCCATGAGGCTGATGCCCGGGCTCGAGCTGCTCACGAGGACCCGTGCGCCGGCGGCCGAGGCCCCGAGCGCCATGTTGATCGCCGCCAGCTCGCTCTCGGCCTGGACGAAGACGCGACCCTCCTCGGGCATGCGCTTGGCCATCCACTCGAGCAGCTCGGCCTGCGGGGTGATCGGGTAGCCGAAGTATGCGTCGCACCCGGCCGCGACCGCGGCCTCGGCAATGGCCTCGTTGCCCTTCATCAGGACGCGGTCGGGGACGCCGGGCATCCCGGCGCCCGGCTTGCGCGGCGAGGTGACGATCGTGGGCCGGCCGGCCGCCTGGTCGACGACGGTCATGGCGTCAGGCTCCGCGGGGCCGGGCGAAGATGGACAGCGCCGCGTCGGGGCACATGCGCGCGCACTTGGCGCAGCTGGTGCAGGCGTCGGCATCCACCAGCACAACCGGATGGTGGCCCATCGCGTTGACGTGCGCCGTGTCCAGCGCAAGGGCGTTCGGGGCGCAGGCGTCGATGCACAGGCCGCAGCCCTTGCACCGCTCGGTCGCCACGAGAACGGGTCGGAACGATGGGGAAAGGCCGCTCGCGGGACGTCGAAGTGAGGCGTCGGCAAGCGGTGCGTGCATGGCCATCAACGGCACCTCCGCCTCGGAATATGTGCCCCGACTTGGACTAGCAGACAGGGCCAAGTTGCGCATGCGGACGGGCCGATTCGTCCTTCTCCTGC
>JBJKRU010000164.1:0-3700 GCA_046704485.1 Candidatus Limnocylindrales bacterium | reverse complement strand
TGCCGGAGGAGGGCGCGCCGGTCGTCAACCCCGTCCCCGACGCAGATCGCGCGCGCGGACGGACCGCCTCCGCCGCCGCGCCCGCCGCCGCGTCCGGGTCGACGTCCACCTCGGGGGGCCGCTCGCGTCCGCGCGACGGCGACCTCATGTCCACGCCGGGCGCGGCCCCCGGCCCTGCCGTCCCGACCGATACGGGAGACGTCGAGCTCCTCGCGCTGGTTGACCGCCTCGCCGCCGTGCTGGACCGGGCAGACCTCGCCGAGCTCGAGGTGCGCTCAGGCGGGACGACCGTGATCGTGCGCTCGCCCGCCGCTGTTGATCGGGCTGCCGCGCCCGCGGTCTTCGTGCCGCCGGCGGACACGGGCGCGGTCATGGCGCCGGCGCCTCTCGGGCTCACGCCCGCGGCTCCCGCGCCGTCGTCCGCGGGGCCCGCTCCTTCGGCGCGCCCGTCAGTCAAAGCGCCACTGACCGGCATCTTCTACGGCGCGCCCTCGCCGGGCGCCACGCCGTACGTCGCCGTGGGGGACCACGTGTCGGTGGGCCAGATCATCGGGCTCATCGAGGCGATGAAGCTGTTCAACGAGATCAAGAGCGACCTCGCCGGGCGCGTCGTGAGGATCTGCGCCGACAACGGCCAGCTCGTGAAGGCCAAGTCCCCCCTGATCGAGGTTGAGCCCGCATGACCACTGCCCCGTCCCAGCGCTCCGTCCGCATCACCGGCTGGGGCCGCTACGCCCCGGCGCAGGTGCTCACCAATGCCGACCTCGAGCGCATCGTCGACACCTCAGACGAGTGGATCGTCACCCGCACCGGCATCAGGGAGCGACGCGTGGCGGCGGCCCACGAGACCAGCGCGTCGATGGGGGCCGTGGCGGCGCTGCGCGCGATCCGGACGTCGGGCCTCGAGGTGGACGACATCGACCTGATCGTCGTCGCGACGCTCACGCCCGACTACTGGATGCCCTCGACGGCGGCGCTGGTCAAGGAGGCGATCGGCAACACCCGGGCCCCGGCCTTCGACGTGGCAGCCGCCTGCTCGGGTTTCGTCTACGCGTACGCGACCGCGTCGTCGTACCTCGCGGCCGGCCTGGCGCGGCACGCCGTCGTCGTCGGGACCGAGCTGCTCAGCCGGTTCATCGACTACAGCGACCGGGGCACGTGCATCCTGTTCGGCGACGGCGCCGGCGCGGTGGTCCTCTCCGCGAGCGACGAGGCGCATTCGCCGGTCGGGATCGAGCTCACCACCGATCCCCAGGGCGCCTACATGATCTGGCTCCCGGCCGGCGGCTCGAAGTCCCCGCCCTCGCACGAGACCGTCGCCTCGGGCCAGCACAAGATCCGTATGGAAGGCCGTGAGACCTATCGATTCGCGACCCGCACGCTCGCCTCGACGGGTCTCGCCGCGGTGGCCAAGGCCGGCTGGACGGCCGAGGACGTGGACCTGATCGTCCCGCACCAGGCAAACATCCGGATCATCGAGGCAGTCGCCAAGGGCCTCGACCTGCCGATGGACCGGTTCTTCATCAACGTCGACCGCTACGGCAACACCTCTGCCGCCTCGGTGCCGATCGCCCTGGCCGAGGCTGTCAACTCGGGCCGCGTCAAGCCGGGCGACAAGCTCGTGTTCATCGCCTTCGGGGCGGGGTTCACCTCGGGCGCCGTCGCGCTGGAGTGGACCGCCGATCCCGCCCGCGGACCCGTGGGCGAGGCGGCGGTCAGCCCCGAGGACGTGGCGATTCGCCAGCCCGTAGACTGGGGCTCTGTGGACCCGATCCCGCCCGCCCTCGCCGAGGTCCTGGCCCGCCCGATGCCCGGCCACCTCGACCTCTCCGACGTGGTCCCGGGCGAGCCCGCCCACGCCAATCAGGCCGGCATCTGACCCCGCGCCGGACACCCCGGCCCAGCGCCCAGGAGGCAATCCGCGATGCTCGATCTCACTGGCAAGGTCGCCCTCGTCACCGGCGGGTCGCGCGGCATCGGGAGGGCGATCTGCCTTCGGCTCGCCGCCCAGGGCGCCGACATCGCCATCCTCGACGCGGGCAACCCAGCGGTGGGCGAGCAGACGCGCGCCGACATCGAGGCGCTCGGCCGGAAGGCCATCTTCGTCTCGGGCAATGTCACCGACGCCGAGCAGTGCGACGCGTTCGTCAAGACGGCGCTCGAGGCCTTCGGCCACGTGAGCATCCTGGTCAACAACGCAGGGATCACCCGCGACGACCTCGTGATGCGCATGGGCGTCGATGAGTGGAAGGCCGTCCTCGAGGTCAACCTGTTCGGGGCGTTCTACTGCACCAAGGCCGTCGTCCGGCCGATGTTCAAGGCGAAGCAGGGCGGCCGGATCATCAACATGAGCTCGGTCTCCGGACAGGCGGGCCAGACGGGGCAGGCGAACTACAGCTCCTCCAAGGCGGGGCTCATCGGACTCACCAAGGCGTGCGCCCGCGAGTTCGCCTCGCGAGCCATCACGGTCAACGCCATCGCCCCCGGGTTCATCACCACGGAGCTGACCAAGGACCTGCCGGCCGAGCTCCAAGATGCAATCAAGGCGCAGACCCCGTTGGGCCACTTCGGCACCGTCGAGGACATCGCCAACGCGGTGGCGTTCCTCGCCTCGGACGAGGCGGCGTACATCACGGGCCAGGTGCTCGCCGTGGACGGCGGGCTGGTCATGATGTAGCGGTGCCGTTCACGGTCGAGCCCACCGACATCCCCGAGGTCCTGATCGCCCGGCCCCAGACGTTCCCCGACGGGCGCGGCTGGTTCGCCGAGATCGTCCGTGCGGACAGCTTCGGGGCGCTCGGCCTGCCCACGACGTTCGCGCAGGTCAACCAGTCGCGCTCGACGCGGGGCGTGGTCCGGGGCCTGCACTTCCAGTGGGACCCGCCGCAGGGCAAGCTGATGCGCGTCGTGACCGGTCGCGCCTTCATGGTGGCGGTGGACATTCGTCCCGGCTCGCCCACGCTCGGCCGGCACGTGGCGGTCGAGGCATCGGCTGGCGAGCCGCTGCTGTTCTGGGCACCGGCGTGGTTCGCGCGCGGGTTCTGCGCGCTCTCGGACGTGACCGAGGTCGAGTACTTCTGCACCGGGACCTACAACGCGGCGAGCGAGTCAAGGATCCGATACGACGATCCCGCGCTGGGCATCGAGTGGCCAGTGACGGCGCCGCTCCTCTCGGCCAAGGACGCGACGGCGGGATCGCTCGCCGACTGGCTGGCCCGGCCCGAGGCCGCCGCCTTCGCCTGGCGCCCAGTCGGCTGAACAGCATCCGGGGCGCCGTGTGGCTCACCGCGGGTCCGCGGCGTCCGGTCTGGGATCGCGCCCGGGTCGACTGGGCCAGATGCCGACGGTCCCGCGGGGATCGGTACTTCCGGTGAGTGTCCGCGCGGTTGATCGTTGGGCAGCATCCCCTCCGTGAAGCCTTCCGAATCGGCGCCTGGACCCGCGCTTCGCGCGTCGCGGCTGAACCAGCCGCGACTTCACATGCTCGCCCTGGTGGGCGGCGTCCTGGCGCTCGGGTTCGGGATCCTGTCCTGGGTTCTGACCGGCGGTCCGCGGAACATCGACGATCTGGTTGTCGTCCTGGACCTGACCGTGGGCGGCACGCTGCTGACCACGGGCTCGCTGGTCGGGCGCGCCCGCAGCGCGGAGGCCCACGGGAACGCCCAGCTGGCCGTCCTGGCCCAGGCCGCCCGACGGATGA
>JBJKRU010000163.1:0-2860 GCA_046704485.1 Candidatus Limnocylindrales bacterium | reverse complement strand
ACAGCCCGACGCCGAAGGCGACGCCGAGGCCGAGGAACGCGTACACCTGCTGGTTGGACGAGAGGACGATCGAGCCCACCGCGAGCGCGAGGCAGATCCCGTAGATCGCCAGCACCGTCTGGGCGTGGGAGAGGCCCAGGTCGAGCAGCCGGTGGTGGATGTGGCCGCGGTCCGGCGTGAACGGGGAGCGCCCCGTGGCCAGCCGCCGGACGATGATCCAGAACGTGTCGATGATCGGCACGCCCAGCACGAGCAGCGCGACCGCCACCTTCGCGGCGCCGAGGATCGACAGGATCGCGAGCATGTAGCCCACGAACATCACGCCCGTGGTGCCGATGAAGACGCGCGCCGGGTGGAAGTTCCAGCGCAGGAACCCGAGCAGCGACCCCGCGAGCGTGAAGCAAAGCACGCCCACCATGGGCTGGCCGGTGATGCCGATGGCCGTCGTGAACGAGATCGTCCCCAGGGTCGCCGCGGCGATGAGCGAGATCCCCGAGGAGAGCCCGTCGAGCCCGTCGATGAAGTTGATGCTGTTGATCATCCCGAGGATCCACACGACCGTGAAGCCGATCCCCGCCGCGGGCACGAGCGGGATCGTGCCCGGGCCAACCGGGTTGTTCAGCTCGGTCGGGTAGACGCCCGCGGCCACCGAGACGGCCGCGACCACGAGCTGGGCCAGCAGCTGCCAGCGGGCGCGCAGCTGGAGGGCGTCGTCGAGCAGGCCCAGCAGCATCGCCAGGAAGCCGCCGAGCATGACGGCGAGGAAGGTCGAGGTCTCCGGCCGGTTCGGGTCCGGCACGAGCTCCGCGCCCTCATTGGCCACCACGACGACGGTGGCGACGATCAGGAACGAGAGGGCCACCGCGACGCCGCCACCGCGCGGGACCGGCGCCGCGTTGACGCGGCGGTGGTTGGGCTGGTCCACGGCGCCCAGCCGGCCCGCGACGCGGGCCACGAGCGGGGTGCCGAGCAGGGACAGCAGGCCCGAGGCGAGGAACGCCGCGACGAGGACCGGCACGTCGGTGCCGAACGTGGCGATCAGCCTCATCGGGTCCCTTGGCTCCTCGGCTCGGCCGGCTGGCGGCGGCCCGGCTCAGGCGCGCCCGCGCGGGAGGCCGGGCACCGGGAACCGGCCGGTCAGCTCCCGGACCTCGCCGCGGATGCGGTCGTGAACACCGGCCTCCTCGCGGTCGCGGATCGCGCTCACGACGAGGCGGCCGATCTGGCGCATCTCGTCGGGGCCCATGCCCCGGGTGGTGGTCGCCGGCGTCCCGACGCGGATGCCCGAGGCGATGTTGGGCGGGTTCTGGTCGAACGGGATGGCGTTCTTGTTGACGGTGATCCCCACCTCGTCGAGGAGCGCCTCGGCCTCGCGGCCCGTCACGCCCAGCGGCGTGACGTCGACGAGCATGAGGTGGTTGTCCGTGCCCCCCGAGACGAGCCTCGCCCCGGCCGCGGCGAGCGTCTCCGCCAGCACCCGCGCGTTCTCGACGGTGCGCGCCTGGTCCGCGCGGAAGCCCTCGGTCTGGGCGAGGAGCAGCGCCACCGCCTTGGCGGCGATGACGTGCATCAGCGGGCCGCCCTGCACGCCGGGGAACACGCTCTTGTCGATGGCGGCCGCGAGGCTGTTCTTGCCCAGCGCCGGGTAGTCGGCGCGGTCGATGCCCTCGGGCAGGTCAGCGCGCGCGAACACCAGCCCGCCGCGGGGACCGCGGAGGGTCTTGTGGGTGGTGGTGGTCACGATGTCGGCGTGCGGGAACGGGGTGGGGTGGAGCCCCGCCGCGACCAGGCCCGCGAAGTGCGCCATGTCCACGAACAGCAGCGCCCCCACGCCGTGGGCGATCGAGGCCAGGCGCTCGAAGTCCCACACGCGCGGGTAGGCCGAGGCGCCGGCGACGAGCAGCTTCGGGCGGACCTCCTCGGCCTGCGCCTCGATGACGTCGTAGTCGAGGCGCTCGGTTTCCCGGTCCACGCCGTAGCCGTGGACCTCGTAGAGGCGGCCCGAGAAGTTGACCGGCGACCCGTGGGTGAGGTGGCCGCCGTGGGCGAGGCTGAGGCCGAGGATCCGGTCGCCCGGCTTGAGGACCGCGAAGTAGGCGGCCATGTTGGCCTGGGCGCCCGAGTGGGGCTGGACGTTGACGTGGTCGGCCCCGGGAAAGAGCGCCAGCGCGCGGGCGCGAGCCAGGTCCTCCACCACGTCGACGTACTCGCAGCCGCCGTAGTAGCGCCGGCCCGGCAGGCCCTCGGCGTACTTGTTCGTGAGCCAGGAGCCCTGCGCCTCCTCGACCGCCGTGTAGACGTAGTTCTCGCTGGCGATCAGCTCGAGCTTGTCCGTCTGGCGGTGGCGTTCGCTCTCCAGCGCGGCCCACACTTCGGGGTCCACCTCCGAGATGGGGGCCCAAGCGGCAGAGGGAACGGCGGACTCGGGCACGGGGACCTCCTCGGCGCGACTCGGACGTGTGTCAGCGGGCTGCATTGTCCCATGAGTGGGGAGCCCGCGGCCCGATTCCCGCGTGCGTGAGCAGCAAGCCGCGGCCCTGGGCTGCTACGCGTCGTCCACGTCCCACGTGCCGATCGCGTGGGGGAGCCCAGCCCCGGTGAGTGCCGCGGCGATCTCCGCCGAGGGGATCGCCCCCTCCCGCAGGATCGACGGCCACTCGAGCGTGCAGTCGACGACGGTGGAGGCCGGCCCGCCGCGGACGGGGCCGCCGTCGAGCACCAGGGCCAGCGAGTCGCCCAGGCGCTCGAGGATCTCGTGCGCGTCGCGCGCGTCCGGCTCGCCGGATCGGTTCGCCGACGTCGTGGGCAGCGGGCCGAGGGCCGCGGCGAGCGCCCGCGGGGCGGCGTGGTCCGGCACCCG
>JBJKRU010000162.1:0-8544 GCA_046704485.1 Candidatus Limnocylindrales bacterium | reverse complement strand
CGCCCGGGGGGGGCGGGGGGGGGGGCACACGAGCGCGCCCGGCGGCCGGCGGCGGCTCACCCCCGCCCCCCCCCCCCCCCCCCCCCCCCCCCGGGACTCCGTCCCGGCAATCCCCGACGACGAAGCGTTCGCCGACGAGTCGTTCCAAGACGAGCCAGCCGAGGACGCGGAGGAAGCGTCCGAGACCTCGGCCATCGAGCCGGAGGCCGCCCCAGTGTTGCAGGTGACCGAGGCGGCCGTCGACGACACGGACACCGACGATCTTGACGCGCTCTACGCGTCGGTGACGCCCGGCGCCCACCGCGACATGGTCAGCGGCGGCAAGGCGGACCGGGCGGCAACGCCCGAGGCTGCAGCCAACAAGCTCCGCACCGCGACGCCCGCCAACACCTTCAGCAAGTCGGCGCCCGCCAAGGGCGCAACCCGACGCGCCAAGGTTCGGACCACCGTCCCCGCCGCCCAAGTCGCTCCGCCTGCCAGCAGCGGCCCGTGGAAGCTGGCGGCGATCGTCGCGTCCGGCCTGCTGGTGCTGGTGCTCCTGGTCGGGTTGGTGGTGCCGGCCATCTTCAACCTCGGCACCGCCGGCACGACCGCCGACGGATCGCTCGCTCCCAGCGCCTCCGGACCCACGGTGGACATGGCCCAGATCACGTCGCTGATGACGACGCTCCAGTCGAACCCCAACGACACCGACACGATGATGCAGATCGGCAACGTGTACTTCCAGGGTGCCGACTACACCGACGCCGCCACCTTCTACGGGAAGGTCCTCGCGATCAACCCGAACGACACGAAGGCGCTCCTCGCCGCCGGGGCGGCCGCGTACAACCTGCAGGACACGGCCACGGCCGAGAAGGACTGGAAGCAGATCGTCGCGCTCAACCCCACCGACAAGTCCGTGGCCCAGGAGGTCCACTACGACCTCGGCGTCCTCTACATGCACGCCGCGAACCCCGACTGGGCGTCGGTGATCAGCGAGTGGCGGCAGGTCATCGAGATCGACCCCACCACCGACTACGCGGCCAGCGTGCAGCAGTACGCGGCAGCTATCGCCGGTGCGTCAATGGTCCCGGCCTCGCTCCAGGCCGACATCAACGGGCTCGCCAGCCCGCTGCCGTCGCCCGCCGCCTCCGGCTCCGCTGCGCCGGCCGGGTCCGCCACCGCGTCCGGGTCGGCCGCTGGGCCGTCCGGGTCAGTCACGCCAGTCGCCTCTGCCGCTCCCGCGAGCACGGTCGTGGACGAGGGGGCCAAGAACCTCGCGTTCACGAACGCCACGCTCAACGCGCCGGCCAACACGCCGTTCACGATCCACTTCGACAACCAGGACTCGGGCGTGCCGCACGACATGCTGATCAAGGACAGCAGCGGCAGCACCGTGTTCACGGGCGACATGGTCACGGGGCCGGCCTCGATCGACTACCAGATCCCCGCGCTCGCCGCGGGCACGTACACGTTCTCGTGCACGATCCATCCGAGCATGACCGGCACCCTCGTGGTGGGGGGCTGAGGCCGTGACCGACCTGTCGGGCGTGCTCGGGCTCGGCATCGCCCTCGCGGCGGGCGTCGTGTCCTTCGCGTCCCCCTGCTGCCTGCCGCTGGTGCCCGCGTACGTCAGCTACATGGTTGGCGCGACCGGCGAGGGCACCGCCGGCCGCCGGCCCGCCGCAGCGCACGGCCTCGCGTTCGTGCTCGGGTTCTCACTCGTGTTCATCGCGATGTGGGCCGCGATCGGCGCCGTCGGGCTGTTCCTCGATCGCCGCGTGCTGAACATCGTCGGGGGGACGCTGCTGGTGGTCCTCGGCCTGCAGGTGGCGGGATTGATCAACATCCGCGCGCTGTGGCGCGACACCCGGGCAATGCCCGCGATGGGCGGCGCGATGGGCGGAGGCCTGATCATGGCCGGCGTCGGCGGCGGGGGCGTCGTCGTGTCGACGGAGCGCCCCGGCTACGGCCGTTCCTTCGCGTTCGGCCTGCTGTTCGCAGCGGGCTGGAGCCCGTGTATCGGCCCCATCCTCGGCGGGATCCTCGGCCTCGCGACGGTCAGCGCGTCGGTCGCGACGGGGACGCTGCTGCTCGCCGCCTACGCCGCGGGCCTCGCCATCCCGTTCATGGCCGTGGCGCTTGGCGCGTCTGCGGTCAGCCGTCGGCTGGGCTGGGTCGGCCGCCACCACGTCGCCGTCAACACCGTGACGGGCCTGCTCCTGACGGTGCTCGGCGTTCTGATGCTCACCAACATGCTCGGCCAGCTGGCGAGGTTCACCTCGCCGCTGGGCCTGTAGAGGAGGTCGCCGGAGATGGCCCACGAGGTTCGCACTCCGCCGCTCCGTCCGGCGGCAGTGGCAGGTCAAGCGGCGGCCCAGCCAAGCGTCATGGACTACGTCGATCAGGCGCTGGAGGGACTATGGCACCTGATCACGTCGATGCGCGTGGCGATGGTGCTCATGATCGCCCTCGCCGCCCTGTGCGTCGCCGGGTCGCTGGTCATCCAGATCACGGCCGCCCAGGCAGTTGACCCCTCCCTGCGCTCCCAGTTCCTGGACATGGTCCGGCCGCGCTACGGCGGCTGGACGGGCATCCTGGCGTACGCGCCGGGTGTGATCACGCTCCTCATGGGCATCGGGCTGCTGGGCCTCGGGTCCTACCGACTCTGGAACGGCAAGGAGATGGGCTGGCACCTGGGCGTGGGCGTCGTCGTGACGCTGCTCGGCGCGATCGTCGTCGCGACGGACACCCTCGGCCTGTTCAACGTCTTCAACTCGCTGCTGTTCAAGGTCCTGGTCACCTCCCTGGTCGTCAGCCTGGTGGCCTGCTCGGTGCACCGCACTCCGGGCGCCTGGCGCACGGCCACCAGGCCGCGCGTCGACGTCGGGCCGAGCTTCTTCGAGCACGCGCCGCAGCGTGAGCAGATCGTCGTCCACTCCAGCTCAGCCGAGACCCTCGACAAGGTCAGGGGCGTCCTGCGGCAGCACCACTACCGAACCCTGGTCCAGGACGACGGCGCGATCCACCTGTACGGCGACCGCAACCGGTTCGTGGCGCTCGCGTCCCTGGCCGGCCACATCTCGCTGATCCTGATCCTGCTGGGCGCCATCATCGGCACCACGTTCGGGTACAAGAACGCGAACTTCACGATCGCCGAGGGCACGACGCTGCCGACCGGCACCGAGCCAGGCCTGACGATGAAGCTCATCGACTTCACCTCGACGTGGTACACGACGACCGCGAACCTGCCGTCCGACTATGCCAGCCAGGTGGTGCTCTACAAGAACGGCACCCAGGTCGCGGCGACGACGATCCGGGTCAACGAGCCGCTGACCTACGACGGCGCGACGTACTACCAGAGCAGCTACGGCCAGGCCGTGGTGATGACCGTCAAGGACGCCTCGGGCAAGACGGTCTACAGCGAGGGCCTGCCGCTCGACCAGGTGTCGGCGGACGGCGCCGACCGCCCGGCCGGCCTGATCCTCCTCCCGGACACCAGCGATGAGATCTACGTGTTCGGCACCACCGGCACCTCGGACACGCTGGTCCAGCCCGGGCAGGTGCGGGCCGTCCTGGTCAGCGCCGTCAACAGCTCCTCGGTTGCCGACCAGGTGCTGGACCAGGGCAAGGCAACGCAGCTGGGCAGCTACACGGTCACCTTCGACCGCGAGTCCCAGTTCACGGTCCTGAGCATCAACCGCGATCCCGGCCAGATCCTGATCTGGCTCGGCGCGCTGCTGCTGTTCGTGGGGTTCACCGCAGTGTTCATGCTCCCGCAGCGGCGGGTGTGGGCGCGCATCACGTCGCGGGGCGCCATGGCGGTGCTGTCCGTGGCCAGCCTCGGGCGCCGAGACGCGGCGCTGGGCACTGACTTCGACCAGCTCGTCACCGACATCCGGACGGCGCTCCAGGCGCCGACCAACGCCTGAGGGAGGTTGTCCCAATGATCACTCTGTCGGGTTTCGCCTTCGTGGCGGCGATGATCGCCACGGGCCTGGCGACGCTCTGCTACGCGCTCTACGCCATCTCCGGCCTGCGGGCGGCGCGGATGCAGACCGCCGGCATGCCCAGCTCCAGCGGCGCCCTCGGCTTCGTGTCCGGTCCCCGCACGACCGCGCTCGGCCGCTACGCCTCGATGCTCGGCTGGCTGGCCACGATGGCGCTCGGGGCCGGCCTCGCGTTCCGGGCCGTCGCCACGGGCCACGGGCCGTTCGCCAACATGTACGAGTTCTCCCTCGCGTTCGCGTTCGGCGTCTTGGTCGCGTACATGTGGTTCGAGTACAAGTACCACCAGCGGATCCTGGCCCTGATCGCCCTTCCCGTGGCGCTGGGCATGATGGCGTACGCGTCCACCATCCCGTCGACTGTCGAGCCGCTCGTCCCGGCGCTCCAGAACAACCTCCTGCTCACCGTCCACGTCCCAGTCGCCATCGTCGCCTACGGCTCGTTCTCGATCGCGTTCGGCGCGGCGCTCCTCTACCTGATCCAGCCCGAGGGCGGCCGGTGGGGCCTCCCGAAGCCCCAGGTCCTCGACGAGATCGGCTACCGCGCCACCGTCGTCGGCTACCCATTCCTCACCCTGACCATCATCCTCGGCGCGGTCTGGGCCAACACCGCGTGGGGCACCTACTGGAGCTGGGACCCCAAGGAGACCGCCTCTCTGGTCACCTGGCTCATCTACGGCGCCTACCTCCACGCGCGCGTCGTCCGCGGCTGGCGCGGCTCCCGCGCCGCCTGGCTGCTGATGATCGGGTTCGGCGCGGTCCTCTTCACCTACTTCGGCAACCTGTGGTTCGCGGGGCTCCACAGCTACTCAGGCCTCAAGTAGGGCGGCGGCTGACGAAGGGAGCACGACGTCCATGAACGCAGCGGATGCGGCGGCCCAGACCCCGGCGACGAGGCGCGTCCCCGGGCGCCTGCAGACGGTCATCGTCCTGGCCGTGACCGCGGTCCTGATCGGAGTCGCGGCCGTGGCCCTCGGCGGGAACGGCTTCGGCCAGGGCGACGGTGTCAGCCAGGTCAACCTGACCGGCAGCGTCGCCGACGCGGCGCCGGTGGTGGGGGCGGTCCCGCCCGCCTTCAGCGCCACGACCTACGACGGCAAGACGGTGAGCCTGTCCGACTACGCCGGCAAGCCGGTGTGGCTGACGTTCGGCGCTTCGTGGTGCCCGGACTGCCGATCCGAGGCGCCCGACGTCGAGGCCGCATACCAGAAGTACCAGGCACAGGGCCTGAACATCCTTGCGGTGTTCATCAGCGAGTCGCCGAGCGATATCGAGAGCTACGCACAGAGGGCCGGGCTGACCTTCCCGATCGCCGTCGACCAGCAGACCAGGATCGCGAGCGAATACCGCACGATGGGCATCCCGAGCCACTTCTTCATCGGGGCGGACGGGAAGATCAAGGACGTCAAGCTGGGCGCCCTCGACCCGGCGACGATCGAGAGCGAGATCCAGCTCATCGTGGGCCACTGATCCGTTGAGGCATCCATGAGCGACACCGTCGAGCCCGACGCGCCCCAGCCCGATCCGGCGCTGGACGCGTCAGCCGACGGCGGGGGAGGCGTCCCGCCCGCCAGCCCGTCCGAATCCGACGACGGCGGGGTGAGCGTCCCGCCCGCCAGCCCGGCTGCGACCGGCGACGATGGCTACCGCCGGCCCCGACACCCCTTCTACCTCCGGGGTCGGCGTCTGCGGATGCCCAGGACTCGCCGCGGCCTGTTCGCGATGGTGCTCGTCCTGGGCGGCATCGGCCTGGTTGGCGTGTACACGGCGGTGTCGCTCATCACCTGGACCGAGACCGCAGACTTCTGCGGCCGCTGCCACACCATGGCTCCCGAGCTCCAGGCCTACGAGGCCGGACCGCACAAGAGCGTCGACTGCGCAGCGTGCCATGTCGAGCCGGGCATCATCGGCTGGCTCAAGGCCAAGATCAACGGCACCAAGCAGCAGATCGACGTGGTGCTCGGCACGTACCCCACGCCGATCCCGCCGCCCGACCATGCCGACATGCCGTCGACGGCGGACACGTGCGAGAGCTGTCACGGGGTGACGCGGACGGCGGTGACAACGCTCAAGACCGAGATCGTCTACGGGGAGGACGCGGCCAACACCCCCCAGTTCATCGGGCTGGTCATCCGGCCCAGCGGCGGCGACCCGTTCGACGTGAACCGCAGCGTGCACTGGCACGTGGAGCGCACGGTCGACTTCTACAGCACCGACCCGGCCGCCCAGACGATCGACCTCGTCCAGGCCACCCAGCTCGACGGCAGCGTGGCCACCTACATCGCGCAGGACAAGGTGAAGGTCGCCGAGAACGTGCAGCCCGACGTGAACGCGATCGTCAACTCCGAGCTCGAGACCACGATGAGCTGCTACGACTGCCACAACCGGATCGGGCACGACATCGCCAACCCGCGCACGAGCCTCGACGACGCCATGCAGGCCGGCTCGGTCGACCCGACCCAGCCCGGCGCGATCGACCCCACCCTGCCGTACATCAAGGCGCAGGGCATGCAGATCCTGTGGGCCCTCTACCCGAACGACGCGGCCGCGTACGCCGCAGCGGACAAGCTCAAGGCGTTCTACGCGCTCAACTATCCGGCGGTCGCGAAGTCCAAGGCCGCGTCGATCGACGAGGCGATCACGGAGATCAAGGCGATCTACGGACTGACCGCCACGCCGGCGATGAAGGTGACCGCCTCGACGTACCCCAACAACCTGGGCCACCTGGACTTCCCGGGCTGCTTCCGGTGCCACGACGGCGGCCACTACCTGGTGGTCGACGGCAAGGTGACCAACAAGACCATCCCGTCGACGTGCGACACCTGCCACACCTTCCCGCAGGTCGGCGCGGTCACCAGCCTGCCGCTGGGCACGCCGCCGACCACGCACAACGACTCGCTCTGGGTGTTCGACCACAAGAACGTCGCCACGAGCACCGACCCCGGCGGGCAGTCCTGCGGGCAGTGCCACGCCGCGGACTACTGCATCAACTGCCACTCGACGGGAGCGGTCACCGTCGACCACGACCAGATGGCCACCAACCACGCCGCGGTCATCCGCGCCCAGGGCAACACGGCGTGCGCCTACTGCCACCAGCCCGTGTTCTGCGCCGTCTGCCACGGCAACAACCAGGTGCTGCCCGAGACGACGCCGTTCTCGTCGCACCCGCAGATCCCGCAGTTGCCGGAACCGTCGAGCCAGCCCGGCGCCCCCGCGGCCACAGCGCCCGCGGCGTCGATCTCGACCACGACGGGCATGCAGTTCCCGCTGCAGAGCGGAGCCGGACCGGGCGGCTGACGCGCTGCGTCCTACACCCGCCCCGTGGCGACCCGGTCCGGGCGGGTGTAGACGTTGAAGCCGTCGTCGCGCAGGAAGCCCACCAGCGTCATCCCCAGCTGCGCGGCGGCGTCGACCGCGAGGTCCGAGGGGGCGGAAACGGCGACGAGGATCGGGACACCGGCGACCGCCGCCTTCTGCACCAGCTCGAAGCCTAGCCGGCCGCTCACCAGGACGATGCGGCCGTGGAGCGGGATCTCCCCGGCCAGCAGCCGACCGCCGATCAGCTTGTCGAGCGCGTTGTGGCGGCCGATGTCCTCGCGGACCGCAACGAGCGTCCCGTCCTCCTCGAACAGGCCGGCGGCGTGGAGCCCGCCCGTCACCTCGAACACCGCCTGGGCCTCGCGCAGGCGGGCGGGCAGCGACCACAGCAGCTCTGGCGTGACGACCGGGCCGTCGGGGATCGGGCGGACGCGCGGGTGCACGTCGTCGAGGGCGGCCTTGCCGCAGATGCCGCATGACGAGGAGACCGCGAAGTGGCGCTCGGCGACCTGCGCGGCGGAGAAGGGGCGCCGCAGCCGCACGAGCACCTCGTCGTCGGGGCGGGAGAGCGTGCCGACGTCACCCAGGTCGACCGCCTCCACCTCGTCGCGGCCGCTGATGAGCCCCTCCGCGTGCAGGAACCCCACCGCCAGCTCGGCCTCGTGGCCGGGCGTGCGCATGGTGACCGCCACGTCCACCGGAGCCTGGCCGGGACCGGCCACGCGGATCGCCATGGGCTCCTCGCCCGCGAGGCGATCGGCGCGCGAGACGACGTCCCGGCCGCGGACGGCCGTGACCGTCACACTGGTGGCACGACGCGCGAGGGCGGGTTCGTCAGGCCGCGGCAGCATGGGCGAAGGCTACGCCGGCGGCCGCTCGAGGTACACCGCCGACCCAGTCGGCCGCAGGCAGTGCGTCATGGACATCGCCTGCAGGTAGCCGCCCGCGTTGAGGATGGCCACCCCCTCGCCCTCGGCGACCTCCGGCATCGGATAGTCCTCGGCGAACACGTCGCCCGCCTCGTTGATGTGGCCCGCGACCGTGACGAGCTGGGTGCGGGGCCGCATCGGTGCGCGAAGCGGCACGACCTCCTGGGCGTAGCCGTAGATGAAGTAGGCGCAGTTGACGTTCCACCCGACGTCGAGGCCGACGAACGTGACGGCTCCCCGTCGCTCCACCGAGACCACCTCGGCGAGCAGCACGGCGGCGTCCTTCATCACGAAGTCGCCGGGCTCGAACG
>JBJKRU010000161.1:0-4540 GCA_046704485.1 Candidatus Limnocylindrales bacterium | reverse complement strand
GGTCACCTACGCGTTACTCAGCCGTTCGCCACTAACGAGCAAGCTCGTTCGTTCGACTTGCATGTCTCATGCACGCCGCCAGCGTTTATCCTGAGCCAGGATCAAACTCTCCGCGAAAACTCAATCTTGCGATTGAGCAACATCTCAAAAGAGCTTGTCCAGGCACGTTCTTCGTGCTGAAGTTCCTACCACTCTTCAGTTGTTAAGGTGCAGCGCCCGGCCTTATACCGCCCGGGGCGCGGACTGCCCATTGTGGCGCAGTTCGCCCCCCGTGTCAAACACGACGGGGGACCCGGCCGGGGGGGGCCGGGAGACCGGCGGCCTCGGGTTCGTGAGGCGCGAGGCGGGATGGTACGGTGGGCGTCGGGGCGCTGTCAAACGGGCCGCTCCCGGGGTGGTAGCGTATGGGCCGGCGAGGCGCCGCCACGCTCGTGACGAGGCGAATCACCGCTCGTAACCGGATCCCCGGGAAGTGCGTCTCACGTCCCGGAGCAGGCGTCCCGGAGGGTCTGATTGCGCGGCCTCGGTGCTTGGCGCGACAGGTTGTCCCAGACGGCCCAGGGACGGGCGACGGGCGGCCGGACCGCGCCCGGTGCCCCGTCCACTAGTGACGCCGCACTTCGTCCCCGTCGGCGCGATGTCGAAGGGCTGCGCGGGGTCGCGATCGCCCTCGTCGTCCTCTACCACTCGGGGCTGCCGGTCACCGGCGGCTTCGTGGGCGTCGACGTGTTCCTTGTCATCAGCGGCTTCCTCATCACCGGCCTTCTCCTGCGCGAGCTCGAGCGGACCGGCTCGATCAGCCTCTCCGCGTTCTACGGCAGGCGCGTCAGGCGGCTCGCGCCGGCGGCGGCCGTCGCCCTCACGGCGACCGTGCTCTGGTCGGCGGCGGCGCTCTCCCCGCTCGATCAGCCAGCGGCCATGGCCGACGCGAGCGCTGCCGCCCTCTCGGTGGTCAACCTGCGGTTCGCCGCCCAGGGCCTCGACTACTTCAGCCTCGGCCGAGTGCCGTCGCCGGTCCTCCACTACTGGTCGCTCTCCGTGGAGGAGCAGTTCTACGTCCTGTGGCCGGGCCTCCTGCTCGCGGTCGCCTGGGCCGCCCGCCGCCTCCACGGCCCGTCGCCTCGACTCGCCGGCGGCGTAGCGCTCTCTGCCATCGCGGTCTCGGGCCTCGCGGCATCCATCGCCCTGACCACGGCCGCGCCAACGTGGGGCTTCTACAGCCTCCCCGCTCGCGCGTGGGAGTTCGCGCTCGGCGGCCTCGTCGCCGTCGGCGCCTCAGTCGTCGAGCGAGTCCCCAGGCGGGCCGCCCTGGCGATCGGGTGGCTCGCCGGTGCGCTCCTGCTGGCCTCCGCCGCCTACCTCGACGACTCGGTGCCATACCCCGGCACCGCCGCCCTGCTGCCCACGTTGGCCGCGGCTGGCCTGATCGTCGCGGGCGGGCGCGGCGGGGTCGACCGTCTGCTGGGGACCGCGCCGTTGCAGTTCCTCGGGCGGATCAGCTACTCGCTCTACCTGTGGCACTGGCCACTGATCGTGCTGCCGGCCGCGATGGCGGGAGCCGCGCTGGACCTCCCGACAAGCTCCGCCCTGCTGGCCCTCGCGGTCGTGATCGCCTGGCTCAGCCGCCGGTTCATCGAGCTGCCGTTCCTCGGGATCGAGGCGGGCCGGCCCGGCGTCGCCACGAGGTCCCTGCAGCTCGGTGCCGCGGCCATGGTGGTCGTGGTCGCGGTATCGGGCAGCCTCCAGGCTCTGGCGTCGGCGGAAGTCGCCCGAGCGGGAGAGGCTGTCACGATCCCGGCTGCCGCAGCCGGAGGCAGTCCAGCGGCGGGCTCGACCGGGCCATCGGCGGGCGGGGTCGGCGGAGCCCAGCTCGACGCTGAGGCCGACGAGGACGCCGGGCCGGTCGCGAGCGCGTCCGTCGGGCCGACGGCGACCGTCCCCGTTCCCGCGGGGGGGACCGCGACGGCTCCCGGGTCGACGGAGCGTGCCGGGGCCCCTGGACCCGCCCCCACGCCGCTGCCGTCGCCCCGCGCCTCCCCGGTCCCCTGGACGGCCATCGGGAGCGCGACCCTGCCGGCGAACGTCTCGCTCCCGAACGGCGTTCGCCCGTCACTTGCCGCCGCCCGGTCGGACGAGGAGCGCCTGATCGCCGACGGCTGCTTCACCTCCCTCGACGGCACGAGCCCGGCGCACTGCGTCTACGGCGTCCGCGACGGCGCGGTCACGGTGGCCCTGGTCGGCGATTCGCACGCGTCGGCCTGGTTCCCGGCCTTCAACGTGCTGGCCAACCGCAACGGGTGGCGTCTGCTGCCGTTCGTCAAGGCATCGTGCCCGTTCCTCGACGTCCCCGTGTTCCACCCATTCGTCAAGCGGCGCTACACGGAGTGCGAGACGTGGCGCCAGGGTGCGATCGCGGCGATCAACGCCGCCCATCCGGACCTGGTCGTCGTCGCCGAGGCGTACTACTACGCGGCCAACGGGCCGATCGATCCCGACGCCCGCTCGCTCAAGGCCAGGGGCCTCGCGATGGCGGCAGCCATCGGCCAGCTCCGCGCCCCACAGGTCGCGATCATGGTCGACAGCCCGCGGACCGACGTGGATATCCCGGCCTGCCTGGCCCGGTACCCCAACGACGTGAACCGGTGCGCGATCCCGCGCGCCATGGCCTTCCCGCCCAACTTCGGCGTGGTGGAGCGCCTCGCCGCGGCATCGTCGGGGGCGAAGCTGATCGACATCGTCGCCTCGGTCTGCCCGTCCACGCCCTGCCCAGTGGTGCGGGACGGGATGATCCTGTACCGCGACGGCCACCACCTCACGGCGACGTTCTCCCGGTCGCTCGCCGCGCCGCTCGGGGACGTGGTCGAGCCTATGCTGGCCGCCGCTGACCCTGCGTCGCAGCCCTAGATCGGGCCCTCCTGGACCAAGAGCACCGCGATCCCGCCCGCAACGAGGCAGAGGAGTGCAAGCTCGGCCGAGCCGGCAGCTCCGCCCGGCCCGGTGACGAGCAGCCACGCGACGAGACCGATGACGACGGCCAGCCCGGGCTTGACGAGCCGGAGCAGGAGCTCGAAGACCAGCTCGCGCACTAGAGCGCCCTCCGTCCCTGAAGCGCACGGATGAGGGTGACGTCGTCCGCGTACTCGAGGTCTCCGCCGACCGGGAGCCCGCGCGCGATGCGCGTGACCGAGCTCACGCTGCCCTCGAGTCGCTCGCCGAGGTACATCGCGGTCGCCTCGCCCTCGAGCGTGGGGTTGGTTGCAAGGATGACCTCCAAGACCGGCGTGCCGGCGGCCGCGGCCTCGTCGACACGCTCGAGCAGCTCGCGGATCTTGAGCCGGTCTGGACCGATCCCGTCGATGGGGCTGATCGCCCCGTGCAGCACGTGGTAGCGGCCGCGGAACTCGCCCGTCCGCTCGATCGCCAGCACGTCAAGAGGCTCCTCCACCACGCACAGTCGGCCGTCCTCCCGCCCCGGGTCGCGGCAGATCGGGCACAGCGGCGCGTCGCTGATGTTGAAGCAGCGGCCGCAGAACACGACCTCGTCCCGCACGGCGACGAGCGCACGCGCGAGCGCGCGCGCCTCCGCGTCGGGCGCGCGCAGCAGGTGATAGGTCAGCCGCTGGGCCGTCTTGGGGCCGATCCCCGGCAGCCGGGAGAACGCCTCGATCAGGCGCGCGACGGGCTCGATGACGGGGCTGGCCACGGGCGGTCAGGGGAGCCCGGGGATCCGCACGCCCGAGGTGATGGCGCCCATCTTCTGCTCGGCCAGCTGCTGGCTCGCCTTGAGCGCCTCGTTGACAGCGGCCACGACCAGGTCCTGGAGCATCTCGACGTCGTCCGGGTCGACAGCCGAGGGGTCGATCGTGAGCGAGGTCAGCACCTGCTTGCCGGTGACCGTGGCCTTGACCACGCCGCCGCCCGCCGACCCCTCGACGGTGGCCGTCTCGAGCTCCTCCTGGGCCTTCTGCATCTGCTGCTGCATCAGCTGCACCTGCTGCAGCATCTTCTGCGGGTTCATGCCCATCGATGTCGGTCCTTTCGTGTCGTCGGTGGGTTGCCGATGCCAGTCTCGCCCATGGTGGGCCGATCGCGTCGGCCCGTCAGGCGGCGGTCATGAGATGTCCGGGACGTCGTTCATCTCCGCGAGGTCGTCGGCGAAGATGCGGTGCGCCTCATCGAGGATCCGAGCGTCGTCCACGTCGGACGGGAGCGGCGGGATGAGCTCGAAGTTGGTGGCGACGCAGCGGACGCCGACGTCGTGGCCCAGGAACTGGGCGAGTCCCGTTTCCAGGTTCGCGCGCCGGCGCTCTGCGACATCCTTGAAGAACGCCTTCTCCTCCGGGAAGGCGAGCGTCACCACGTTGCCGTCCACGCCCATCGGGCGGCAGTCGAGGATCAGCGGCCGCAGCGACGGATTGGCTCCGATGATCGAGATGACCTGCTGCCAGCCGTGGCGGAGCCGCTCGAGGTCGCCGCCAGCGGGCGCCACCGCCGCGACCGAGGCTGCGGGCGGGGGTTGGGCTGCGGGCGGGGACTGGGG
>JBJKRU010000160.1:0-23049 GCA_046704485.1 Candidatus Limnocylindrales bacterium | reverse complement strand
GTACACGACGCGTTTGCGCGGGAACTTGGCCGCGACCGAGTTGCCGATCGCGTGCATCAGGTGGGTCTTGCCCAAACCGACGCCGCCGTAGAGGAACAGCGGGTTGTAGGCATGGCCGGGGCGCTCGGCGACCGAGAGGGCCGCGGCGTGAGCGAGGCGGTTGGCGGACCCCACGATGAAGTTGGAGAAGGTGTAGCGCGGGTTGAGGTACGAGGCGCCGGCCGCAGCACCCTCGGGCGCCCCCACGCGGGTGGGCTCAACCCTGACCGACTGGGAGGCCGTGGCGGCGGCCTGCTCGGCGAAGGCATCGCCGACGGCGACGACGAAATCGACCTGGACGCTGTAGCCGACCACGCGAGCGAGCGTCTGCGAGATCAGGGAGCGGTAGCGGCCCTCGAGCCAGTCCTTGGCGAAGGCGTTCGGGACGGCGATCCGGAACCGCTGCTCGTCAACCTCGACGAGCTGCGTGTCGCGAAGCCAGGTCTCGAAGTTCGCAGGCGACAGCGACACCTGCAGCTCTCCGAGGGCCGCGCGCCAAACCTGCTTCGCGTCCATCCTGCGATCGTTGTCCCCAAGCGTGCGAAGGTTCGATAGGTAGCGCCTGATGCGGTGCCCGAATGGGGGACGCGCCGAGGAGATACCCCCGCGCCCGTGCTCCCAGTCCAACCGGCGATGGTTCTGGCCGAGGCTCTGGCGGGGCTCTCGCAAGTCCCCCTCAGTGGCCTCCCGGCGGCCTGAGGCTGGGGAACAATACACCGCCCCCGGAGCCCCTGCAAGGCGATTCCGCCATACTCCATGGGGGTATCGAACGGCACCCGGCGACCGGATGCCAGACGTCCCGTCCGGTGATCCTCGGGCCGCGCCGCCGACCCTCGCGCGCGTTTGACACCCCTCTCCGGGGCGCCCTATCATCCCCCGGACGAACACGCGCCGTCGCGCTTTCGGGCGCTCGGCGCGTTGCGTGCCTCTAGGGGTCGGAGCATCCGGGTCCCAAGGCTGATGGAGAGGATCACGGACAGTCCCGATGGGCAAGCCGACGTTTCAGCCCAAGAAGCGACACCGCGCGAAGGAGCACGGCTTCCGCGCCCGCATGAAGACGGCGGGCGGCCGACGCGTCCTCGCGCAGCGGCGGGCGAGGGGCCGGAAGAAGCTCTCGGTCTGACCAGCGGCGAGCGCAGTCACAACCCGCTGCGGCTCGTCATGCTCTCCCGCCCGGACGATTTCGCCAGGCTGGCTGACCGGGGCGTCGCCAAGACGCACCCCCTGCTCGTCGGACGTTTCGTGCGGACGGACCTTGACCAGACCAGGTTCGGTCTCGCGACCGGCAAGCGGCTCGGTGGAGCCGTGGTCCGGAACCGAGTCCGGCGCCGCATCCGAGAGGAGCTCAGGGCGATGGCGCCCTCGTTCCAGCCGGGCTGGGACGTCCTCATCATCGCCAGGCCGGCGCTCGTCGAAGCCGACCATGACGCACTGGTCGGGGCGTTGCGGCGGGTCCTCCAGTCGGGAGGCGTGCTCGGAGGTCGGTCTGATTCGTGAGACGAGCTGGGATCTGGATCGGGACGAGGCTGATCCGTCTCTACAGGATCGTGTTCGCGTGGCTGCCGTCGAGCTGCCGCTTCGAACCCTCGTGCTCGCGCTACACGGAGCAGGCGATCGTGAAGTACGGCCTGCTGCGCGGCGGCTGGATGGGCGCCAAGCGCATCGGACGCTGCCACCCCTGGAATCCGGGCGGCTATGACCCGGTCCCCTAACCGATACGAGATCGACCGCGTGACCCGCCTCCAGACCCACCTCGCCCGGCTTGCCCCCCTGCTGCTGCTCGCGGCGCTGGCCCTCGTTGTCGCAGCCTGCGTGCCGGCCACCGGCGGTGCCGGCGCCTCAGGTTCGGGAGCACCCGCGCCGACGCACTCCCAGGCGCCGCTGGCCCCGGCCCAGCTGGGAGCCAGCCCGTTCGACCTGCTGGCCTGGGCCTTCACGCCGATCTTCCAGGTCCTGTTCATCGGCCTGGTGGCGCTCGACACGCTGTTCGGCAACATGCTGCTGGCCATCCTGGCCCTGACGCTGATCATCAGGATCATCACGACCCCGATCACACGCCGGCAGCTGGTGAACTCGCGGCAGACGCAGCTGCTGGCGCCCGAAGTCAAGGAGATCCAGCGCAAGTACAAGGGCGACCGGGTCAAGGCACAGGCCGCGCAGCAGGAGTTCTATCGGCAGCGGGGCATCAACCCCGCTGGGGGCTGTCTGCCCATGGTCCTGACCACCGGCCTGCTGATCCCGATGTACACGGTGTTCAGCCAGGGCCTCACCAACTACGACATCACGGCGATGCTGCGGGTCGGCCCGGTTGACTTCGGCAAGATCCTCGGCATCAGCTGCCCCAACGCGGTCAATGGCCCCCAGTTCGACCCGGTCCACGGGTACGTCACGAACGCATGCCTGGGCGGGAGCTCTACGATCCTCGGCATCAACTGGGGCATCCCGGAGCCGTACACCACCGGGCTGTTCGTGTTCGGGTTCGGCCTGAGCATCCTGGCGATCCTCTCGTCGCTGGTGCAGCTCATCTCCTCCCGCCAGCTCCTGCCGCCGTCGGATCCCCGGACGGCGGACGACACGAACATCAAGACGCAGCGCCAGATGGCCTACTTCTTGCCGTTCATCTCCATCCTCTACGGCGGCGTCGTGCCCGCCGGCCTGATGCTCTACTGGATCGCGAGTTCCGCGATCGCCGTCGTGCAGCAGTTCCTGGTGGTCGGCTTCGGCGGCATCTTCCCCCTATTCGGGTGGTACCCGCAGTTCGCCCGAGACTATCGCCCCCGCTACCACGTGACCCTGCCCGACCCGAAGCCCCTCAAGACCGGAGAGGCCGCCGGCGCAGCGGCGCGCACGAAGGCCGTCGATCGGGACCTATCCGCCCGCTCGACCATCCGACCCAACCCCAACAGCCGCGCGAAGAGCGGTCGACGAGGGAGACGACGCTGACATGAGCGAGTACGAAGAGTTCACCGGCAAGTCGGTCGAGGAGGCCATCAAGGCCGCCTGCGACCAGTTCGGGGTGGGCCTCGCCGACCTCGACTTCGAGATCCTGACCTCCGGCAGCCGTGGCGTGCTGGGCATGGGGGCCGAGCCCGCCAGGATCGTGGCCGCGCCTCGCTCCGCGCTCGGCGGCGCCGCGCCAAAGCGAGAGGCGGCCGAGGCATCACCGCTGCCCGCGCCCCGTCCGCGGGAGGAGCGCGAGCGAGGTGACCGGGACCGGGAGCGCGGCGGCCGGGGGGGCTACGGCGATCGCACCCGCCGCGAGGATCGCGGACACGATCGCGGACCGCGCCACGACGACCGCGGTGCCCGCACAGCTCCCTCCGGTGACCGAGATCGCGGACCGCGTCATGACGATCGCAGCCCCTCCCGACCGCACGACCGGGGCGCCCGGCGCGACCATCCGTCTGGCGGCACCGGCCGCGGCGGCTCCGAGCTGTCCGCCGCCGAGGTCGCCGCTGTGGCCAGTGCGCGCGGGTCGCTGGCCATGGAGCGCGCCGAGCTCGAGGCGGCGGAAGCGTCGCCCGAGGCACTGGCGGCCGGCAAGGAGATCCTCGAGACCCTGATGGGCCATCTCGGGTTCGATTCCGTGACCGTCGAGATCCGCGAGGGCGAGACGAGCCGCCTCAACGTCGTGGGCGACAGCGGGGACCGAGAGTCCCTCGGCTCGCTGATCGGGCGCAAGGGCGAGCGCCTGTCCGCGCTTCAGCACCTCGTGAACCTGATGCTCTCGCGGCGCACGGGCCAGTGGACCCGCGTGCTCGTGGACGTCGAGGACTACCGGGGGCGGCGCGAGCGCCAGCTGGTGGACCTCGCCACGCGCGCTGCCGGCCGTGTGGCCGAGACCGGCAAGATGCTCCAGCTGGAGCCGATGCCGGCGCTTGAACGCCGCTGGATCCACATCGCGCTGCGCGACAACGGGGACGTCGCCACGCAGTCGATTGGCGAGGAGCCGAACCGCCGCGTGGTGATCCTGCCGCGCAACGTCTGAGGCGACCCGAGCGTCACAGACCGGCCGGGTGGGGTAGCGGCCGGACGCCTGATGACAGATCCGCGTGCAGGCGCGAAGATGGCGTCGCCGCCGCGTGGCCACCCGGCTTCGGCGATCCGCGCACGAGCCCTGAATGACCGACCAGCCTGAGTCCGCGGCACCCGAAGCCGCAGCCGACGTGACGCCCGAGGGGGGCGCGCCCAACACCGGCGACCCGGAGCTCGCGGCTCTGGTGCGGCCGAGGCCGCCCCTGCCCGCGGACGATGGCCTCGCGGCACTTGTCCGGCTCGGTCAGCGGCCGGTGACCATCGCTGTGCCGATCGCGGCGATCGTGCCGGTTCCGCCCATGCCTGTCGGCCCTGAGCCCGCGTCCAACGCTGCGCCGTCCTCCACGACCGCCGCGGACGGCCCACCGACCCCCGGCGACGTCCCGACCGAGGCCGAGTGGGCGATCACGCCGACAGAAGGCGACACGTCCGCCGCCGCGACCCCGGATCGCCAACCGAGCGAGGTGACAGCCACCCAGGTCCTCGCCTCGACGCCGCCCCCCGGGGTCGTCGCTGCCGGGACCGCCGCCGCCGTCCGCGCTGCCGAGGCCGCGGCCGTCGGATCTTCGGCCGAGGACGAGACGACAGCCGTTGAGCTGCCGGTTGCCACTGCAGTCGTCGAGGCGACTTCCGCCGCATCCGCCAGCGGGCCGGCCCGGCGCCACCGGCGCCGCCTCGCCATCCGGTTCGCATCCTCGTTCCTGCTTGGGGTCGCCTTGGTGGTGGGCCTCGGTGCCGGTGCGCTCCACGTCTGGGGTTCGCAGTACGACGGACGCGTCCTCCCGGGTGTCCATGTCGGCAGCACGGACCTGTCCGGGCTCACCATCGCTCAGGCTCGTGAGGCGATCGCCAGGGCGTACGCGTCGCTGGGGAGCGGCGAGATCGACCTCACCGGCCCCGACGGCAATACGACCACCATCACCTTCGCGGACATCGGCCGCGGCCCGGACACGGTCGCCATCCTCGACGCTGCGCTCGCCGCAGGCCGGCAGGGGCAGCCGCTGGCCAACCTCATCGGAGCCCCTCAGACGGCGATCCGAGGCGTCGCAGTGGCGTCGGTCGTCACCTATGACCGCGCCAAGCTCGCCGCTGCTGTGGACACGCTGGCCGCCGGCATCGACCAGGCCCCGGGGAATGCCTCCGTCGCAAGGGGCCCGGACGGGTCGTTCACCGTCGTGGGGGCGAGCAAGGGGCGGGCCGTGGACAAGGCATCGCTGCTGGCCCAACTCGACCAGAGGCTCACCGCGCTGGACGCCCCTGCGCAGATCAGCCTCACCGTGCCGATGCGACCGGTTGCACCCACCCTCGCGACGGCGGCAGCTGAGGGCGCTGCCGAGGCTGCCGACCGGATGACGGCCGACCTAGTGATCGCGCGCGGCGCCGACTCGTGGACCATCCCGAGCGCGAGCCTCCAGCCGCTGATCAGCTTCGCGCAGGCGGCGGACGGCACCCTCACGCCCGTCCTTGACGAGTCGGGCCTCGACCCGCTCATCGCGGCACTGGCCAAGCAGGTGGACCAGACGGCCCAGGATGCCGGCCTCAAGCTCGTCAGCAACCACGTGGTCGCCACCGGCAGCAGCCGCGAGGGCCGGACGCTCGACGTGGCGGCCATGAAGACGTCCATCGTGAACCACTTGGCGGCTCGCGAGGCGGGCAACGCGGTCGAGCCCCTGTCGGCCGTCGTCCACGCGGTCGAGCCCAAGCTGTCCCTGGCCCAGGCGCAGCAGTACGCGGCCGAGATGGTCCCAATCAGTTCATACAGCATCTACTACTGGGTGCTCATCAACAACTACTGGGGCGGCAACATCGAGGCACCGGCGAAGAAGATCAACGGCACCGTCGTCCCCGCCGGCGGGACATTCGACTTCTGGAAGGTGGTCGGCGACCTCCACCAGATCCCGGGCGTCGGGCCGGGCAACGCGATCGAGGGCGGCACGATCACCGTCACCGGCGCCTTCGGCGGCGGCATCTGCACCACGTCCACCACGCTGTTCAACGCCGCGTTCCGGGCGGGTATGGTGCCGGGCGCCCGGCAGAACCACAACGAGTTCATCGACCGCTTCCCGCCCGGCCTCGATGCGACCGTGTGGATCGTGGGCACGACCAAGCAGACGATGAGCTTCACCAACGACACGCCCTATCCGATTCTCATCCAGAGCATCGTCCAGACCAGCGGCTCCAAACGATGGCTGACGTTCAAGAACTGGAGCCCGCCGAACGGCCGGACGTACAAGATCAGCAACCTGGTGATCCAGCCCGGCGCCAAGGCGATCGACACCGTCGTGCGGGATCCGACGAAGCCCGTCGGCTACTCGTACCGCAACAACTTCCCAGTGGACGGCAAGAAAGTGTGGGTCACCGTGACGATCTACGACCACGGCCAAGTCCACTGGACCAAGACGTACTACTCGAACTACCCGCCAGTCAACGGCGTTCGCGTCGTGGGGACGAAGGGGACGACCCCCGCCCCGACGCCGACCCCCGCCCCGACGCCGACCCCCGCCCCGACGCCGACGCCGACCCCCGCCCCGACGCCGACGCCGACCCCCGCCCCGACCCCGACGCCGACCGCCGCCCCGACCCCGACCCCGACCCCCGCGCCCAGACCGCCGTCAGCCAGCCCGTCCCCGTGCAGCCCCTCCTCTTCCTGCGCGGTGTCGCCATCGGCCTCGCCGTGGCGTTCGCCCTGGGCCCCGTCGGGCTCCTCGTGATCCGACGCACCATCGAGCACGGGTGGGCCCACGGGTTCACCTCGGGCCTCGGCGTGGCGACGGCCGACGGCATCTATGCAGGTATCGCCGCCTTCGGGCTCACCGCGCTGACCGGCGTGCTCGTCGGGCTCGACCGGGCGGTCGGGATCGCGGGCGGGGCCGTGCTGACTGCAATGGCGTCCCGGGGCCTCCGGGCGAGCCTCACCTCGGTTCCCGCCGACACCGTCCCCGACCCCGAGGCGTCGGCACGGCGCGCCACCGCGCTGACCGCCTACGGCACGATGGTCGGCCTGACCCTGACGAACCCGGCCACGATCCTCTCGTTCACGGCGCTGTTCGCCAGTCTCGGCGCGGGCACCAGCGGGACGGCTGGCGCGGCCCTCGTCACCTCCGGCGTGGCGTGCGGCTCTGCGGCATGGTGGCTGCTCCTGACGTCGCTGGTGGCCGGGCTGCGGGCCCGGATGACGCCGCGCGTCGTGCGAGGCCTCAACATCCTGGCCTCCTGCATCATCGGGGCGTTCGGGGTGGGGGCCGTGGTGGCCAGCCTGGCGGCCGGCGCGTGAGCTGGCCCGAAAGAGGCTGGTCAGAGCCTCGGCCGCACCTTCCCACGGCGGCGCTCTTCGACTGGGACGGCACGATCGTCGACACGCTGCCGCTGATCTACCGCGCCAACACCATCGTCCTGGGCGAGCTGGGCATCACCATGAGCCGCGAATGGTTCCGTGAGAGGTACACGCCGGACTGGCGGCGCAGCTACCGTGAGCTGGGCGTGCCGGAGCACCTGTGGGGCCGCACGTCGGCGCGCTGGGCGGAGGAGATGCGGCGGATGCGGCCGAGGGCGATGCCGTGGGCTCGGGGTGCCCTGCGACGGCTCCGACGGAGGGGCGTCCGGCTCGGCCTGGTCACCGCGTCGACGCGCGGCGTGGTGGAGCCGAACCTCGAGCGCCTCAATCTGGCGGGGGTCTTCGAGGTCGCCTGGTACGCGGACGACGTCACGCACGGCAAGCCGCATCCGGAGGCGCTGCTGCGGGCGCTCGACGAGATGCACGTGCCGGCGGGGGACGCGATCTACGTCGGGGACACGCCAGTTGACCTCGAGATGGCCCGCGCCGCGGGGGCAGCCTTCGCCGCGGTGGCCGGCACGACCAGCGAGGCGGCGTTCCGCGATGCGGGCGCGGAGCGGATCTGGCCCGACGTCGGCGCGTGGGCACGGGATCTCCTCGGCCCGGCCCGATCGTGACCGACCGGCCGCCCGCCGCGGCCCAACGGCACCCCGCGGCGGTCGGCACCAGCGCTAGATTCCCGCGATGAGCCGGATCGCCGCCAGCCTCGGTGCCGTCGTCGAGAGAGCCCTCCTCCCCGTGAGCCTGGGCGGCCTCGTCGTGGGCGTCGGGCTGTGGGTCACGGGGCGAGCGGACGCGGCGGCCGTGGTCTGGGCGGCCCCAGCGATCCTCGTGGCCCTCTGGCTGGCCATTTCGATCATCGTGGACCTGCTCGCGGGCGAGGCGGGTGTCGACGTCATCGCCATCCTGGCCATCGTGGGAGCGCTCGTGTTCAACGAGCCGCTCACCGCCGTGGTCATCGCGGTGATGCTCGCGACGGGCGACGCGCTCGAGCGCTACGCTGCTGGCCGCGCTCATCGAGAACTCACCGCGCTGATCTCGCGCGCCCCCCGCATCGTCCACCGCTACGAGCCCGGCGGCATCGCGGATCGGCCCGTCGGCGACGTGGCCGAAGGCGACCGGCTGCTGGTGAAGCCGGGCGACGTGGTGCCGGTGGACGGCTTCGTGTCGGGTGATCCGGCAGTGCTCGACGAATCGGCGCTCACCGGTGAGTCTCGGCTCGCGACCCGAGGCGCGGGAGACGCGGTGGCGTCGGGGACGGTCAACGCGGGCACGCCGTTCGACCTCGTCGCCACGGCAACCGCCGAGCACAGCACGTACGCAGGGATCGTGCGGCTCGTGGAGGAGGCCCAGTCGTCCAAGGCGCCGTTCGTGCGCCTGGCGGACCGCTATGCCCTGCTCTTCGTGCCGCTCTCGCTCGTCGTCGCGGGACTCGCTTGGCTCGGATCGGGCCAGCCCGAGCGGGCGCTGGCCGTGCTGGTCGTGGCGACGCCGTGCCCGCTGCTCCTGGCTGCGCCGATCGCCATCGTGGCCGGTATCAGCCGCTCCGCCCGGCGCGGCATCATCGTGAAGGGCGGAGGAGCGCTCGAGTCCCTGGCCCGGGCGCGCGTCATGCTGTTCGACAAGACGGGCACGCTGACGGCAGGGCGGCCGCACCTGGCCGACATCATCGCCGCGCCGGAGCTCGCGCCCGACGATGTGTTGCGGCTGGCCGCATCGCTGGAGCAGATGTCGCCGCACGTGCTCGCCGCGTCGATCGTGGCGGGAGCCCGGTCCCGTGGCGTCTCCCTCGCCCTCCCGGCGGGGGCAGACGAGGTGGCCGGCGCGGGCGTGGCGGGCCTGGTGGACGGCCGCGAGGTCAGGGTGGGCACCGCCGAATTCGCCGCGGCCGGCGCGGAGCTCCCCGACTGGGCGCGGGAGGCGCGCCGCCGAGTGAACCTCGAGGGCGCGACCGGCGTCTATGTCACCTCCGACGGGGAGGTCGTCGGTGCGCTGCTGCTCGACGATCCCATCCGGCCCGAGACGCCGCGCGTGGTCCGATCGCTCCGCCGCATCGGCGTGCGCCGAACGGTCATGGTCACCGGCGACCACTACGGCGTGGCCGATATGGTGGGCGCGGCGATCGGCGTGGACGCGGTGCTGGCCGAGCGCACGCCGACCGACAAGGTCGACGCTGTCGCGGACGAGAAGGCCGAGGCTGGCGGGATCCTCGTCATGATCGGCGACGGCCTCAACGACGCCCCCGCGCTCGCGGCCGCCGACGTCGGCGTCGCGATGGGCGCTCGCGGCGCCACGGCCAGTTCCGAGGCGGCCGACGTGGTCATCTCGGTTGACCGGCTCGATCGACTGCCCGAGGCCTTGCGAATCGCGCGCCGCGCCCGCTCGATCGCACTCCAGAGCGTCATTGCCGGCATGGGCATGTCGATCGCCGCGATGCTGGTCGCCACGACTGGCGCTCTGCCCCCCGTGTTCGGCGCGCTGCTCCAGGAGGCGATCGACGTGGTCGTCATCGTGAACGCCCTGCGGGCCTTGAGCGGCGGCCTCGAGAAGACGCCGCGCGTCCCCGGCTGGTCCGCACTGGGGGGCCGGCTCCGACACGAGCACGGCGACCTCGCCCCCAGGCTGACCGGCATCCGCCCGCTGGCGGACCAGCTTGGCGACATGACGCCTGCGGAGGCCCTCGGCCAACTCGAGGCGCTGCGCGCGTTCCTCGTGGACGAGCTCGTTCCCCACGAGCGCGAGGAGGATCGGGACGTCTTCCCGTTGCTCGCGAAGGCCGTGGGCAGTGACGACGTGACCGCGGGCCTGCACCGGACCCACACGGAGATCTTCCACCTTGTCAGGTTCATCGACCGGCTCGTCCTCGAGCAGCCCGAGACTGGCCCGGGCCCCGAAGACCTCACCGACCTGCGGCGGCTGCTGTACGGCCTGGACGCCATCCTCCGTCTGCACATGGCCCAGGAGGAGGAGCTCTTCCTCTCGTTCGCCGACGAACACGCGCCCGATGAGGCCGCCGAGGACGCGGCCCGCCCGGCCGCCTGACGGATCCGCGGCTACGGGTCGCCGGCACCCCCGAGGACGCCCCGGACGTCGGCCGCGATCTGGAGGTCCTCGCGCGCGGCGATGACGAGGGCATGCACTGCGCCGCCCGCCGCGCCGATCTCGCGGTCTTCGGGACCGTCGGCCTCGTTGCGCGCCGGGTCCAGCACGATCCCCAGGTAGCGGAGGCCGTCCGCGGCCATCGAGCGGATCGGCGCGGAGCGCTCCCCCACGCCTCCTGTGAACACGATGGCGTCGAGGCCGCCAAGGGCAGCGGTCATCGCCGCGATCTCGCGCCGCAGGCGGTGCAGGTAGACGTCCAGCGCCAGGCGAGCCCGCGGCTCGCCGGCGGCCGCCGCACCGAGGATCTCGCGCATGTCAGCCGTGCCCGCGAGGCCCAGCAGCCCGGACCGGTGCTCCAGGGTGGCGGCGAGCTCCGCCGGCGGCATCCCGACGTGATCGGCCAGCCACAGGACGAGGCCAGGGTCCACCGACCCGGACCGCGTGGCCATCACCAGGCCCTCGAGCGGGGTGAAGCCCATGGTGGTGTCCACTGACCGCCCGTCCTGCACGGCCGCCAGCGACGCCCCCGCGCCGAGGTGGCAGGTGACGAGGCGCAGGTCGGCGAGCGGCACCTCCAGCATCTCGGCCGCGCGGCGCGCTGCGTAGGCGTGCGAGAGGCCGTGGAATCCGTAGCGCCGCAGGTCCCACCGCTGCCGCCAGGGTGCTGGCAGCGCGTACGTCGCGGCGGAATCGGGCATCCGGGCATGGAACGCGGTGTCGAAGCAGGCCACCGCGGGCACGGCCGGCAGAGCCGCCGTGACGGCGTCGAGCGCGGTCAGCGCCTTCGGCTGGTGGAGCGGGGCGAGGCTGGTGAGGGCGGCGATCCGGGACCGCACGCGTTCGTCGAGCAGCACCGGGCCAAGGAACGCGGTCCCCCCGTGGACGATCCGGTGGCCCACGGCGTCCACGGGGCCGAGGCTCTCGACGGCCTCGAGCACGGGCGCCGCGTCCTCCGGACCGCGCGGCGGCGGGAGATCGGCCGACGCCACGACCGCATCCCCGCGGTCAAGCACCCGCAGCTTGAGGCTCGACGACCCCGTGTTGACGACGAGGATGCGGTCGAGGGTCATGAGCGGGCGGCGGGCCAGGTCCAGTCCGCGATCTCGGGCGCGTCCTCGCCCTCGATCCGCGTGTAGGCCCTCGCCTCGAGCCGCTTGTCCTCCATCAGCTGGCGGACGTGGGCGGCCCGGGGCCCGAGGCCCGGCACGCGGTCGATCACATCGATCACGAGGTGGAACCGGTCGAGGTCGTTGAGCATGACCATGTCGAACGGCGTGGTGGTGGTGCCCTCCTCCTTGTAGCCGCGGACGTGGAGGTTGGCGTGGTTGGTCCGGCGATAGGTGAGGCGGTGGATCAGCCATGGATAGCCGTGGTAGGCGAACACGACCGGCTTGCTGGTGGTGAACAGGGAGTCGAACTCCGAGTCGGACATGCCGTGAGGGTGTTCGCTCACGGGCTGAAGTCGCATGAGGTCGACGATGTTGACGAAGCGGACCCGAAGGTCCGGCAGGTGCTCGCGAAGGAGGTCCACTGCCGCGAGGGCCTCGAGCGTCGGGATGTCGCCGGCCGATGCAAGCACCACGTCAGGCTCGCCGCCCCGGTCGTTCGAGGCCCAGTCCCAGATCCCGATGCCGCGGGTGCAGTGGAGGATCGCCTGCTCCATCGTCAGCCAGTTGGGCGGCGGCTGCTTGCCGGCCACGATGACGTTGACGTACTGGCGGCTTCGCAGGCAGTGGTCGGCGACCGACAGCAGGGTGTTCGCGTCGGGTGGCAGGTACACCCGGATCACGTCGGCCTTCTTGTTCACCACGTGGTCGATGAACCCGGGGTCTTGGTGCGAGAAGCCGTTGTGGTCCTGGCGCCACACCAGCGAGCTCAGCACGTAGTTCAGGGATGCGATCGGCCGGCGCCACGGCAGGTCGCGCGTCACCTTCAGCCACTTCGCGTGCTGGTTGAACATCGAGTCGATGATGTGGATGAACGCCTCGTAGCAGTTGAACATGCCGTGGCGACCCGTGAGCAGGTAGCCCTCGAGCCAGCCCTGGCATTGATGCTCTGAGAGCACTTCCATCACGCGCCCGTCGGGCGACAGGTGGTCATCCGTGGGGAGGCGTTCCGCGGTCCACGCGCGGTCGGTGACGTCGAGCACGGCGCCCAGGCGGTTCGACGCCGTCTCGTCGGGGCCGAACATGCGGAAGTTGTCGGTGTTCCGGGCCATGACGTCGCGCATGAACGCGCCGAGCACGCGCGTGGCCTCGGCGATGCTGCCGCCCGGCACGGGCACGTCCACCGCGTAGTCGCGGAAGTCGGGCAGGACCAGATCGCGCAGCAGCTCGCCGCCGTTGGCGACCGGGTTCGCGCTCATCCGCCGGTACGCCTTGGGGGCGAGCGACGCGATCTCCGGCAGCAGCGCTCCGCCCTCGTCGAACAGCTCCTCGGGCCGGTAGGAGCGCATCCACGCCTCGAGCCAGGCCCGGTGCTGGCCGTTGGTGCGGACCTCGCCGAACGGGACCTGGTGGGAGCGCCAGCTGCCCTCGACCTGTTTGCCGTCCAGCTCCTTGGGGCCGGTCCAGCCCTTGGGCGTCCGCAGGACGATCATCGGCCACCGGGGCCGCTCGATGACCCCCTCGTCACGGGCGGCCTTCTGGATCCGGGTGATCTCGGCGACCACCGAGTCCATCGTGGCCGCCAACTCCTGGTGAACGGTCGCCGGGTCGTCGCCCTCGACGAAGTAGGGCTTGTGGCCGTAGCCCTCCATCAAGGCGGCCAGCTCGTCCCGAGGGATGCGCGCGAGGATCGTCGGGTTCGCGATCTTGTACCCGTTGAGGTGGAGGATCGGCAGCACAGCTCCGTCGCGAGCCGGGTTGAGCAGCTTGTTCGAGTGCCAGCTCGTCGCCATCGGCCCGGTCTCCGCCTCGCCGTCGCCGACGACCGCGCAGACGAGCAGGTCGGGGTTGTCGAATGCAGCTCCGTACGCGTGCGAGAGCGCGTATCCGAGCTCGCCGCCCTCGTGGATGGAGCCCGGCGTCTCCGGCGCGACGTGGCTGGGGATCCCGCCCGGGAACGAGAACTGGCGGAACAGCCGCCGCATGCCGTCCTCGTCGCGGGTGATCGAGGGGTACACCTCCGAGTACGTGCCCTCGAGGTAGGCGTTGGACACGATCGCCGGGCCGCCATGACCGGGGCCGATCACATAGATCGCGTTGAGGTCCCACGCGCGAATGACGCGATTCATGTGCGCGTAGATCAGGTTGAGACCGGGCGTCGTCCCCCAGTGGCCCAGGAGACGGGGCTTGACGTGCTCGGGCAGGAGCGGGTCCCGGAGCAGCGGGTTGTCGAGCAGGTAGATCTGCCCGACCGACAGGTAGTTGGCAGCGCGCCACCAGGCGTCGATCAGGCGCAGCTCCCCTGCCGGGAGCGGGCTGGTTCGGGTGGTGCCGTCGTCCATGGCCGTTGTCCCTCGCGAGTGCGGTCTGCTCCCGATAGCCTATCCACGTCGGGCGTGTGCGGCGACTCCGCCCCCGATGGGCCGGCGCTCGTATGGCTTCCGGCCGGCCCCTCGCCAGACATCGCGGAAACGTTTACACTGGATCTCCCAGAGAACTCGACGCTGCAGGTCGTTCCAGCCGGGTTGAGCGGACCACATGGCCGGTCCTCGATGGGCCTCATCGCCCCCAACCAGAGGACGGAGGGTGTGGGACCGTGCTGCCTCCGGTTGGTAGGGTCCGAGGCGTCCGTGTCGCGGGGGCGGCCCGGCGACGCGTCCCCCGGCGCGGCCTATATCTGCCACCACCGCGTCCACGCGGCCAGCTCCGGTAGGTGCCATGCACTGCATCGTTCTCGTCAAGCAGGTCCCGGATGTGAGCAACATCCCCGAGGATGCCTGGGATCGCGAGAAGGGGACCCTGCGCCGCGGCCTCCTCGACAGCGTCCTCAACCCGCTCGATCTCCACGCGCTCACGTTCGCGAAGCGGATCACGGCCGGGGACCCGGCCGCCAAGACCGTCTACCTCACGATGGGCCCGCCCCAGGCCCGCGACGTCCTGGTCGACTGCATCTCGCGGGCGCCGGGCGAGGCCGTGCTGCTGACCGACCGCGCCATGGGCGGCGCCGACACGGTGGCGACCGCGTACTCACTTGCCCTGGCGATCCGCCGTATCGAGGCGGAGCTGTTCGGCGGCGACCGGAACTACGTGGTCGTCTCCGGCATGCAGTCCGTTGACGGAGACACGGCCCAGGTGCCGCCCCAGCTTGCGGAGGATCTCGGCATCGACCAGGTCGCCTACGCCCAGGACGTCCACGTCGAACCCGAGCTCAAATTCCGGCGCATCGGCGCGGAGGGCACCGAGGACGTGGTGCCCCGGCGCTTCCCCGTCCTCGTGACCGTCACCGCCTGCACCGACACGCTGTACGCAGGCTTCGCGGCCGCTCGCGCGGCCCGGAGCGCCACGATCCACACGTGGAGCGCCGCCGACGTGGGCGCCACCCCGGACAAGGTGGGGATCAAGGGCTCCCGGACCACGGTGTACCGGATCTTCTCCCCGTCAGAGGACCGCGCCAAGCAGTGCGTGATGGTCTCCGACGCGGCCGAGCTCATCAAGAGGGTGCAGGCGAAGTACCGGCTTGCAGCCGGCGGCCCGGCCGCCGACGAGGAGGGCGCCTACAGCCTCGACGGCAACGAGCCGACGTACCGCGGCGAGCTCTGGATCCTGGCTGAGCGCGAGGGCGACGGCCTCAAGTCCGTCAGCCTGGAGCTGCTGGGGAAGACCCGCGAGCTGGCCGCGTTCCTCGGCGAGAGGGTGGGCGTGGTCCTGCCCTGCGACAGGGCCGGGGACCTGCCGGCGGAGCTCATCGCCCACGGCGCCGACATCGTGTACGCGATCGAGCACCCGATGCTCGCGACGTTCGCCCCCATCCCGTTCAAGACCGCCGTCGCCGCCCTCGTCAACGAGCGCCACCCGCAGATCATGCTGTTCGGCGCCACGCCGATGGGTCGCGAGCTTGCCCCCCGGATCGCCTACGCCTGCGACTCCGGCCTGACCGCTGACTGCACCAAGCTCGAGATCGGCGACCACACGAAGGGCGGGCACGCGCTGGTCGGGATCCTCAAGCAGACCCGTCCCGCGCTGGGCGGCAACATCATGGCCACGATCATGACCAAGGACTCGCCCACCCAGATGGCGACCGTCCGACCGGGCGTGTTCAAGGTGCCGCCGCGGGACGACAGCCGGACGGGAGAGGTCGTGCGCATCTCCGCCGTCATCGACGAGGAATCGGTGGGGGCGGAGGTCACGCCGGTCGATTCGTTCGTGTCCAAGGTGAACATCCGCGACGCGAAGATCATCATCTCGGGCGGACACGGCATCCGCAGCCGCGCGGACTTCGATCGCCTGCTCCAGCCGCTCGCCGACAGCCTCGGCGACCTGCTGGGCGACGGGGCGAAGGTCGCGGCCAGCCGCCACGCGGTGGAGGACGGCTACCGGACCCACGACTACCAGGTGGGCCAGACCGGCCAGACCGTGGCGCCCAAGCTCTACGTGGCGATCGGCATCTCCGGCGCCGTGCAGCACGTGTCCGGGATGCAGATGTCCGACACCGTGGTGGCGATCAACAAGGATCCGCGGGCGCGGATCTTCAACTACGCGGACTTCGGCATCGTCGGCGATCTGGAGACGGTCGTCCCGGAGCTCACTCGCGCGGCGCAGGAGGCCAGGTAGATGGACGGCATCGACATCCTGATCGTCGGCGCCGGACCCGCCGGCCTCGGCGCCGCCATTCGCGCCAAGCAGGTCGCGGACGAGGCCGGCCGCGAGCTCAGCATCGCGGTCATCGACAAGGCGCCGGCCCCTGGCAACCACGTGCTGTCCGGGGCGGCGTTCGAGCCGGCGATCCTCGACGATCTGCTCCCCGGCTGGCGCGAAGCCCGCCACAGCTTCGTGGACACCATGGTCCCGGTGGAGCGCGAGGACCTGATGTTCCTCCGCGCCAGGAGCGCGAACCGCATCCCCGAGCGGATCGTCCCGTCGCGGATGCACCACACGGGCGATGTCGTCATCTCGGCCACCCGGATGGCGCAGTTCCTTGCCGAACGGGCCGAGAAGCTGGGCGTCGAGGTCTACCACGGGTACACAGCGCGAGCGCTGATCGTCGAGGGCGGCGCCGTCCGAGGTGTCCGCCTGGCCGAGCTCGGCCTCCGGGCTGACGGCTCGTCCAAGGGCAACCATCTGCCGGCCGAGGAGATCCGCGCCCCCATCACGATCCTCGCCGACGGGACGCACGGCGTGCTGTCCCGGCAGTTCGCGGAGCACTTCGGCGCAGGCGCCAACCCACAAGTGCTCTCGCTCGGGATGAAGGCGATCGTCCAGTTCCCCGACAAGAGCCCCTTCGGCAACAACCGCGTCATGCATACCCTGGGCTACCCGAACCCGCCGTCCGTGTTCGGCGGAGGCTTCCTGTACGCGATGGGCGAGAAGACCGTGGCAGTCGGCCTGATCCTCGGCCTCGACTGGAAGTACGGCGACCTCAACCCCCAGCGCGAGTTCGAGACCTTCCGCGCCCACCCGTACATCACCCGGCTGCTCCAGGGCGGCGTCACGGTGGCCACGGGCGCCAAGACGATCCCCGAGGGCGGTCTCGCGTCGATCGGCACGCTGTCCGCGCCGGGCGGCATGGTCGTGGGCGACGGCGCCGGCTTCGTCAACATGGAGAAGATCAAGGGGCTCCACTACGCGATCCGCTCGGGCATGTGCGCGGCCGAGACGGCCGTGAACGCTCTCGGCGACGGCGGCGCCGTGGGCTCGCTCGACGCCTACCGCGACAAGCTCGAGGCAGCGGGCGTGCTCGCGGACATGCGCCATGCCCGAAACTACCGCCAGGTCTTCGCGAAGGGCGGGCTGTTCGTGGGCACGCCGTTGTCGCTGCTGTCGGCGGCCATCCCCAAGCAGCTCGGCATCCACCGTGACGGCGCGGCGACCAAGAAGGGCGCCCGCCTCAACCGCCCAGATCCGGGGCGCATGGACGGCGCGACGTTCGTGGCCCTGACCGGCACGATCCACCGCGAGGACGAGCCGTCCCACATCATCATCAAGGACCCCGCGAAGTGCGTGGCCTGCGAGGCGGACTACGCCAACGCCTGCACGCACTTCTGCCCGGGACAGGTGTATCGCTGGGACGGCGAAAGGATCGTGCTGTCGCCCTCCAACTGCCTGCACTGCATGACGTGCACGGTCAAGTGCCCCCCGCTGAACATCGACTGGGTGCCGCCCGAGGGCGGCGAGGGGCCGCACTACAAGCAGCTCTGATCAGTCGGGAGGCGGGTGAGGGCCTGGGGCGACCGTGGCCTCGGCGATTCCGCGGAGTGCCGGTCGCGCCCGGGTGGCGTACGCTGCCCAGGTGGTGAGCGAGCACCCAGCCTGATGGAGGTGCCTTGTGCGTGCGTCCCGCCTCGTCATCGCTGCCGTCATCGCTCTGGTCGGCCTCGTGTGGCTGGGCCAGGGCCTCGGCTACATCCCCGGGAGCTTCATGACGGGCAGTCAGTTCTGGGCCACGGTTGGCACCGTCCTCCTCGTGGTCGCGTCGGCCATCCTGCTCTTGGAGATCCGCCACACCCGCGGCCGCGCAGGCTAGGTCCTCTTGAAGGCGCCCGCATTCCGACCCTGTGGTGCGTTGCCGTCTGGTTCGCGAATCGTGGAACCATTGCCCCGCGGCGCCGGCCAGTCGCTCGCACGCTCCGCTCCGGTTGACAGGCCATTCGTCGCTCTGGGCACGGCCCGGGGATGCCGGCCAGCACGTCGGCATGGTGAAGATTCGATCCGCGCGTCGCTAACCCACGTGAGCGCTGATGGGCATCCTCGACCCAGGCTGCTCGCACGTCCACCGGGGACGTGCAGTCGCAAGCCGCGTCCTTTGGACACCACGATGAGCCTTCCTGACCTGCCCTCTCTGATCCTCCTGATCGGCGCGGTCGCCGCATTCACCGCGGGAGCCGTCCGTCAGGCCCTGCGCGCCGAGAAGCTCGACGCCATGTTCCCCCGCGCGGCGATGCTCTAGCGATGGACGAGGCCGCGCGATGCCTGCCCACGGCCAGACGACCCGGGCCCGTCCGCACGGCCGAAGGCGTCACACGGCCCTAGCGGCGACCTGCCCAGAGGCGAGCATGCAGGGGGCGTCACGAGGGTGCGTCTGGGGGCCATGAGGGGTACGCCGGGTGCGTCTGCCGCCACGGGCATCGGCATCGGGGCTGCGGGCCAGGGAGGACGACATGACGAGTTCGGCACGTACCACGGACTTCGAGCGCGACGAGGCGCGGACGGGCAACCGTGGCGGCTTCTCGTTCCTGTTCGTGCACGGGGTGGCCTCGATCGTGGCGGCCGTCCTGACGTTCGTCCTGCCCGTCGGCACTGCGGCGCTCCTGTTCATGTTCCAGGGGGTCGTCGCCTTCCCGGTCTCGCTGGCCCTCGAGCGGGCCCTCGGATACCAGATGGTCGGGCGCGAGAACACACTCCAGCCCCTGTTCATCCAGGTCGCGTCGATCCAGCTCCTCGCGCTGCCAGCGGTGATCGTGGCCTACGGCCTCGACCCGCTCTACACGCCGGTCGCATTCGCCGCCGTGGGCGGTGCGCACTTCCTCCCCTACACGTGGCTCCAGCGGACACCCATCTACGGCGCCTTGGCAGTGGTCGTCGCGGTCTCGCCGTATCTGCTGCTCGGGCTCGGCGTGCTCTGGGTCTTCCACGCCACCGGCTTCATCGTCGGCACCGCGCTGCTGACGGCGTCGGCCGCCGTCTGGGTCTCCGCGCCACGACGGTCCGCGCGCACCTGAGCGCGTCCCTGCGGCCGACGAAGGCGGCACACGATCCTGGCCTGAATGCGGGCCGGGTCCATGCGGACGCAGCTGATGCGAGAGCCGGCCATTCAGAAGCCGGTTCATCCGGCAGTAGGCGGCGGCGGCGCACAGCGCACACGGAATCAGGGTGGTGGAGATGGGGGAGAGTCGAACTCCCCGTCCAGAGCCCTTCGCCTGGAACCACTACGAGCGTGTCCGATGCTTTTCGTCAGCCGTCGGCGCGCCCATCGGCAGGCTCGCCGTCAGCCCATCGGCGTGTCCCTAGATCGGGCTTTGTCCCGGCGTACGTCGCCTCTGCCGGTCCGCACCTCCGCTGAGTGACGCTTCCACGGCCCGCGGAGGGGAGGCCGCTTCCACGCTCACCTTACGGCCTAGGCCGCGAGGGCGAGAGCAGGCTGCTTGTTGGCAGGTACTTCGTTTGCCGCCTGTTTTACGAGGCCTGACGGCACCTCGGCTCGCGTCTCCAGACAGCCAGACCCTGTCGAGACCACGCATCCCCACAGGACCGAACCGGCTGTTCGGGACCCGAATCCTATACCCAGTCGCGATTCCAGACTATCCTCGCGACACCCCCCTTCGCCCTTCCGCCCTTGGAGGTCACGCTTGGGACAAGAGGTCCATGTGGCTCGCGAGCCCGCACCAGCCGCCCCGACCCGGGCCGACGACGACTCGGGCGGCGAGTTGCGCGAAGCGCGGTCTGCCGCACGGCCGCCGACCCGGGACGCGATCCTCGTCTGGCCCGGCCGACCCTATCCGCTCGGGGCTGCCTTCGACGGTGCGGGCACCACATTCGCCCTCTTCTCGGAGGTTGCCGAGCGCGTCGAGCTGTGCCTCTTCGACGCCGAGGGGCGGGAGACGCGCCACGACCTGCCAGAGACGACCGGCTATGTCTGGCACGGCTACATCCCGACGGTGGCCCCGGGCCAGCGGTACGGCTTCCGGGTCCACGGCCCTTGGGATCCGAGCCAGGGGCTGCGCTGCAACCCCGCGAAACTGCTCCTGGACCCGTACGCGAAGGCGGTCGAAGGGTCGGTCCGCTGGCATCCGGCCTGCTACGGCCACGACCTCGGGGACCCCGAGCGGCGTGACGATCGCAACAGCGCCCCGTATGTGCCCAAGTCCGTGGTGGTGAACCCGTACTTCGACTGGACCGAGGACCGGGCGCCGCGTCGCGAGCTCAACGAGACGGTGATCTACGAGACCCACGTCCGGGGCTTCACGATGACGCACCCGGAGATCCCCGACCGGCTCCGGGGCACCTACGCAGGGCTCGCCCACCCGGCGGCGGTCCGACACCTGTCCGACCTCGGCGTGACCGCCGTCGAGCTGATGCCCGTCCACCAGTTCGTCCACGAGCAGCACCTCGAGGACCGCGGCCTGAAGAACTACTGGGGCTACAACTCGATCGGGTTCCTGGCGCCGCACAACGGCTACTCGAGCTCGGGCGAGGGCGGCGAGCAGGTGGGCGAGTTCAAGGCGATGGTCCGGGCGCTGCACCAGGCGGGGATCGAGGTGATCCTCGACGTCGTCTACAACCACACCGCCGAGGGCAACCACCTCGGGCCGATGCTCGCGTTCAAGGGCATCGACAACGGCGCGTACTACCGCCTCGTCTACGACGACCGCCGCTACTACATGGACTACACGGGGACCGGGAACTCGGTGAACGTGCGCCACCCGCAGGTGCTGCAGCTGATCATGGACAGCCTGCGCTACTGGGTGCTCGAGATGCACGTGGACGGGTTCCGTTTCGACCTCGCATCGACGCTCGCCCGCGAGCTCCACGACGTCGACCGGCTGTCGGCGTTCTTCGACCTGATCCACCAGGACCCGGTCGTCAGCCAGGTCAAGCTGATCGCCGAGCCCTGGGACGTCGGCGAGGGCGGCTACCAAGTCGGCAACTTCCCGGTTCTGTGGTCCGAGTGGAACGGCCGCTACCGCGATACGGCGCGCGACTTCTGGCGCGGCGAGCCCGGCACCATGGCCGACTTCGCCTACCGGCTGACGGGCAGTTCGGACCTCTACGAGGGGACCGGCCGACGCCCGTACGCCAGCATCAACCTCGTCACGGCCCATGACGGGTTCACGCTGGCGGACCTGGTGGCCTACAACGAGAAGCACAACGCGGCCAACGGCGAGGACAACCGCGATGGCGAGTCGCACAACCGCTCGTGGAACTGCGGCGTCGAGGGACCCACGGACGACCCAGCCGTCCTGCGGCTTCGGCGGCGCCAGCAGCGCAACTTGCTCGCCACGATGCTCTTGTCCCAAGGCGTGCCGATGCTGCTGGGCGGTGACGAGGTCGGGCGCAGCCAGGGCGGCAACAACAACGCCTACTGCCAGGATGGCCCCATCTCCTGGTACGACTGGGAGGCGGCCGACGAGTCCCTGCTCGAGTTCACGACCCAGCTGATCGCGTTCCGGCGAGACCACCCGGTGTTCCGCCGCCGCCGCTTCTTCCAGGGCCAGCCGATCCACGGGTCGGAGCTGCTCGACATCGAATGGTTCACGATCGCCGGCGTGGAGATGGAGGAGGAGCACTGGGGCCAGGACCACGTGCGCGACCTGGGCGTGCTGCTGTCGGGCGACGCGATCCCCAGCCTCGACGACCGCGGCGGGCGCATCGGGGACGATTCCTACTACCTCCTGTTCAACGCGCGCGGTGAAGATCTCACGGCGACACTCCCGCTCGACCGCGGCAGGCACTGGCAGACGGTCATCGACACCGCCCGGGAGCCGGCGTTCCCCGAGGCCGGCCATGTCTTCGCCGAAGGCGACGCCGTGCGCTTGACGGCCCGCTCGATCCTCGTCCTCCGGAGGCTGGCGTAGCGATGGCCGCCTCGATCCACCCCGCCGGCCCACCGCCCGTGGAGGGAACCGGCCCGCGCCGCGTGGATCCGCGAGCGACCTATCGCCTCCAGCTGACCCCGTCGTTCACCTTCGACGACGCTGCCGCCATCGCGCCATACCTGCAATCGCTGGGCATCAGCCACGCCTACGCCTCCCCGTACCTGCGCGCGATGCCCGGCAGCGTGCACGGCTACGACGTGGTGGATCCGCGCACGGTGAACCCCGAGCTCGGCGGCGAGGCCGGGCACGCGCGCTTCTGCGCCGCCCTGGGCCATCACGACCTCGGGCAGGTGCTCGACGTCGTCCCGAACCACATGGCCATCGGGCCCGAGAACCCGTGGTGGTGGGACGTCCTCGAGAACGGGCCGGCCAGCCGGTGGGCGATGGCGTTCGACGTGGACTGGGCGCATCCCGAGCCGCACCTGCGGGAGCGGGTCCTGCTCCCCGTGCTGGGCGACCACTACGGTCGCGTGCTCGAGGCCGGTGAGCTCCGGCTGGCCTGGGACGGGCGGCGCTTCACCGTCCGCTATTTCGACCATCGCTTCCCGGTCGCCCCGCGGAGCCTCGACGAGCTGCTGGCCACGGCCGCGGATCGGGCCGGGTCGCCCGAGCTGGCCTACCTCGCGGACGCGTTCGGCGCGCTCCCCGCGTCCACGGTCACCGAGGAGGCGCTGCGCGAGCGACGCCACCGCGACAAGGAGGTGCTCGAGGATCGGCTGGCCGCCCTGGCAACCGACGACGAACGGGTGGCCGAGGCGATCGAGGCGGTCGTCGCAGCGGCGAACGCCGACGTCGAGGCGCTCGACCGCGTTCTCGAGCGCCAGAACTACCGGCTCGCCTGGTG
>JBJKRU010000159.1:0-3006 GCA_046704485.1 Candidatus Limnocylindrales bacterium | reverse complement strand
CCACCGAGCGGGCGCGCTGGAGGCGCAGGGAGGTGATCCCCGATGCGGCATCCGGGCTTGCCGTGCCCGGGCGCCTCCCCGCCTCGGCTGCCGTGGCGCCGCCACCGCCGGCACCCCCGCCGGCCGCCGGCCCGACGGCCAGCTCGAGGTCGTCCACCGAGACCGACACCCGCATGCCGCCGGCCTCGAGCGTGGCGCGCGTGCCGCCCTTCTCGAGCGCCGCGATCCGCCCCTCCCATCCGCCGCTCCGGCTGCGGGCGCGCTCGCCGAGGCGCCACGAATGCGGGGCGATCGGCTGCGGCGCCACCGGCGACGGCCCGGGCAGGCGCTCGAGGGTCCTGTCGGCGCGGGCGAGCGCGGCGTCGATGGCCGGTGCGGTGACCGTCTCCCGCTCCAGCTTGCGGCGCATCGCGGCGACGTCATCGCGCAGCTGGTCCACGAGGCGCTGGGCGTCCTCCCTGGCCGCCTTCACGGCCTCGTCGCGCTCCCGCCGCGCCCGGCGCCTCTCCTCCTCGGCGGTGCGCAGGGCGTCGGCTGCCTTCGCCTCGGCAACACGTGCCCGCTCCACCGCGACCGCGATCTCGTCCTCCTGGCGGCGGATGGAGGCGAGCGTGGACTCGAACGCCTGCTGGTTCTCGGTCAGGCGGCCGCGAGCGTCGGCCACGATCGACTCCGGGAGCCCGAGGCGCTCGGCGATGGCGAAGGCCTGGCTGCCGCCGGGCAGGCCGATCGTCAGCCGGTAGGTGGGCGAGAGCGTCTCGAGGTCGAAGGCCACCGACGCGTTGCGCGCCAGGGGCGTCTCGTGGGCGTAGACCTTGATCTCCGCGTAGTGCGTCGTGGCGGCCACGAGCGCGCCCGAGCGGATGAAGTGGTCCAGCAGCGCCTGCGCCAGGGCGGATCCCTCCGTCGGATCGGTGCCGGCACCCAGCTCGTCGAGGAGGACGAGCGTGGCGGGCCCGGCGTGCTCGACGATCCGGATGATCGAGCGCAGGTGGCCTGAGAACGTGGACAGGGACTGCGCGATGGACTGCTCGTCGCCGATGTCGGCGAACACGTCGCGCAGCACCGGCAGCCGCGAACCCGCCTCGGCGGGGATGTGCAGCCCGGCCTGGTGCATCAGCGAGAGCAGGCCGAGGGTGCGCAGCGTGACGGTCTTGCCGCCTGTGTTCGGCCCCGTGATCACCAGCGCCGTGTACCCGTCGCCGAGCCGGATGTCGACCGGGACGACTCGCCCCGTGAGCGCAGGATGGCGCGCCGAGAGGAGGACCACCTCGGAGCGCTCGGCGGCCTCGGCCCGGACGCCGTCCATCTCGCTCGCCAGCTGCGCCTTCGCCGCCCAGAAGTCGAACTGGGCGAGCGCCTGGAGGCTCTCGCGCAGCATGGTCGCGTTGGCGGCGACCAGGGCCGACAGCTCGTCGAGGATGCGGGCCTCCTCCTCCTCGACGGCCGCCTGCGCCTCACGCCAGGCGTTGCCCAGCTCCACCACGACGAGCGGCTCCACGAACAGGGTCGCGCCGCTGCCCGAGGCGTCGTGGACGATCCCCTTCACCCGGCTCCGGGCCTCAGCGCGGATCGGAACGACGTAGCGCCCGTTGCGCAGGGTCACGATCGGCTCCTGGAGGGCGCTGCCGAGCTCCGAGCCGACCAGGGCGTCCAGCCGCCGGCGGAGCCGGTCGTAGGCGATGCGCACGGTGGCCCGCAGGGGTCCCAGGCGGGGCGAGGCAGTGTCGAGGAGCTCGCCGGCGGGGTCGAAGCTGCGCGCGAGCGTCGAGCGGAGCGCGGGGAGCGGGTGGAGGCGGCGGCCCACGTCGCGGATGAGCGGCCGGCGGTCGTCGGCGACGGCGGTCTGGAGGCGGACGACCGCGTCGAGGGTGTCCACGATGTCGATGAACTGGATGGGCTCGAGCCGCCCGCCGCGGACGGCGCGCCCGACCAGCGGCTCGATGTCCTTGGCCCCGCCGATCCCCACCCCGGGGCGGTCGGAGAGCAGGGCACGCGCCTGGTCGGTCTCGTCCAGCCCCCGGGCCACGATCACCGGGTCGGACGACGGCAGCAGTTCCTCGGCCAGCCGTCGGGATGGGCCGAAGGATGTGTGGCCGGCGAGCCGGTCGCGGACCTGCGGGAACTCCAGCAGCGCGATGGAGCGGGCGTCCACCTCAGGGCATCCGTCGGCTCAGCGATGGGCTGCCGGCCAGGGCGAGGCGCCAGGGCCGGCTGGTCCACGGCTCGCCGGCATACGCGATTCCGATGCGCGGGCCTGACACCACATCGCGCGCCGGCCCGTCGGGGGGCGCTGCGACGAGGTGGAGCGGCGAAGACGTGGAGCAGAGGTCCATGCCAGTGAACGAGCGGTCCACGCTGAATGCGGCGCCGACGCAGCCGGGCCCCGCGGCGAGGCGGTGGTCCGGGGTCGCGGGCCTGCCGCGCGCGACCCGCATGGCCTCGAGTCCCCCCTCGGGCTCGACGGCGCGGACGAGCACGGCCGCCGCGCGCCCGTCGGCCTCGGTGACGATGTTGAGACAGTGGTGCATGCCGTAGACAAGGTACACGTACGCCATGCCGGGGGGCCCGAACATGACACGGTTGCGCGGCGTGGGGCCCATGCGTGCGTGCGAGGCGCGGTCGTCGGTCCCGAGGTACGCCTCGACCTCGACGATCCGCCCGCTGCGGCACTCCTCGCCTGGCGCGTCAGGCATCCGCACGAGGCGGGCGCCGAGCAGGGCGCGGGCAGCGGCCAGGGAGTCGACGGCGAGCAGGTCCCTCTCGAACGGTCGCTCCAGCGGTGGGCCGGTCACCGACCGTACAGGCCGCGGACGGCTGCCGGGAGGAGGAACCCAGTGAGCGACATGAAGCTCGGGATGAGCTGCTCGTGCAGGACCTTCCCGGTTCCGGAGTTGTTGATGGCGTCCCACAACGGCCGCAGCAGCGGCAGCTCCGTCGGGTTGGCGGCGGGCGAGGCGGTCAGGAAGAACTGGTCGAGGATGATGACGACGTACATCAGCACCA
>JBJKRU010000158.1:0-18575 GCA_046704485.1 Candidatus Limnocylindrales bacterium | reverse complement strand
CGCGGGGTGGCGTAGTTCCACCACCCGGGGTGCCCCCGCGACCTGTTCAAAAGGTTAGTGCTGGGGGCCGCTAAGCGCCGCGTACGGGGGGGCGTTATAACCTCCACGGGGGGCTGGCGCGAGCGGAAGCGCCGCCTCGTCCTCGTGGACGTCGCCGGCATCGGCCACGAGCACCGTGACCGCCCGGCCACCCGGCTCGCCGGCGAAGGCGGCCACGTCGTCCGCCGACAGCCGGCGCCCCTTCACCCACCGCACACCGGCCACCACGAGGTCGCGCGTCAGCACGGCACCCACGAGCCCGGCCGGCGCCGGCCGGCCGGGCTCGAGGTGATCAACGCGCACGTCTCGCTCGAGCGGCAGGGTGCCGGGTCAGCGGACGCGCGCCAGCGCCGCCTCGATCGACCGCCTCGCGTGCACGACTGCCATCGCGCTGCGGTACGCACGGCCGGCATGGATGTCCGCGTTCACCGCCCGCTCCCCGACGACGAGCGGCGCGGCGGCCGCAACGGCCTCGGTGGACCCGGTCGTGCCGACGAGCGCCGCCTCGACCTCGCGGGCGCGGTACGGGAACTCCGACACGCCGGTCACGCCGATCGACGCGTACTCGACCATCCCGGCCGCGCCGAGGAACACGACAGCCGCGATCCCGGCGATCGGGTAGCCCGACGCCCGCTGCTCGAGCGACGCGTAGGCCGAGCCGGCGTCGGTGCGCGGCGCTGGCAGGATCACCTCGGTGAGCAGCTCGTCGTGGCCGAGCGCCGTGGTGAAGGCGCCCTGGAAGAAGCCGTCCACCTTGACCGTCCTGGATCCCGTGGCCGACTGGACGACCGCCTCCGCGTCGAGAGCCAGCAGCGCCGCCGCCAGGTCCGCTGCCGGGTCCGCGTGGGCCACGGCCCCGCCGATCGTGCCGCGGTTGCGGACCTGGACGTCGGCGATCCGCGGCAGGACGTCCTTCATGACGCCGTAGTGCATCACCGGCGAATCCAGCATCTCCGCGTACGTCGTCAGCGCTCCGACGGACAGGCGCCCGTCCGCGAGCCTGGTGATGCCGCGCAGCTCCTGGAGACGCCCGATGTCCACCAGGCGGGCGGGCTGGGCGAGCCGCAGCTTCATCAGCGGCAGCAGGCTCTGGCCCCCTGCGATGAGCTTCGCCCCACGGTCCGAGGCGAGGATCCCCAGCGCCTCCTCGACGGAGGACGCACAGGTGTACTCGAAGGCCGCCGGGATCATGCCTGGCCTCCCTTCGCGGTCTGGATGGCGCCCCAGACCTTCTGCGCCGTGAACGGCATGTCGAGGTGGCGGATCCCCAGCGAGCTCAGCGCGTCGTTGACCGCGTTGGCGACCGCGGCCGTGGACGCGATGCAGCCGGCCTCGCCGACGCCCTTGACGCCGAGCGGGTTGACCGGCGACGGCGTCACCGTCTCGTCCAGCTCGAAGCTCGGCAGCCACTCGGCCCGCGGCAGGGCGTAGTCGAGCAGCGAGCCCGACAGGAGCTGACCGTCCTCGTCGTAGACCGCCTGCTCCCACAGCGCCTGTCCGATGCCCTGGGCGATGCCGCCGTGCAGCTGGCCGTCCACGATCATCGGGTTGATCTTCTTGCCCACGTCGTCGACCGCCACGTAGCGGACGAGTTCGACGCTGCCGGTCTCCTCGTCGACCTCCACGATCGCGATGTGCGTGCCGAACGGGAACGTGCAGTTGTCGGTGTCGTGGTAGGCGGTCTCGTCGAGATACGGCTCCATGCCGGGTGGCGTGTCGAACGCGAGGTCGAGCGCGAACGCGATCTCCTGGAGCGTCTTCTTCTTGTCGGGGGAGCCCTTCACGCGGTATTCGGCGCCGTCGATCTCGATGTCGTCGACGCTGGCCTCGAGCATGTGGGCCGCGTACCGGCGCGCCTTGTCGCGGATCTTGGCGGCCGCCTTGATGGCGGCGCCCGTGCCCACGTTGGACGTCCGCGATCCGTACGAGCCGTAGCCGAACGGCGTGCCCTGGGTGTCCGAGTGCTGGACGACGATGTCCTCCATCGGGACGCCCAGCTCGTGGCTCACGATCTGGGCGAAGGTGGTCTCGTGTCCCTGGCCCTGGGGCTGCGTGCCCATCGTGACCACGATCTTGCCGGTCAGATGGACCTTGATGTTGGCCGACTCCCACATCGCGGCGCCCCAGCCCTCGCCCACCGCACCGATCCACTTCGACGGCGCGACGCCGCAGACCTCGATGTAGGTGGACAGCCCGACGCCCAGCAGCTTGCCGCGTGCCTTGGCCTCGGCCTTCTTCGCCGCCATGTCGGCGTAGCCGGCCATGGCGAGCGCCTTGTCCATCGCGGGCTCGTAGTTGCCGGAGTCGATGTACAGCTTGCTTCCGTTGACCGCGGTGAGCAGGCCCGACGGATTGTCGTACGGGAAGGCGTCGGGCGGCAGGAAGTTCCGCCGCCGGACCTCGGCGGGATCGATGCCCAGCTCGTCGGCGACGAGGTCCATGGCCCGCTCCACGACGTAGGTGGCCTCGGGCCGGCCTGCGCCGCGGTACGCGTCGACGAACGTGGTGTTGGTGTAGACGCCGGTCACCTCGCAGTGGACGGCGGGGATCTTGTACGGGCCCGAGAGGATGCGCCCGTACAGGGTGGTCGGGATGCCGGGCCCGATCGTCGAGAGCCGACCGCCGAGGTTGGCGATCGTCCGCACGCGCAGGCCCTTCACCTCGCCCTGCCTGGTTGCCGCGACGTCCACGTACGTGATGTGGTCGCGGCCGTGGATGGTGGAGCCGAAGCTCTCGCGCCGCGTCTCGACCCACTTGACGGGCCGACCGCCGACCGCCTTGCTAGCGAACAGCGTGAGGGCCATGTCCGCGTAGCAGTAGATCTTGGAGCCGAAGGCGCCGCCCACGTCGGGGCTGATGCAGCGCAGCTTCTGCTCGGGGATCCCCATCGTGAAGATGCCCACCAGCAGCCGCTGGATGTGCGGCGTCTGGCTGGACATCCAGATCGTGTACTCGTCGGTGCCCGGGTTGTACCAGCCGATGTCGCCCCGGACCTCCATCGGATTGGGGATCAGCCGGTGGTTGACGAGGCGCTGGCTGACCACGACCTCGGCCTCGGCGAATGCGGCGTCCGTGGCGGCCTTGTCGCCGACCTGCCACTCGAAGACCTTGTTGTTGGGGGCGTTCTCGTGGAGCTGCGGGGCGCCGTCGGCGAGCGCCTTCTCGGCGTCGGTGACCGCGGCGAGCGGTTCCCACTCCACCTGGATGAGCTCGAGCGCGTCGACGGCCTGCGCCGGCGACTCGGCGACCACCGCGGCCACGCCCTCGCCCGTCCACTTGACCGAGTCGGTGGCGAGGACGCGCGGGGTGTTGACGTTGTTCTGGATGCCCGAGGCACCGCCGGCGGGCCAGGCCATGGGCAGCGGGTTGTAGGGGATGTCCGCGCCCGTGATCACCGCGATGACGCCGGGCGCCCGCTTGGCGGCGGAGGTGTCGACGGAGCGGATGTTCGCGTGTGCGTAGGGGCTGCGCAGGATGGCGAGGTGGGCCATCCCCTGGAGCTTGATGTCATCGAGGTAGCGGCCCTTGCCGGTGATGAACCTCGGGTCTTCGACCCGCTTGACCGGGGCGCCGAGGACGTCGGTTGTCATCGTCGTCCCCCTATGCCGTCGCAGCCGGGGCGGCCGAGCCGGCGCGCATCACGGCGGCGGCCTCGCGGACGGCGGCCACGATGTTGTGGTAGCCGGTGCAGCGGCAGATGTTGCCGGCGATCGCGTGCCGGATCTCCACGTCGGTCGGGTCCGGGTCGTGGGCGACCAGGTCGGCGGCCGCCATGATCATCCCCGGCGTGCAGAATCCGCACTGCAGTCCGTGCTTGTCCCAGAACGCCTGCTGGAGGGGGTGGAGCGAGCCCACCTGGCCGAGCCCCTCAATCGTCGTGACGGACGACCCATCGGCTTGCGCCGCGAGCACGGTGCAGCTCTTCACGGCGTGCCCGTCGAGGTGGACGGTGCAGGCACCGCACTGGCTGGTGTCGCACCCCACGTGGGTGCCTGTGAGCTCGAGGTCCTCGCGCAGCATCGTGACGAGGAGCGTTCGGGGTTCGACGTCCACCTCCAGGTGTTCGCCGTTCACTTCGAGCGCGACATGCAGCTCGGTCACCAGGACGACCTCCTTCCGCCGATCTCGGCGTCGCCGCGGATCTCGCCACGGCTGTGAGGGGTGAGGCTGATCGTCCGTCGGGATGCCGCAGGCGAAGCCCCGGCAGCGACGGCTGGTGGGTGAGTCCGACGCGGCCAGGAGGCAGTGGCCCCGGGATGGTGGGGAACACCGGGCGCAGGCGCGGCAAGAGGATGGTGGCAGGGTGGCAGGAATGGCGCAAGCGGGTTGCGCGTCGGGGCACGCCGTGCTCGCGGGTCGGCCCGGAATCGGGGCGGCCGAGGGGCCGGGATCCTGGGGCAGTCCCAGCTCGCGCTCGGCCCGGAATCGGGGCGGCCCGGAATCGGGGCGGCCGAGGGGCCGGGGAGACCCTGGGGCACGCCCAGCTCGCGCTCGGCCCGGAGCCGGGCCCGCCGAGGGGCCGGGGAGACCCTGGGGCAGCCCAGTCCTCGGCGGCGGGCAGCTGGCCATCGGCGGCGGCCAGGCAGCTGGCCATCGGTCACGAGCTCCGTGCCGCGCTTCACGGTCGGCGCGCGCGGGGAGCTCGGCCCGCGCGGCGCAGCCGCCGACCCTCAAGCGCCGACCGGGGGCCAGCGCCGACCGGGGCCGGCGCAGTTGCCCGGTCGGCGGGCGAGACGAGCGGTGGCTGGACCGGTCGGCGGGCGAGACGAGCGGTGGCTGGACCGGCAGTCCAGACCACCGACAGGCGAACGGCAGGATCTGGACTCCGGGTCCAGGCCCGTGCCTAGCGGCGTCTGGGCGGGTCTTCCAGCCGGTCGATCGCTGGACCGCCGCCCTAGCCAGCGACCCACGACGCCCAGATGTCTGGACCGGCAGTCCAGACGGTGGCAGAGGGCCGGAGCGCCGACACCGCAGAGCGCGATGGCCGGGCCGTTCACGAAGCGGGTCCTCGGGCATCCCGGGGACGGGGCATCCGACCGCCCACGGGGCAGGCCCTCGGCACGCCAGGTGGGCGCCCTTCAGGCGAGGGGACGCTCCAGAGGGACGCTCGAGAGGGACGCTCCGGTGGCGGCCCGCTGTCAGCCCCCGGCGGCCACGTCCCGCAGCGCCGCGTCGAAGCCCTCCGCGATCCGCGCGATGTCCCCCTCGCTGATCACGAACGCCGGCGAGAAGTGCAGCCCGACGCCGCGGATGTTGCGGGTGAGGACGCCGTGGCGTCGCGCCGCGGCGACCGTCGCCTCGACCGCGCCGGCGTCGGCGGCGCGAGCCTCGGCGGACAGCTCGACGCAGGCGGTGAGGCCCACGGTCCGCACCTCGCCGACGAGCGGTGACGACGCGAGCCGGCCGATCTCCCGCTCCACGACCGGCTCCAGTGCGCGCACGCGTCCGATCAGATCCTCGCGCTCGAGGATGTCGAGGTTCGCGAGGCCCGCGGCGCAGGCGGTGGCATGGCCCGAGTACGTGTAGCCGTGGCGGAAGACCGCGCCCGGGATCGGCTCGTCCCAGAACGGCGCGCTGACGCGCGGCCCGACCACCACGCCGCCGAGCGGGACGTACCCCGAGGTGACAACCTTGGCGAACGTGATCATGTCGGGCTCGATGCCGTAGCGGGTGCTCCCCCACCACTGGCCCGTCCGGCCGAACCCGGTGACCACCTCGTCGGCGATGAGCAGGACGTCGAACTGGCGGCACAGCTGCTGCAGGCCGTCGAAGTAACCGTCCCGCGGCGGGATGACACCGCCTGCCCCCACGACCGGCTCGGCGATGAACGCCGCGATCTCGGCCGAGCGCGCCGCGAACAGCGACTCGACCGCGTCGAGGTCGTGGACGCCCACCTGGATCGTGTCGGCGACGAGCGTGCCGTAGCCGGCCTTGTTCGACGGGATGCCCGCCAGCGAGGTGCCGAGGGCGGCCATGCCGTGGTACCCGTGCTCGCGATGGACGATGATCTTCTTCTCCGGCCTTCCGAGGACATCCCAGTACCGACGGGCCAGCTTCCCCGCCGTCTCGATCGACTCGGATCCGCCGCTGGTGAAGAAGACGGCGGCACCGGGCATCGGCGCGATGCCGGCGATCCGCTCGGCCAGTTCCACCGTGGGCTCGGTGGTGTAGGCGCCGAACGACGAGTACGCGGGGATCCGGCGCATCTGGGCGGCCACGGCGTCTGCGATCTCCGCCCGGCCGTAGCCGACGGCCTCGTACCACAGGGCGGCGGTGGGGTCGAGGTAGCGGTTGCCGTCGTCGTCGGTCACCCAGGCGCCGTCGCCATCGCGGATCACGAGCTCGGCGTCCTTGACCACGTGCATGTCGGCGAATCCGTGCCAGTAGGCGGTGCTCATGCGCGATCTCCTCGGCGGGGCGACCGAGAGGGCCGCCTGGGGTGGGGCGATGCCCGGCGGGTGCCCGGGAAGTCGCCCCAGGCTGCGCCAGCATGCGCCCAGATGATTAGCGCTCTGCCTTGCCGCCCTCGCGAGCCTGCCGTCGACGTGTCGCGCGCTTCGCGGGCACCGGTCGGGCGTCCCGGATCGTCCGCGGATCGAGTCCCGCCTCCACAGCGTCGGCGAGCGGCATCACCGCGTACCTCGCGGCCTGCGCCAGCTGGCGGAGCGCCGCGCGCGCCGCCTCGGGTGTGCGGTCGGCGAGCCGGGTGGCGTTGGTGACTCCGACCCGGTCCATGCCGCGGCCATTCGCCGACGCCGCGTACTGCGACGCCCACACAAGCTCCGGAGACTGGTCCGCCTGCAGGCCGTCCTCGCGGACGCGGAGCACGGCACAGACCACACCGCGGTCGCCGGGCGCCTGCCGGACGAGCCTCCAGTTGTCGGGGCCGTTGATGAGGTCCACCAGGATGGAGTGCCACGGGGCGTCGAAGATGGTCGCTGCGCCCGCCCCGTCGGCAGGGCCACCGACCACCGAGAGCATGGCGTGGGCGCCGCCAGCGCGGGCCAGCAGCCGGCGGCTCGCGTCCGTGAACAACGTTCGCTCCCACGCGTCGGACCCGATCTCCACGGCGTCGGGCTCCTCCACCACGATCATCCCGCAGCCGGCGGCGACGAGGGCCCCGACTTCTCGCCCGAGCGTGTCGGCGATGCCCAGCGTCACGGCGGAGCGCGCGTCGCGGAGGCTGGCCGCGTCCGGCGGCTCCTCGCCCGCGGCCCTGGTCCGCCGCACGGCGTCGTCGGTCGCCAGGCGCCCCAGCGTGTAGGGCCCGGGAATCGCCTGGGCCACGGTGGCTCCCCCCGGGGCGGCGGCCGAGGTCGCGGTCCAGGCGGCGAGCAGCGGGCGCACCTCGTCGAGGCGACCCTCGAACAGGAGCTCGCGGACCGACTCGGCCATGTCCGGCCAGCGGACCTGGCCATCGCTGAGCAGGTCCATGCCAGACTCGACCTGGGCGGCGATCACCTCGGCCAGCAGCTGTGACTGGACGGCCTCGAGCGAGGCGGCCTGGGCCCGGCCCGCGGCCACGTCGGCCTCGACGACGGCCAGGTCGATCCCGTCGGAGGTCACGCGGGGCCAAGCCCCTTGCAGCATCGCGAACATGCAGGAGATCGTACCGTCTGGGACCTGGCTGGGCCGGGGCCGGGCACCCGGCGCTGCGCCTCGGCACTCCGTCCCTACGCGGTCACGCCCAGACCGCCGCCCCGTACGACCACAGGATCCCGAACGCGACCGCCAGCCCGGCCAATCCCGCCGCCCGCATCGCGAGCATGCCGGTGTCTCCGAGCAGCGGCACGGACGTTCCGGGCTCCGGCCCGGGCCTCAGCCACAGCGACTTGGGCGTTGCGATCCCCGTCGGTGCGAACAGGGTGCCGATCCAGAGTCCCGACAGCAGCCCGCCGATGTGGGCGAAGTTGTCGATGAACGGCGTCGTTGCGCTGATGAAGAGGTTGATCGCGGTCAGGCCCACGAGGTTGACCAGGAGGGTCCGCGTGCCGGGTCCGAGCGACGGCCGCTGGACGGCCAGGGCGGCAACGAGGAGGCCGAAGAGGCCGAAGATCCCGCCGGAGGCGCCGACGGACCGCTGGCCCGCCCCGAAGGCGAATGACAGCAGCGACCCGCCAACGATGAACACCGCGTAGAAGGCCAGCATCCGCCAGCGCCCGTAGAGTCGCTCCACGAGCGGCCCCACGATCCAGATCGCGTACATGTTGAGCGGCAGGTGCAGCGGGTCCAGATCCAGGGGCGCGTGCACGAGCGCCGCGGTCAGGAGCCGGTAGAGCTCGCCGTGGGCGACCAGGACCTTGTCGAGCTCCAGGGTGGCCAGCAGCCGGCCGCCGTCGACGCCGCCGATATCCGCCACCAGCGAGATGATGGTCGTCACCGCGATGATCGCCAGCGTCATGGCGATCGCGGAGCCGCCCCGCGCCCGCGAGAAGTACCTGCCAGCCGCCTTGGAGTCGCCCAGCTCCTTGCTCAGCCAGCCGAGGCGCGACGCGATCTCGGCCTTGTCCTGCTCGGGCGCCAGCCGGTCGGCCTCGCGGTACGCCTCGAGCGCCCCGGCCAGATCGCCGCCCCGCACCCGCGAGCCGGCGAGTTCCCGCCAAGCGGGGTACGTGGCGGCGGTCGTCGGCAGCTGCGTCACCTCCCGCCAGGCCCCCACCGCCTGGTCCTCCTGGTTGAGCCTGTGCATCGCCTGGCCGAAGCCCAGGAGTGCAGCCGCAGTCACGCGCGCGTCGTCGAATCCGATCACGCGCTGGTACAGGCGCGCGGCGTCCACGTATCGCGAGGCGCCCATCAGGTCGGCCGCGTGGTCGAGCGCGGCGAGCGCGTGCTCACGGGCCAGCGGTCCGCTGTTCTCGAGGGTGCCCTGGAGGTCGAAGGTGGGCGGCTCGGTCACGAGCGGAGGGTACACGGGCCCGGGCAGGGCCCGTGCTGCGAGCCGGCGGCGAGGCGACGGCGTGGGCGGCGGCTCGGTGGCCGGCCCTGCCGCCATTCCCCCAGTCAGCGTCTGGCAGACGCGTAGACTGGTGGTCGATGTGCGGACGGTTCCAGCAGCAGCGGCCCACGTCGGAGCTCGCGAAGATCTTCGACGCCGAGGACCTTGCCGAGGCTCCCCAGCCACGGTTCAACATCGCCCCCACCGACGAGGCGTCGGTGGTCGTGCAGCGCGAGGACCGCCGCGCAATCGTCCGCTACCGCTGGGGCCTGATCCCACCCTGGAGCGACGGCCCCAAGATCGCCTCCCGCACGTTCAACGCTCGCGCCGAGACCGTCACCACAAGCCCGATGTTCCGCGCCGCGTTCAAGAAGGGCCGCTGCCTCGTGCCCGTGGACGGCTTCTACGAGTGGCGGCGCGAGGGCAAGGCGCGCACCCCGCTCACGATCTACGACCCTGAAGGGCTCCCGCTGGCGCTGGCAGGGCTGTGGACGGGGCGCCAGGACCCCGAGACCGGCGAGTGGCTCCGCACGTTCACGGTCATCACCACGCGCCCGAACGAGTTCATGGCCCGCATTCACGACCGCATGCCCGCGGTCATCGGCCCCGAGGCTTGGGCCTTGTGGCTCGACCCGACGCCGCGAGACGCGGGCGAGCTGCTGGCCCTCCTCGAGCCGCGCGATGACATCGCCCTCGAAGCGTACGCCGTGCTCCCGCTCGTCAACAGCGTCCGCAACGATGGCCCGGATCTGCTGCTCCCCGCCACGGGCGAGTCGGGGCTGCTGCTGCCCTGACCATGCTCGGCGGCCGACGACGTCAGTCCGCTGGCGCCGTCTCCCAGCCGGTGGCGTCCTGGGCAGTCGCGAACGCCGCAGCCGGTCCGGTCCCCGAGTCCAGCGCCGCGGCATAGGCACCCACCAGCGCCTCGAACGCGCCCGCGTCGTCCGCCTCGCTGTCGGGCGCCGCCAGCACCGTGGCGTCCTCGGGCAGGTCCACGGGCACCGTCCGCGCCCGGCTGTCGGCGGCGAGCACCACGACCAGCCGCAGCTGCGCATACGTGGCGGCCGACACCGCGGCCCCCAGTGCCTCCGGCGTGACGTCGTCGGCGACCACCATCACGCCGTTCGGCTCGAGATACCTGACGGCCAGGTCCACGTCCGCGCCCTCGAGCCTGGCGCCAGCCGACCCGGCGGCCGCGGTGGCCGACCATGCGGTGACCGCGACGGGCTCAACAAGGGGCGAGGAATGGTCGTCATCGGGGATCGAGGCGGCCGTCCCGACGACCAGGGTGGGCCGCGTGGGGTCGCGCAGGACCGCTGCGTGGCCGATGCCAGCGTTGGCGAGCGCGATGAGGAGCGCCTCGCCGGGGGCATCCTCGCCGACTCGGCCCACCAGCTCCACACGGGACCCTCGAGCCACGGCGGAGAGCGCAATGGCGCACGCGCGCCCCGACGGTCCTGGAGGGGCGGCCGCGCGCCAGGCGGGGCTGCCGACGATCACGATCACCCGGCCAGCCTACACCGGGTCGGCGCGGGGCCGGGGCCTCGGCGAACGCCCCTGGCGTCAGTTCTCCGGCGTCCGCGACGGCGACGGAGACCAGCTGGGGGAGGGCGACCAGCTCGGCCATGGCGACCAGCTCGGCAATGGCGATGGGGACTCGTGGTGGTCGCCGCTGCCCTCCGGCGTCGGCGACGGGCTCACCATCGGCGCCGGGGTCCGCGTGGGCCGCGGGGTGCCCCTCGGGCCGCCCGAGCCTCCCTCGTGCGGCTGTGCCGTCCCGCCGGGCTCGGCGGTCGCGCCTGGTTCGGCGGTCGCCGAGGAGCTCGGCGCCTCGCTGCCCTCCGGCGTCGCGCTGACCGCCGGCGACATGGCATTGGACGGTGCCGGCTCGGCCGACTGCGACGGCGTTGCGGACGTTGACGGCGACGACGTCACCGCGGGACCGGGTTCGGAGCCGTGGTTGCCGAACAGGCCGAGCGCGCCAGCGGCCCCCGCCGTCACGGTTCCGACGGCGAGTGTGGCCACCAGGACGATGGCGATCCCCTGGGCTCGGGCAGCTGCCGGGAACCCATGCCCGAAGGCGACGCGCACGGCGTCGCGAACCGACGCGAGGAGGGCCAACGGCGACCGGCGTCGCACGGCCGAGCCGACCGCCGCCACCGGGGCGGGCGCGGGCTCTGAGGCGATGGCGGCCATCACACGATCTGCGAAGTCGGCGCTGTGCCTGACCGTGCCGCGGTCGGCAACGCTCTCGAGCTCGCGCGCGACCTGGCCGTCGGCGGCGACCTCGTCAGGCGGCAAGTCGAGGCCGCCCAGCTCGGACGCCGAGAAGGGGTTGGGGTTGTGGCCCGGGTAGCGCGCGCTCATCGCTCGGGTTCCCCGAGGGTCTTGCGGAGGCGCGCAAGGCCCCGGTGCAGGTGCGTCTTCACGGTGCCGATCGGGCGGTCCGTCGCCGTCGCGATCTCGAGCAGCGAGCACTCCGCGAAGAACCGCAGGGCCACCACCTCGCGGTACGGCTCATCCAGCGCGGCCACCGCGGCCCGGATGCGGGCATCCTGCTCGGCCCTGAGCACCGAGTGCGCGGGGTCGACGGCATCGACGGCGCCGGTCGTCCGGTAGCGGTCCTGGCCCGGCTCGTCAGCCTCGGCGGCGAGCGGGTCGAGCCACGTCACCTGCTTGCGCCGGCCCGCGCTGCGGATGGCGAGCCGGACAGCGATGCGCGACAGCCAGGCGCCGAACGGGCCGTCAGCCCGCCACGACCCCAGCGAGCGGTACGCGATCACGAAGGCCTCCTGGGCGACGTCCTCGGCCTCGGAGCGGTCGCCGAGAATCCGCGCACACGCCGCCACGACCGAGGCGCTCTCCCGCTCGACAAGCTGGCGGTAGGCGTCGCGGTCGCCGGCCAGCACGGCCTCGACGATCGTGCGGTCATCGTTCGCTGCTCCCGGCTCGAGGGCGACGTCCGGGCGTCCGTCCGTGGACCTGTCCTCCGTGCTGCGGCTGGCGCCGACCCGGGTCGGGCCGGCCTGGGCCCGTCCTGCGCCGGACGACATTGTCGCGGACGCGGAACGTTCCCATCGCAGAACAGAGGTCATGGTCTCCGGTTCGGATCTGCCTACTCGTCGCCACCTCCGTGGTCGTCGCCGCCGCGGCCGGTCCAGGATCCGGACGTGGACGGCAGGCTGCCGGCGGACGCGCCCGACGAGTGGCGGTGGCCGTCTTCGCCCTGGCTGTTGCCGTCCTCGTCATTGTCGCCATGGTTGGCGCCAACGGCGGCCCCCTGGCTGTGGCTGGACTCCGCGGTCTCGGTGGGCTCGGGCCGCTCGCTGGGCTCGGCGGACGCGAGCGGGACCGCGAACGCGCTCGGCGGCAGCGACTCGGTCGCTCGGCTCTCGCTCGGCTCAGCGCTCTCGTTCGGCTCGGCGCTCTCGCTCGGCTCGGGGCTCTCGCTCGGCTCGGGCGTCGTCCCAGCCGCCGTGGTGACCAGGTCGCGCTGCGGTGCGCCTCCCGTGACGATGTCGGTCGTCGCGAAGACGGCGCCGGCGAGGAGGAGCAGGGCCACGATCGCGATCGCGGCCGATCGGGCGACGGTGCCCTGTGAGTTGCGGTTTCGCATGGGCGCGGGGCCTCCGGGACGTTGGCGGCCTCCCCTCGCGGGAACGCCTCACCCTGTGTGAGCGGGCGCCCCGAGAAAAGGTTTCAGGACCGCGCGTGCACGGCCAGCCTCGACCGGCGCCTGCGCCGGGGTCACCCGGCCCCGGCCGCCTCGGGACCGTCCACGACCACGTCCACCGGCGCGATGCCCGTCGACGCGAGCTCGTCTCTGATCTTGTCCTGGTCCCCCACCAGCACGATCGCGCAGCGGTCCGGGTGGATGTGCTCTCGGGCGACGCGCAGGACGTCGTCGGCGGTCACCGCCTCGATCGCGGGGCGGTAGCGCGACAGCTCGTCCTCGGGCAGGTCGTGGATGAACAGGCCGGCCAGCGAGCCCGCCACCGGCCCCGGCGTCTCGAACCGCAGCGGGAAGACGCCGACCAGGTAGTTGTGGGCCGCGGCGAGCTCGGCCGGCGTGACCGGCTCCTCGCGGATCCGGTCCAGCTCGCGGAGCAGCTCCCGGATCGCTGGCACGGTGGCCTCGGTGTTGACCGCCGCCCGAGCCGAGAAGGGGCCGGCCCCCCGGCGCAGGTCGAAGCCCGCATACGCGCCGTACGCGTACCCCTTGTCCTCGCGCAGGTTGGTCATGAGCCGGGAGCCGAACAGCCCGCCCAGGATCATGCTCATGACCGAGACGGCGTAATAGTCGGGGTGGCGGCGTGGGATCCCGGGGTGCCCCATGCGGATCTCCGACTGGACGGAGCCGGGTCGGTGGACGACCCTCACGAACCGCGCCTCGACGGCGCTCGCGGCATCGGGCGCGGGGGGATTCGCCTGGCCCCCGGACCAGTCGCCGAACAGGCGCGCGGCCATCGCGGTCACGGCGTCGGGGTCGACGTCGCCAGCCACCACCAGCGCGGCGCCAGCTGGCCCGTACGCACGCTCGTGGACGGTCCGCAGCTCGGCCGTCGTCAGCGTCGACACGGTCTCCGCGCGGCCGCCAGCCGGCCGGTGGTAGGGCGAGGAATCGGCGTAGATCGATGACACGAACGCCTCGTCCGCACGCCGTCGCGGGTCGGCCCTGGCCTGCATCAGGTCGTTGAGCCGCTCGTCGCGCAGCCGCTCCACCTCCGAGTCGGGGAAGGAGGGGCGCCGGACCACCTCGGCCAGCAACTCGAGCGCGGGCTCGAGGCGCGACCCGGGCACATCGAGCCCGGCGGAGATCGCGTCCCAGCCTGCCTCGGCGTGCATCGAGGCGCCGAGGCGCTCGAACGCCTCGGTGACGGCGATCGCATCGCGGGTCCCGGTCCCCTCGGTCAGGGCACGGGCCGACAGCACCGTGGCCCCGGCGACCGCCTCCGGCTCATCCGCGGCGCCAGCCCGGATCGCGAGCGACGCCGCCACGAGGTCGCGGCCGGCCATGGGCGTGACCACGACGCGCAGCCCGTTCGGCAGCTTGGCCCGGAAGGTGTCCGGGAACTCGTACGGCCGCGGTTCCCCGGGGACGGGCCGCTCGGCGATGATGCCGTCGCGCGGGCTCATGCCTCCGCCTCCCCTGCATCCCCGGGCTCGGCTGGGTCCTCGACGGGGACGGGCCCGACGCCCTCCGCCGGCTCCTCGGCGGCCTCGGCCGATCCGCTCGCCGGCAGGTACGTCAGCACCACCCGGTTGTCCGCCCGGAACACCGCCGCAGCGACGTCGCGGACCTGCTCCGCGGTGACCGACAGGTAGCGCGCGAGCATCGTGTTGATCAGCCCGGGGTCGTCGAACAGGGTGGCGTACATCGAGAGCCGATCGGCCCGCTCCTCCACGTGGGCGAGGGAGCCGAGCTCGTCGGCCTCGGTCAGGGCTCGCGCGCGGACCATCTCGTCCTCGCTGGGCGCCTCGGCAGCCAGTCTCGCCAGCTCGCCAGCGAACGCCGCTTCGACGAGCGCGGGGTCGACTCCCGGGCGGACCGTGGCGTAGCCGAGCACGGCTGAGGCCCCGCCGACCGCGGGCAGCGTGGCGATCATCAGGTCCTGGGCGATGCGCTCCTCGCGGACAAGTCGCCTGACCAGCCGACTGCTCTTGCCGCCGGAGAGCAGCTGGGTCGCCACGTCGAGCGCGTCGAGGCGCGGGTCGCCGAACGCGGGCCCACGGAACGCGAGGCAGATCCGCGGCAGCGGGACCTGGTCCACGACCACCTCGCGCTTCTCCTCGCCGATCACGGGCGGGAGCGACAGGTCTGGAAGGACCGGGATGGCCGGGTTGGCGGGGATAGCGCCGAAGTAGCGGTCCACCCAAGCGCGCACCTGGTCGTGGTCGCAGTCGCCCACCACCGAGAGCACGGCGTTGTTGGGCGCGTAGTAGGTCTCGAAGAAGTGGCGCACGTCCTCGAGCGAGGCCGCGTCGAGATCCTCCATCGACCCGATGGTCGGATGGTGGTACGGGTGCCACTCCGGGAACAGGTGGCCGAGCAGCTTGTAGACCCACGTGCCGTACGGCCGGTTGTCGTAGCTCCAGCGCTTCTCGTTCTTGACGACCTCGCGCTGGTTGTCGAGGTTCTCCTGGCTCAGCGCGTCGAGCAGGGTGCCCATCCGGTCCGCCTCGAGCCAGAGCGCGAGCTCCAGCTCGTGCGAGGGCATGGTCTCGAAGTAGTTGGTGCGGTCCAGCCAGGTGGTGCCGTTGACGGTGCCGCCAGCCGCCTGCACAAGCGCCATGTGCTCCGCCTTCCCCACATGGGCGCTGCCCTGGAACATCACGTGCTCGAACAGGTGCGCGAAGCCCGTCTTGCCCGGGACCTCGTGCTTGGAGCCGACGTTGTACCAGAGATTGACCGCGACGACGGGCGCGAGGTGGTCCTCGGCGACGATCAGGCGCAGGCCGTTGGGCAGGCGCTCGTCGCTGAAGGAGACGACAGGTACGGGCATCCGGTACTGGCCCTCGGGTAACGGGGTGGGTCTGGCGATTGTAGGGCGCACGGGCCGTTGCGCGAGCGCGAGCCGCCCCGCTACAGCGGCAGCAGGACCGCGACGACGGCGGCCAGCACCGCCACGGCGAGCGAGTCGCGCGTCATCCGCGCCACCGCCGCGACATCGGCGCGGTGGGCCGCCTCGTCCTCCACGCGCCGGACGGCGTCGAGCGTGTCGCCGAAGTTCGAGATCCGCCGCATCGCATAGGCGCCGCAGAAGTGCCGACGCGCCTGGAGGACCGAGAAGGTCCCGCCCCAGACCGGGAGCAGGACCAGCGCCCTTGCAGCCGCCGGCGCGTGGACGGCGACCAGGGCCGCGAGGAGGACGGCCGCCGCGACCAGGCCCGCGACCCCGAACGCCAGGCGCCGCCGCGTCTCCCACGGGCCGATGTTGCACACGCCCGGCACGTACTCGCCGTGCTCGATGTGCAAGGGGGTGCTGGAACGGGACAAGGTCATCGCTTCGGCAGGCTCGCTGCGGGGTCGTCTGCCACATGTTCGCTCATCCCAGCCCGTCGGATGCGGAAGGGGGCCACGATCACTGCGGCACCCAGTCGGTGAGCGGCCGCACCTCGGCGATCGAGTCCACGAGCGCCGGGTCGAGGGCCTTCGCAGCGGCCACGCCCGTCTCGATCGAGGTGAAGCACAGGATGCCCTCGGCGATCGTGGCGTGGCGGATGTCCGCCGCGTCCCGCACGGGGCCGGAGCGGGGCGTGGGCGTGTTCACCACGAGGCGCACGCGGCCGGAGGCGATGAGCTCGAGGATCCCCTCCTCGTCGCCGACCGGCGTCGCGCCCAGCTTCGCGACCGGCAGGATCCCGGCGATCCCCACCCGCTCGAGAAGGGCCCGGGTGCCCGCCGTGGCCGCCAGCCGGTAGCCGGCGCGGACGAGCGCGCGGCCGAGGTCCTTGAGGCCCCACTTGTCGCGGTCGGCGACCGACAGCAGGGCGAGCGGTGGCGGCTCGCCCTCGCCGGCCCGCGGCGGGATCAGGGCAGCCCCGGTGAGCGCCTTGGCCATCGCGACCGCCGGCCGCTCGGAGATGCCGATGACCTCGCCCGTCGACTGCATGAACGGCCCCACCGACGGGTCCACGCCCCGCAGCTTCGCGGTCGAGAAGGCGGGCGCCTTCACGGCGACGAAGTCGGGCGGCGGCACCAGGCCGCCCTGCCAGCCCAGCGACTGCAGTGTCTCGCCGAGCGAGATCCGGACGGCCAGCTCCACCATCGGCACGCCGGTGACCTTGGACAGGAACGGGACCGTGCGCGAGGCGCGCGGATTGACCTCGATCAGGTAGACGCCGTCGTCGCGGACGATGAACTGGGCGTTGACCAGCCCGCGGGCGCCGAGCGCGAGGCAGATCCGCTCCATCGTGGCGACGATCAGCTCGCAGTCCGCCGCGTTGACGTTCTGGGGCGGGAACCAGGCGATCGAGTCGCCGGAGTGGATGCCCGCCCGCTCGACGTGCTCGAGCAGCCCGGGGATCAGCACGTCGCTGCCGTCGCAGACCGCGTCCACGTCCACCTCGATGCCCTCGAGGAAGCGGTCGATGCGCACGGGCCGATCGGGGTCCACGATGGCCGCGGCGGCGAGGTGCCGGACCAAGTCCTCGGGCGAGTACGCGAAATCGATGGCGAGGCCGCCGATGACGAACGACGGCCGGACGATGACCGGGTAGCCGATCCGCTCGGCGAGCGTCAGCGCCTCCTCCACGGACTCCGCCATGCCGCCCTCGGGCTGCGGGATGCCGAGGCGGTCGACGAGAGCCGAGAAGCGCGTCCGCTCCTCGGCCTGGTCGATGGCCTCGAGGTCCGAGCCGAGCAGCCGCGCGCCGCCATGGACGAGCGGCGCGGCGAGGTTGAGCGGTGTCTGGCCGCCGAAGGCGACGACCGCCGGCAGGCCGCCCCGGTCGGCGAGCGCCTGCGGGCCGCCGCTCTCGAACTCGATGATCGAGCGCACGCTCTCGGCGTCGAGCGGCTCGAAGTACAGGCGGGTCGACGCGTCGAAGTCGGTGGACACGGTCTCGGGATTGGAGTTGACCATCACGGCGCTCCAGCCGTTGCGGCGCAGCACGTCAGCCGCCTGGACCGCGCAGTAGTCGAACTCGATCCCCTGCCCGATCCGCACCGGGCCGCTGCCGATCACCAGGGCGCCCGGGCGGTGGACGGCCGGCGCCTCGGGCACCGAGCCCGCGGCCGCGTACGTCGAGTAGAAGTACGGGGTCTCGGCCGCGAACTCGGCGGCGCAGGTGTCCACCATGGCGTAGCCGGGCGCGAGCCCGAGCGCGGTTCGCGCCGCGCGTACCGCAGGCTCTCCCACCCCGGCCAGCGTGCCCAGGTCGCGGTCGGCGAAGGCGAAGCGCTTGGCCGTGGCCAGCAGTGCGGCACCCTCCGGATCGTCGGGGTCGGCGAGGCGGGCGCCCATCGCCCGCACGTCGCCTTCCAGCCCGATGTTGCGGCCCATCTCCGCGAGGAACCACGCATTGATCCCCGTCACCCGGCGGATGACCTCCTGCGGCACGCCCCGGCGGAGCAGCCCGAGCACGCGCCACAGCCGCGAGTCCGACGGCGCGACGAACTGGCGCAGGACGATCGGCGCGGCCGAGCGCTGGGCGAGCCGCGTGCTCTCGCACGCCTCGCCGTTGTCGCCCACCCAGCGGATCGGCGCGTCATGGATCGTAAGGCTGTCCAGGCCGCCCACGCCCACCCGGATGCCGTCGCCCGCGTCGTCGGGGGCGACTCCCCCGTACACCGCGGCCAGGTAGTCGAACGTCGGCCGCCATGAGGGGTCCTCGCCCAGCGGTCCGGCGGCCGCCTGCTCGAGGCCCCGGAGCGCCTTGTTGAGCGCGGCGCCGAACGTGCGGTCGATGGCCATGACCTCGCCCGTCGCCTTCATCTGGCTGCCGAGCCGCCGATCGGCGGTCGGGAACTTGTCGAACGGGAAGCGCGGCAGCTTGACCACGACGTAGTCGAGCGCGGGCTCGAACGCGGCGACGGTGGTGCCGGTGACCACGTTGGGGATCTCGGCGAGCGTCCGCCCGGTGGCGATCTGCGCCGCGA
>JBJKRU010000157.1:0-6580 GCA_046704485.1 Candidatus Limnocylindrales bacterium | reverse complement strand
CTCCAAGCCTCAGCAACGCGTCAGGCGACCTGCCGGTCATCTACAGCGACGGCTGCCATCTCGACGTCGCCACCGTCACGCCGCGGCAGTGCGCCTTCGGCGCCACCTCGAGCCCGATCACGGTGGTGCTGTTCGGCGACTCGCACGCGGCCCAGTGGTTCCCGGCCCTGGTGCGGCTGGCGTCCCAGCACAACTGGCGGCTCGAGCCGATGACCAAGTCGGCCTGCACGCCGGTCTCCGTCACCGTCTTCAACAGCATCCTGAACCGCACGTACTCCGAGTGCGACCAGTGGCGCAAGCTGGTGCTGGACCGCATCGCGTCGGAGCGGCCGGCGCTCGTCGTGGTCTCCACGTCGATCGCCTACCAGCTGATGGTGAGCGGCCAGCAGGTGAGCTCGGGATCGCGCCCGGACGTGTGGTCCAGGGGCCTGACCACCACCATGCGGAGCCTCACGGCAAGCGCCGCCCACGTCATCCTCGTCGGGGACACGCCCAGGTCGGTGGCGGACCCCATCTCCTGCCTCTCACAGCACCTCGACAACATCCTCGCCTGCGCGGTCCCGTACTCGCAGGCGGTCGACGCCACGCAGCTGGCCCTCGAGGAGAGCGTGGCCAACGTGGTCAACGCGGGCTTCGTGGACCCGACGGCGTGGGTGTGCCGGACTGATCCCTGCCCGCCGGTGTTCGGGCGCTTCATGATCTACCGCGACCAGGGGCACCTCACCCAGACGTATGCGTCGGGGCTGGCGAACGAGCTGTTCGCGCAGTTGCCGTCCCTCCCGTAGCGGAGGCGGAGCGCGGACCTCGCCTGCGTTCAGGCCGCGAATCGGGACCCGACGGCGCCTCACGGCCCGCCGCAGACCAGCCGGAACGCCGTCAGGGAGCCGGCGGCTGCCGGGAGAGGCACCGGAACGAGGCACGGCGTCGTGGCGGCGGCACCCGGCCATGGCCCGTCCACGCCGTCGACGACCACCACCGATGCGGCGTAGGCATCCGCGAGCGACAGCACGCTCGCGGCATCCTCGTCGGGCAGGACGACCGCCGGATACCCCGATTCGCGGTACACCCAGGACGGGTGGGTCGCGATCACCACTGCGCGCGGGCCGACCGCGGCGGCGAGGCCGTCGGAGAGCGCGCGATAGCGGGTGGCGACCCCGTTCGCCAGGGTGGCGTAGTCCGCAGCGCCGAACGACGTCCCGAGCAGACACCACACCAGCACCCCGGCGCCCGAGGCCGCGGCAACCTCAGCTCCGCAGGGACGGGCCATCGCCCATCGGCCCGCGCTGACGGCGAGGTCTGCGGCCCCGATCGCCATGAGCGCCAGCACCGGGGCCGAGCCGTGGAGGAACGTCCCGTACAGGGTCGCCACCGGGAAGACCAGCGTGTCGGCGAGGAGGGTGAGCGCCGCGGTCGCGAGCAGCAGGCGCAGCGGGCGAGCCCGCCAGAGGCGCGCGGCCCCGGCGAGGCCCACCACCGACCACGGCAGCCCCGGCATGACCAGCACGTCGACCACGTTGTGGAGGAGCGCCTCGAGGCGCTGCCCTGCCAGCGCGGCGGGGCCAGCGGCCAGGTACGTCGCGAGGCTCGGACGCGGCGCGCTCCACCCGAAGATGTCGTTCGGGCTGACCGAGAACGCATTGGCGACGGTCTGGCTCGGGAACGCCGTCCCGAAGGTGAGCTGCTGGCGCAGCGCCCACGGCGCGTAGCAGGCGGCGGCCACGCCCACCAGCAGGGCCGCCCGACCGAGTCGCTGCGCGCGGGTGCCAGCCGAGCCCGCCACCGCGACCACCACGACTGCGGCGAGCAGGTACAGCGTCTCGTTCCGGGTCAGCATCCCCGTGCCCAGCACCAGCCCGGCCAGCACGAGGTCGCGCGTCCGCCCTGTTCGCAGCGCCCACTCACAGGCGAGGACGCCGCCCAGGACCGTGACGCCGAACAGCGCCTGCGAGTCCGAGGAGATCGAGCCTGTCACGAGCGGTTGCGACACCGCCACCAGCGCCGCCGCCACGAGGGCCACGGCATCAGCGTCCGGGCCGCTCCGCCCCGTGGCCCGAGCAGTCCGGCTGGCCAGCAACGCCACCAGCGGAACCAGCGCCGCTCCGGCCAGCGCGCCGGCGAGCCGTGACGCGACCACGCCCCCGACGAGCCACACGAGCGGCACCGTGACCAGCGAGGCCGCCGGCAGCCACACGTCGAAGGCGGGCTGTGGGAGGCTGTTCCCGGTTGCCGCCGCTGACGTGAGGTAGCTCCAGGCGTACGGCACGGTCAGGCCGTGCCCGGAGGCGACTCGGTCGGCCACCGTGGCGTAGTAGGCGGCGTACTCCGGGACAATCGCGTTCTGCACCAGCCCGGCGCCCAATCGGAGGGCGAACGCGAGGATCGTGAGCGCGGCGAGGGTCGTCCCGTATCGGGGCATGGGCAGCGCGGCGGTCACGCCGCCACGATACGGCACAGGGCGGCCGCCGGCCCCCCTGTGCCTCAGGCGAACTTGCGCGCCGACTCGCGGCGGTAGGCCCAGGCCGCGATCGCGAACAGGACCACCGCGTACCCCGTCAGCCATGCGGCGGCCGTCAGCACATCCTCACCCGCCGCGCCGATCGCACTCCATGCCAGCTGCGCATAGTGGTACGTGGGCAGGTACGGGCTGAGCGTGGCGAGGAAGTCGGGCATCTGGTCCACGCGGATCAGCATCCCCGACCCGAACGCGAGGACGAGGAACAGCAGGTTCGCCACGGCCGGCGCCGCGCTCGGGCTGCACAGGTAGGCGAGGGCGAAGCCGAGGGCGATGAACGGGAGGGATCCGAGCATCAGGAGGGCGCCCATCTCAACCCAGGTCCCGGGCGCAAGCCGCACCCCCGTGACGGATGCGACGCCGATCAGGACCACGAGGCCCGCCAGCCCGAGAACGAGCGCGGTCAGCGTGCGCGCCAGCAGGTACACGCTGCCAGGCAGCGGGGATGCGCGCATGAGGACGTCGATCTTCTGGCCGCGGTCCATGGCGATGGTCACGCCGTAGTTGAAGACCATGACGCTGCTCACGGCGTAGGCGGCGAAGGAGGCGAGCATGAAGGTCCCCAGGTCCACCCCCGGCAGGTACGGCTGGCCGATGCTGGGCACCGCGAAGAACAGGTAGAGGATCAGGGGCATCGCGAAGCTGACCACGCTCACCGCCGGGGTGCGGATGAACATCCGGGCTTGGGCAGCAGACTGGCGCACGAGCATCGGAGCGATCCGGGACGGCCGGTCGGTCGCCGGGCCGGGTGCGGTGGCGACGATGGCGCTCATGCGGCTGCTCCCTTGGCGGACGTCTCGCTGGTCAGGGCGAGGAAGGCGTCCTCGAGGTCGGCGCCGCGCACCTCGAGGTCATGGATGTCGGCCCCCCGGCGGAACAGCTCCGCGAGGACCGGCTCGGGTGCGTCGGTGAGGAACCGGACCTCGTCCCCGCTGACGCTCAGCGCCCGGAGCGGCAGGCCTTCGAGCAGGCCGTGGTTGGGTTCCGGCGTCCGGAACCGGACCCGCCGCCCGGCCGCGCGGGACTTGATCGCCGCAGGGGTCGCGTCGGCGATGACGCGCCCGCGGTCGATGACCACGATTCGCCGAGCGACCTGGTCGGCCTCCTCCATGAAGTGGGTCGTGAGGACCACGGTCCGTCCGGCTGCTGCGTACGCGGCGATCGTGTCCAGGAACGCGATCCTGGACGACACATCCATCGCGACCGTCGGCTCGTCGAGGAACAGCACCGGCGGGTTGCCGCACACGGCGAGCGCGAAGTACAGCCGCTGGCGCTGCCCGCCGGACAATGCTGCAGCGCGCTTGCGGGCCTCGGCGGTCAAGCCGGCCAGCGACAACGCCGCCTCGGCCGGCATCGGCGCGGGGTAGTAGGACCGGAACAGGTCCACCAGCTCGCGCACGGTCAGTGTCGACGGGACGCCGGAATCCTGGAGCATGGCGCCACGGAGGCTCCGCGCCCTCCGGGATGCCGGGTCCATGCCGGCGAAGCGCACCCGGCCCGTCGTGGGCGAGCGCATACCGAGCATCAGGCTGATGGCGGTGGTCTTGCCCGCGCCGTTGGGCCCGAGGATGGCGACGGCCTCGCCGCGCTCGATCCGCAGGTCCACGCCGTCGAGAGCGCGAATCGACCCGAAGTCCTTGTGGACGCCCACCAGCTCCACATCCGCGACGCCCAGTCCCAGGTTCAGCGCCATCCCGTCCTCTCCGACTTGCCTTGTGGCGGACATAATTGTATGCTGGCTGTGATGAATGACGTGCCAAATGTACTAAATCAGCCCCGGCCGGATGATCCGAGACTGCTGCTGAGCGAGCCGTTCCGGGCAGTCCACTTCGTCTTCGGCCTGATGCGCCCCAATCGGGCGGACGGACTCAGCGGCCGTGCGGTCCTGGGTGCCCTCGCCGCGCTCGGCTACGGGGGCGAGGCCTCGCGGGGCATCCTGCTCCGCCTCCGGAGGGGTGGCTTCCTGGAGTCGCGGCGGGTCGGGCGCGAGGCTGTGTACACGCTCACCCCGCGATCCGCAGCACTGGTCGACGCGATGAGCCGCCGTGTCACCGAGCCGCCGCCAGCGTGGGACGGCACGTTCGAGACGCTGCTCGCCGCGATCCCGCCCGGGGCCAGGGCCTTCCGGGAGCAGCTTCGCCGCCATGCCGCCTATGCGGGTTTCGGATCGCCGATGCCCGGCCTCCTGATCGCCCCGTACCAGGAGTCCGTCCGCCAGATCGAGCCGCTGCTGGCGTCGGCGCCTCCCGGCGTCGAGATCGTGCGCGGCCGGCTCACGGTCGAGCCTGGAAGGGCGGCGCGGCTCGCGGCTGACGCCTGGCCGCTCGCATCGGAGAGCACCGCGATCTCCCGCGAGGCGGCTCGGATGGCTGCCGGTGCCGCGGCCGCCGAGGACCACCATCCCACCGGGGCAGCGGCGCTCGCCTTCCTCTGGCACCACATCGGCCCGCTCTTCGGCCTGGCCTCCGAGCGGCCGCCGCTCCCTGCTGAGCTGCTGCCCCCGGACTGGCCGCTCGGTGCTGCCCGCGAGGCGTTTGCACGCCTGGCGATCGCGGTGGCGGGCGAGGCGTATGGCTACCTGTCCAGCCTCGAGGTGTCGACGCAGAGAGCCTGACGGAGGCCGTCCTGGCCCGAGGCTCCACGCGATCCAGGGGTGCACGGGCGCACCGGTTGACGGCGAACGGGTCCGTGTCCCCGGGCGCGTGCTGACGCCGCTACGCGGGCTCGATCGGCAGCCCGGCAGCCTGCCAGGCCGCGAACCCTCCGTCCAGGTCCGCCGGCCTGGCGAAGCCGAGATCTCGGAGCGTGGCAGCGGCGATGCTGGAGGAGTAGCCGTCGGCGCACACGAGGATCACGCGCCGCTCGAGGTCCGCCAGCCGCGGATCGTCATACCCGGACGCCGGGTCGAGCCTCCAGAACAGCACCGAGAGGGGCACGTGCACCGAGCCGGGGATCACCCCCGTGGCGGCGCGCTCCTCGGCACACCGCGTGTCGATCAGCACCGCGCCAGCGTCGGCGGCCCTCTTCGCCTCCGCCGGTCCGAAGCGGTCGATGCGCGCGCGGCATGATTCGAGCAGTTCGTTGATCGTCTGCCGGTCGGCCATTGGGCGGCTCCTCGGATCGTGAGCCGATTGTCACACCCGGGTCCATGCGCCGCGCCGACCTCCCCCCGCAACGGCATCGAAGCCATCGGCTAGATCCCGCCCCAGGCGAGCGTGCGGCCGACGAGGATTGGCAGCCGGCCGCAAGTGGCGATGGTCGCGAACGCAGGCGCCCCGGGGATCGCGGTCGCCGGCGCCTCACTCGTTGACCCGCCGGTGTGCCAGCCCGGGGTATCGTGGTCACAGGCGCCGCTCGCGGAGCCGCCGGCGCACTCCCGAACCCGTGGCGAGCGCCGCAGCATCGAACCGTCAGGACCGCTGGCATGCTTCGCCGACCGCTGGCTCTCGCGCTCGTCCTCCTGGTCGCCGCCTGCTCAGCTCCCGCGCCCTCGCCGACCGCACCGTCCGGGCCGTCCGCGTCCGCCAGCACCGACCCGGCGGCCATCGGCCGCGCATTCATCGATGCGCTGTCGCGCGGCGACGCCGCGAGTGCGCAGGCGATGGAGGACCCCGCGATGCTCGCTGCGGCGCCTGGCCCGAGACTCGGGCAGTTGTGGCAGGGATTCGTGGCGCAGCACGGAGCCTTCGTGGCGATCGGGAGCATCTCGACCCGGAGCCAGGCGCCGTACACGATCGCCATCGTGCCCGTGTCCTTCGCGCAGGCAACCGTCACGCTCACCGTCACGGTGACGGCATCCGGTCAGGTCGGCGGCCTCTACGTGGCGGGCGTTGGCCCGCCGTCGTCGGCCGCCCCGGCCGGCTCTCCGGCCGCCTCGCCGGGCGCCTCGACCGCGGCGTACGTCAACCTCGCCTCGTTCACCGAGCGCGCCGTCACCGTCGGCACCGCGCCATGGACACTCCCGGGCACCTTGTCGATCCCGGCTGGCGCCGGCCCCTTCCCCGGCGTGGTGCTCGTCCAGGGGTCCGGACCGGCGGACCGCGACGGCACGTTCGGCCCGAACAAGCC
>JBJKRU010000156.1:0-3105 GCA_046704485.1 Candidatus Limnocylindrales bacterium | reverse complement strand
CGCCCGACGGTAGCGTCCCAGGCCGCACCGGGGGATACTGCCCGTGTGGCATGACCAGCGACCGGCCGCCACGCGGCTCCGGTCGGAAGCTCCTGGCAGAGAAGGGCGTGAATCCATGACGACAAGGGCACGAGGGGCTGAGGTCACCGAGTCTCAGGTGGCCCGCCTCCAGGTGGGCGACAAGGAGTTGGTGCTTCCGATCGAGCCGGCGACGGACGGACAGGCGGCCGTCAACATCGCACCCCTGCTCAAAGATGCCCACCTGGTCACCCTCGACTACGGGTACGCGAATACCGCGCCAACCCGGAGTGCCATCACCTACCTCGACGGCGACAACGGCATCCTGCGCTATCGCGGGTACCCCATCGAGGAGCTGGCGGAGAGCACGACGTTCCTTGAGGTGGCCTACCTGGTCATCAACGGCGAGCTGCCCACCGCCCAACAGCTCGACGCCTGGGTCACCGAGATCAAGCACCACACGCTGATCCGCGAGGAGTTCCGTCGCTTCTTCGACGCGTTCCCGATGGACGCGCACCCGATGGCGATGCTGGGATCCGCGGTCAGCGCCCTGTCGACCTTCTACCAGGACGGCGGAGACCCGCTGGACGAGGCCGACGTCGAGCTGTCGACGGTCCGCCTGCTGGCGAAGCTGCCGACGATCGCCGCCGCCGCCTACAAGAAGTCCATCGGCCAGGCATCCGTGTACCCGGACAACTCACTCGACTACGAGGCGAACTTCCTCAAGATGATGTTCGCCGTGCCGTCGGAGTCGTACGTCAACGATGCCGAGGCGGTGAACGCCCTGCGCGTGCTGCTCATCCTCCACGCGGACCACGAGCAGAACTGCTCCACGTCCACCGTCCGGATGGTGGGCTCCAGCCACGCCAACCTGTACGTCTCGATCTCGGCTGGCATCGCCGCCCTCTGGGGCCCGCTGCACGGCGGAGCCAACCAGGAAGTGCTCGAGATGCTCGAGTCCATCGCGCGCGACGGCGGCGACGTGGCCAGGGCCGTGAAGCGGGCGAAGGACAAGGACGACCCGTTCCGGCTGATGGGCTTCGGTCACCGCGTCTACAAGAACTACGACCCGCGGGCGAAGATCATCAAGGCCGCTGCCCAACCGCTGCTCAACCGCATGCACCAGGACGACCATCTGCTCCGGATCGCGCTCGAGCTCGAGCAGGTCGCCCTCTCCGACCCGTACTTCATCGACCACAAGCTCTACCCGAACGTGGACTTCTACAGCGGACTGATCTACCGGGCGCTCGGGTTCCCCACCCGCATGTTCACCGTGCTGTTCGCGATGGGCCGGCTGCCCGGCTGGATCGCGCAGTGGCGCGAGATGATGCACGACCCGCAGGCGAGGATCGGGCGGCCGCGGCAGCTGTACGTGGGCAAGCCGAAGCGCAGCTTCGTGCCCATCGAGAAGCGGTAGCCACCAAGGCTCGGCGCCGAGCAGCGCGCGTCGCCTGACGCGCGCTGCCGGGTCGCGTCGCCGCACCGCGTCCGCGCCGGGTCGATCCCCGCATCATCGCCTCGCGGCACCTCCGACACCCTGCGAGGGGAGCGGAAGGCGCAGGACGCCCACGTGCCCCAGGGGAGATCATTCGGCTGATGAACGACGGCCGGTTCCGCACCCCCAGCCCAGAGATCCGGCGCACCTCGACGGTCCTGTTCGACAGCGTCGCGCACCTGCGCGAGACGTTGGCAGCGTCGCGGTCGGGCGATCGCCGCTACTCGACGTACGGCACGCACGGCACGCCCACGACTGCGGCCCTCGAGGCCGTGCTGCTCGAGGGCGAGGGCGGGGCCGGGGTCGAGCTCGCGTCGAGCGGGCTCGGCGCCATCGTGACGGCGATGCTGGCCGTCGTCCGTGCCGGCGACCACCTGCTCGTCACAGACTCCGCCTACGGGCCAGCGCGAGACTTCAGCACCACGATGCTGGCCGGCCTCGGGGTGGATGTGGAGTTCTACGACCCCCTCGCCGGCCCCGGGGTCGCCTCGCTCATCCGGCCCGCAACCAAGCTCGTCTGGATGGAGAGCCCGGGCACCCACACCTTCGAGGTCCAAGACGTCCCCGCCATCGTGGCTGCCGCCCGCGCGGCCGACCATCGGGTGGTCACGGCCATCGACAACACCTGGGGCTCGCCCGGCCTGCTCCGCCCCTTCGACCATGGTGTCGACATCTCGGTCGTGGCCCTGACGAAGTACTGGGGCGGCCACGCGGACCTGCTGATGGGCGGCACCTTCGCCAACGCCGAACTGCTCCCGGCGGTCCGCGAGGCGGCCCGCCTGACGGGCACCGCCGTCAGCAGCGAGGACGCCTTCCTCGTCATGCGCGGTGCCCGCACGGCCGGCCTCCGAGTTCGCGAGCAGGGAGCGGCCGCCCTCGAGATCGCCGGGCGTCTGGCCGCCCACCCGCGCGTCGCCCGCGTCCTGCACCCTGGGCTCGTGGACGATCCCGGCCACGCCCTGTGGCAGCGCGACTTCCACGGGGCGTCAGGCCTCTTCTCGTTCGAGCTCCAGCGTGCTGACGGCTCACCCGCAGACCAGTCGCACGCCGACGCGTTCACCGACCGCCTCGTCGCTCGCGGCCATTTCGGCCTCGGCTACTCGTGGGGCGGCTTCGAGTCGCTGGTCATGCCGGCGCGCTGGTCCGGCCTCGCGCGGGCGGCCCGGCCGTGGACGGGAGGACCGCTCCTCCGGCTCTCGATCGGCCTCGACCCGGTCGAGCTGCTGTGGTCGGACCTCGCGGCGGCGCTGGACGAGGGCTGACGGCCCGGGCCTGCCCTCCCTAGTCCCCGATGACCGTGAACCGGGCTGTGCGGTCTCGCTGGCGCATCCCGTCGAAGTCGGCGAAGTAGATCCGCCCGAACTCGCCAAGCTCCAGCCGGCCGTCGATGACCGGGATGGTCTGCGAGCGCCCGAGGAGCACCGAGCGAAGGTGCGCATCTGTGTTCAGGCTCCACCACCCCTCCTCGCCCAGCGTCTGCGTCGCGTACTCGAGGTGCTTCGGCCCGGGGTGGAGGTACTGGCCCTCGTGGCGGCAGGTGGGCACGAGCGAGGTCAGGTAGTTGACCATGTCCTGGAGGAGGAACTCGACGC
>JBJKRU010000155.1:0-11576 GCA_046704485.1 Candidatus Limnocylindrales bacterium | reverse complement strand
CGCCTGGAGGCGCTCGCGCGAGTTCACTGCGACCTCCTACTGCGCTAGGAGGCGACGGGCGAGGTCGACCGCGGCGCCGGCGTCAGGGGCGAAGCCGTCAGCGCCGATCTGCGCTGCGAACTCGGGCGTTGTGGGCGCGCCGCCGATGACGACGCGCGTGGACGGGCTGGCCGCCCGCACCGCCTCCACCGCGGCGCGCATGCCGGGCATGGTGGTGGTCAGCAGCGCGCTCAGGCCCACGATGTGGGCGCCCCGCTCCGCCGCGGCCTCGGCGAACCGCGCCGCCGGCACGTTGACGCCCAGGTCCACCACCTCGAACCCGGCGCCGCGCCACATCATCCCCACCAGGTTCTTGCCGATGTCGTGGAGGTCGCCCTCGACGGTGCCCACCACGGCGGTGAACTCGGGCGCCACCCCGGCGGCCACCAGGGCGGGCTCGAGGACCGCCATGCCGGCCTTCATGGCCCGGGCGCTGATGAGCATCTCGGGGACGAAGATCTCGCCCTCCTGGAAGCGGCGGCCCACCGCGTCCATGGCGGCGGTCATCGCGTCGAGCACCGCCTTGGGCGCGACGCCGCCGTCGAGGGCCTCCTGCGTCAGCGACGCGGCGGCGGCGCGGTCGCCCGCCTCCACGGCGGCGGTCAGGGCGGCGAGGTCGGCCATCAGGAGAGCCTCCTTCCGAGGAGCCACGGCTGTCGGAGCCTCCGCGCCGGCGGTCTAGGCTGCCGGTACCCAGCCGGTTAGAATGCTAGCATGCACAGCATCACTCGTTGTGGTCCGGCGATCGGAAGGACGCGGCTCTGACGAGTGGAGGGAGGCTTACCCTGCCTGGCGAACCTATACGTTGCTCCGTCAACGTCTCATTCGTATTCGGCGAGTCGCTGCTGCAGGGCGCGCTCCTCTCTGCTGCCGAAGCCGGATTTCGGACAGTGGAGCTGCTGGACCCGTACAGACACCCGGCGGCCACCATCAGGCGTTGGCTCGATGAGCTGGGGCTTGGCGTCGACCTCATGAATGCCCCGATGGGCGACCATGCCGGTGGTGAGCGCGGGATTGCCGGCGATCCGGGGCGGAAGGCCGCGTACCAGGCGTCGCTCGACCTCCTGGCGGAATACGCGGAGGTCCTGCGTCCCTCGAAAGCCAATGTACTGGCCGGCCGGGCCGTTGACGGGATGGAGCGGAGGGCGCAACTGGAGTGCCTTCGCGCGAACCTCGCAGCCGCCGCTGACCGACTCCATCGCCTAGATGTGCGGGTTGTTACTGAGCTACTCAATCCACTTGACACCCCGGGTTTCCTGCTGGCTGATCTCGAGACGGTCGCCAGCGTCCTCGATGAACTGGACGGCTGTGTCGGGTTCCAGCTCGACGTTTTCCACCTGCAGCGCAGCCGAGGCAACCTCATCCCGTCGATCCGCGCGATGGCGCCATATACAGATCACGTGCAGGTTGCAGATGCCCCGGGCCGCACCGAACCAGGAACGGGCGAGATCAACGTCGTCAATGTGCTGAGGGCCATCCGCGAAACCGGTTACGGTGGCCTAGTGGGCCTCGAGTATCGGCCGACAAGACGCAGTAACCCGTTCGCATGGATGGCAGCAGCAGGGTGCGCCCCGGGCTGACCTCCGAGTTCTCACGCACGCGCCCGACCCCATAGCGCAGAGGTGAGCACCGCCCGGGCCGATGGAGCGGCCCGGGCGGCTACGCCGTGGAGGAGGACGGCGTCTCGGTCAACCCCGCGGGCTCGGCCCTGGACGAGGCGTGGTACTCACAAGGTAGTCTATATCCTAGTATGTGTGTATACAAGATTCACCCGATGATCGCCAACCCAGACAATCAGTCGGGGGTTGTGGATTGCGGGTAGTGGCGCTATCCTGATCATATGCATGCATACACGCCTTGATCGGATGGAGACCTGAAGTGCGCCCCGCTGAGATCGAAGCCGCGCTCGGATCGCCCAGTTTCCACCAGGACCCGTATCCCATCTACCGGGCGCTCCAAGAGGAGGCGCCGGTCTACTGGAGCGAAGTCCTGCAGGCCTGGATGGTCACGCGCTTTGACGATGTCGTGTCGCTGGTCCGCGACCATGGGCGGTTGTCAAGCAGGGGACGTCTCACTGCGTTGCTGGACCGAGTGCCGGAGGAGCAGCGAAGACTGATCTCTCCCATGCGTGATCACTTCGCGATCCCCGGCCTCATCCATTCCGATCCTCCGGACCACAACCGCCTGCGTGGTCTGATCAGCAGGGCGTTTGCGGCCGGGGTCATCGAGCGACTGCGGCCGCGTGTCGTCGAGATCGTCAACGAGTTGCTCGCGGGCACGTCGGGACACAGCTCCGTCGACCTCCTGGAAGTCCTCGCGTATCCGCTCCCGGCGATCGTGATCGCCGAACTCCTCGGCGCGCCCGCCAAGGATCGCGCCCTATTCAAGACATGGTCCGATGCGATCGTTGCATTCCAAGGCTCCGGAGAGGCGAAGGTCGAGGCCCTGACAAGGTCTCAGGACGGACTACTCGGCATGCGCGAGTATCTGGACGCGCTCATTGCGGACCGCCGTAAGCATCCGTCCGATGACATTCTCGGCATTCTCGTGGATGCCGAGCAGGCTGGTGACCGCCTGACAACTGATGAGCTCCTCTCGACGTGCGTCACGTTCCTCATCGCCGGCCACGAGACCACGACGAGCCTGATCGCAAGCGGGATCGCGACACTCCTTCGCAACGCGGCCGAGCTTGAACGCCTGAGAGGTGACGCGCGCCTTCTGCTACCGGCGATCGAGGAGTGCCTCCGGTACGAGAGCCCGATCCAGCGTGTGTTCAGGCTTGCCGTCGCGGACATCGAGGTTCGCGGCAAGACAATCCGGTCCGGTCAGACTGTGCTGCTCATGGTGGGCGCGGCGAATCGTGACGCTCGGGTCTTCGTGGACCCGGACACCTTCGACGTTGCGCGAGCGACCAATCGACATCTCGCGTTCGGGACGGGCATTCACTATTGCCTTGGTGCTCCGCTGGCTCGCCTCGAGGCATCTATCGCGTTGCCGGCGGTGCTCAACCGATGGCCGATGCTCAGCCTTGCCACGACTGAACTCCGGTGGCAATCGGAGAAGGATCTGTTCAGATGTCCGGAAGCTCTGCCAGTCGAACTAGGGCGCGAGTCGCGTGGCAGCCCGCGGCGGTCAGGAAGCGGCCAACGGGAGGAGCCGGCAGTGAGCGAACGGTGGGTGGAGATTGGTGCCGTAAGCGAGATGCCGATTGGCACGCTTCGCCGCATCGATGTCGATGGCATGGCGCTCGTGCTCGTCCACACTGGAGATGGGTTCCATGCTCTCGGGGCTGAGTGCACTCATGAACAGGCCGATCTTTCGGAAGGTGAAGTAGACGAGACCTCGATCACCTGCCCGCTTCACTACAGCCGGTTTGCCCTGGAGGACGGCAGACCACTCGAACCACCGGCTGACGCGGCGCTGAGCGTCTATCCCGTGCAGGTCGAGAACGAGCGGATACTCGTCCGCTCGACGCCGCGGTGAGCGAGCGGAAGGCCAGCATGGCCAGTCGCGAGCGGGTCCTCACGGCGCTCAGCCACGGCGAGCCTGACCGGGTCCCGTTCGATCTGGGAGGCACGTTCGTCACGAGCATCCACCACGCAGCGTACGCGCGGCTTCGCGCTGCATTGGCACTTCCGGGGCCCGGCGAGATGATCGACATGCGGCTGGGCCTCGCCCGCATCGAGCGCGACGTTCGCGATGCGCTCGGAGTGGATGTGGCTTTCGTCGCGGCGCGCCCCCCCGACACCCTAGGCTTGGGTTCAAGCGTTGTCGAGGAGGCGGCGTACGACACCCTGACCGACGAGTTTGGAATGCGATGGCGCCGCCCGAAACCCGGCGGCCTGTACTTCGACCAGATCTTCAGTCCTCTGGCGGACGCCACCACGGTCGCCGACGTCCAGGGCTACCCGTGGCCCGATCCGCGCGATCCGGCGCGGTTCTCCACGCTCCGCGCAGACTGCGACGAGATCCTCGCGAGCGAGGGTCGCGCCATCGCATGCAAGGGCATGGTCGCTGGGTTGATGGAGGCGGCCAGCTGGATGCGCGGCATGCAAACCTTCTTCATGGATCTGCTTGAGAACCCGCGGTTGGCGGGAGCCATTCTCGACGAAGTTCTCCAGGTGAAGCTCGGCTACTGGGACGCGGCGCTCTCTCGCGCAGGCGACCTGATCGACGTCGTATACGAAGCCGATGACTACGGAGGCCAGAAGTCACTCCTGATCTCACCGCAGCTTTGGCGCCGGGAGATCAAGCCGAGACTGCGGATCCTATTCGATCACATCCATGCGCGGTCAAAGGCTCGAATCTTCCTCCACTCGGACGGCCCGATCCGCGAGATCGTCCCCGACCTGATTGAGATCGGGACTGACATCTTGAACCCGGTCCAGTTCACGCTAACCGGAATGGGGCTCCGCGGGCTGAAGGCAGACTTCGGTCGCGACCTTACGTTCTGGGGCGGCGGCGTGGACACCCAGCACGTCCTTCCAAACGGGTCGCCCGATGAGGTACGAGCTCAGGTCCGCGAAGCAGTCTTGGCGATGAAGCCGGGGGGAGGCTACGTCTTCGCGACAGTCCATAACGTCCAGGCGGATGTTCGAGCCGAGAACCTCCTGGCCCTCCGGGACGCCTTTCAGTCGGTGGCGGGCTACCCCTGACCCCAGCAGGGAAGCAACCAACAATGTCTATGTATGCATGCAGGCTGGTATGATTGATGACCAAGCAGTACTTCAAGGATTTGATCGCCGCGACACCCACGCGTGTCTGGGTAAACAACCCGACGGCGGTTGAAGTCCGACTGGCTCTGGAGCAGGGAGCCGTCGGGTGTACCACGAATCCGGCATTCGCCGGCGGCCTGATCCGTCGCGTCCCAGAGTACGTGCTTCCGGTCATCTCCAAGGTAGTGGCCGCGGAGCCGGATGATGCTCGAGCTTCCGAACTGATCCAGCAACACCTACTCGCCCCGATCCTCGAAGCCTTCTTGCCGACTTACGAGAGGAGCGGCGGGAGTGAGGGCTACGTCTCCATCCAGGGCTCGCCCGATCGGGATGCGGACGCCGCGGCTATCAGGGCTCAGGCGCACACCGCTCGGTCTCTCGCGCCGAACTGTGTGCCCAAGATCCCCGCGACGGGACCGGGCCTTGAAGCCTTCGACGAACTTGTGTCGGAAGGGCATCCAACCATCGTCACCGAGGTCTTCAGCCTTGCCCAAGTCGTCGAGACGTGCGAGCGCTACGCTCGAGCGACTGCCTCCGGGACGCGCCCGCCGTTCATTATCGCGCCGATCACGGGCATCTTCGGCGACCATCTTCGCGCTGTGGCCGAACGCGACGGGATCGAGGTCGAACCGGCGCTTCTTGACCTCTCGGGTGTCGCATTCGCGCGCGCAGCCGCGCGCCTCGTGCGCGAACGCGAGTACCCGGTCACGCTGCTCTTCGGCGGTGCTCGCAGCATGGTTGATCTCACGGAGCTGGTCGGAGAGCGGCACCAGGCCACGATCAACTGGAGCACATTCGAGGACATCCTTGCGGCGGACGTATCGGTGCGCCTGACCATACGCAACGACCTGCCAGACGGCGTGGTCCGCACCCTGACGTCGTCGTTCGACGCGATGCGGCGCGCTCTCTCCGAGGACGGCCTTGCGATCGAGGAGTTCGAGGGCTTCGGGCCGGTCCAGCACTTCCGAGACAACTTCGTTGCCGGCTGGCGCACGCTCCAGCACGCGATCATTGAGTCGCGGGCGCATCTCGGGGCGCCCGTATGAGCCATCCGCGAGGGCCCGAGCCCCCGATCCTGCTCGGCTCCGACGAAGCCGGCTTCGAGCTCAAGGAGGCACTCAAGGCGTACCTCACCGCGACCGGCCACGAGGTCGTGGATTTCGGCTGCCACAGCTTGGAGCCTGTTGACTACCCCGATGTCGCCGCCGAGGTCGCCAGAGCCGTGGCATCGGGCCGCACAGACCGTGGGATCCTGGTGTGCGGAACTGGGATCGGCATGGCGATCGCCGCCAACAAGGTGCGGGGCGTCCGCGCCGCTACCGTGTCCGACCCTTACTCAGCTGAACGGGCGCGCAAGTCGAACAACGCCCAGATCCTTTGTCTCGGCGCCCGTGTCACCGGCACCGAGTTAGCCAAGGTGCTAGTTGACCACTGGCTCTCGTCCGAGTTCGCGCGAGGTGGCTCGGAGCGGAAGGTCGCCAAGATCGACGCGCTGGACAAGGGGCCAGACCCGGAGCGCGCAAACCAAACCTGACTCAGGAGTCCGACCGTGCAGCGGATCATCGACGACCCCAACCTCGTAGTCGAGGGAATGCTTCGAGGCTTCTCGTCGGCGCACCGCGACTTGGTTGAGTCGACGTCCAATCCGAGAGTTCTCCGCGCCATTGGAACACCGGTCCCCGGGAGGGTCGGCGTCGTCACCGGCGGCGGATCGGGCCACAAGCCGGCTTTCATCGGGTATCTCGGCCGAAATCTCTTGGATGCCGTCGCAGTGGGCGAGATCTTCACCTCGCCCTCGGCGCAGGCATTCGCTGACGCGTTCCGAGCGGCGGATGGCGGAGTCGGAGTCGCGTGCCTGTACGGGAACTACGCCGGCGACAACATGAACGTCAAGTTGGCGCGCCGGATGGTCGGAAGCGAGGGCCTTCGCGTCGAGACTGTCGTCGCCAACGACGATGTCCCATCGGCGCCACCGACCGAGCGGTTGAAGCGGCGCGGTGTCGCCGGCGAGGTCTTCATGTGGAAAGTGGGAGCCGCCAGGGCCGCACTCGGCGGATCGCTCGAGGAGGTCATCGCTAGCGCCCAGAAGGCGATCGATAGCACGCGGAGCATCGGCGTGGGCCTGTCGCCGTGCACGATCCCCGCTGTCGGCCACCCTAACTTCTCGATTGAGCCAGGGCGGATGGAGGTTGGCATCGGTCACCACGGTGAACCCGGCATCCAGGTGGCCGACCTCAGGCCAGCTCGAGACATCGCCCGGATGATGCTGGACGTCGTCCTCCCTGACCTGCCGTTCGCTCCCAATGACGAGGTCGCGGTGCTCGTCTCGGGCCTCGGCGCGACGCCGGTGATGGAGCTGTACATCCTCTACGGGCATGTCGCGGAGATGCTCTCACAGGCAGGGATCAGGGTCTGGCGTCCGTGGGTCGGAAACTACTTCACATCACTTGACATGATGGGCGCCTCGCTGACGGTCATGCGCCTCGATGACGAGCTCCGCGCATGCCTGGCTCTGCCAGCCACCAGCGTCGGATTGACGCAGGTCTGATGAGTATCGAAGCGGGTCAGCGGGTCCGATGGGCGTAAGGACAAGGATTCCCGCCGACCAGGGCTTGCGAATCGCTGGAGCTTTGGTCTCGGCGATCGAGGCCAATGCCGCGGAGCTGAGCCGGATCGACGGCGCGATCGGTGATGGCGACCACGGAGTCAACATGAGCAAGGGCTTCGGATTGGCCGGCGCCCGGCTAGGCTCCAGGCAAGTCTCAATTTCCGAGGCGCTGGACACGATCGGCGACACACTGCTTCGCGAGGTCGGCGGCTCAATGGGCCCCCTCTATGGCGCATTCTTCCAGGCGATGGGCGCGTCATGCGCCGGTGTCGACGACCTGGACGCGCTCGGGGTAGCCCGCATGCTCGACGCCGGTTTGAGTGCGGTCGTCGAGATCGGTGGTGCCGGCGTCGGCGACAAGACGCTGGTCGATGTTCTCGTTCCCGCCCGAGCCGCCTTCGAGGCTGCCACGGCTTCTGGGGCCGACCTCGGTAGCGCTCTCACCGCGATGGTCCGCGCCGCCGACGAGGGCAGGGAGGCCACCCGCGACATGGTGGCGCGCGTGGGACGCGCGAGCCGACTTGGCGAACGATCGCGCGGCGTGCCCGACCCCGGCGCAACGTCATGCGCCATCCTGCTCGGCGCCTTCGCGGCTGAGGCCGCCCAGACGCTCAATGACGGCGCCTAGCTCTAGCGCCGCTCAGGGGACGAGGACGGTCTTGACCACGTCCGGGTCCGAAGCCTGCCGCTGAAATGCCTCGACACCGTCGGCCAGCGGTAGCACTGCGGACACGATGTGCTCGACCGGAACCGAGCCGTTTGCGATCAGGGAGATCGCACGTTCCACCGAGGCCCGTGTGACGCCGACACTGGCGTGGATCGTCATCTGGTGCCAGATCACCCTGAACTCGTCGATCTCGACCACCCGTCCAGCGTTCCCCAGCCACACCATCGCCCCGCCAGGTCGTATCGAGCTCACCGCCGTCGCGACCGTTGCCGTGACCCCGACGGCCTCGACGGCGAGGTCAACGCCGGCGCCGCCGGTCAGGGAGCGAATCGCCTCCGCCCCGTTCTCTGCGGTCGGGTCGATGACATCACTGGCCCCGAGCGCGAGCGCGGCGTCCCGCCGCACGCGGTTAGGCTCTACCACGGCGAGTACGCGAGGCCGATGGAGGCCAAGGACTGCCGTGGCCAGCAAGCCGATTGGTCCGCCGCCGATGACTGCCACGGCATCGCCCGGCTGGACCGAGACCCTTGACAGGCCCTTCGTGACGACACTGAGAGGCTCGATCACAGCGCCCTGAACGTCGGTGACGCCATCGGGGATCGGGACAGCATTCGCGGCGGCGATCCTGATTCGCTCGGCAAGGGCGCCCGGCAGGTCTCCGCCGTATACACGGCGACTGGTGCATTGGTCGGGCGCGCCCGAGGTGCAGGCCCCACACGACGAGCAGGCCTCCATAGGCATCATGAACACACGCTGGCCGGGCGTAAGCCAGGTGACATCGGAACCGAGCGACTCGACGGTGCCACATGCCTCATGCCCCATCACCAGCGGGGGAACACGGCGCCCGCCCTGCCCCGTGTAGCCGTGGGTATCGCTGCCGCAAATGCTGACCCCGCGGACCCGCATCACCACGTCCGAGGAGCCCTCGATGGCAGGCTCCGGCAAGTCCGTGAAGACCAGATGCCCGGGCGCGTCGAGCAGCAGGGCCTTCATCGCCGGTCTCGCACCGCCACTGCGCGCTCATCGCCCGCCGCCCTCACACGCCGTACGAAGTCGGTGAGCATCACCTCGGAATCCGCTGCGTTCAGATAGGGATGGCCAACCAGGACGATGTCCGCGCCCGCGAAGACAGCGCGACGCGCGCCCTCGGCGTCGAAGGCCACGACACCAACGGGCACGTCGACAACGCTGCGTACTCTCGGGATGAGGCCCAGCGTGTCGTCCCCTTCCGGCGTTTCTGCTCGCTGATCTCCTCCATAGTGGAGATAGACGAGGTCGGCCCCCATGCTGACGACCTCTGAGGCTCGCGTGACGGGGTCCTTGGACGCGTATAGATCGACGCAGATCCGCGTTCCGGTTTCACGTGCTCCTGCGATCGCCTCCCTGATGCTCGCGTCGGCAGCCACGCCACAGATTGACGTAATCGTTGCCCCGTTGGCCGCCGCGGCCACGACGTACTTGCGGGCTCCATCGACGAGCTTGATGTCCGCGAAGATTTCGCGACCCGGGAACGCCGCGGCTATGGGAGCTATCGCGGGGATACCAGAGAATAGGATCAGGGGCGTGCCGACCTCCAGCCAATCGACTCCGGCTCGCGTGGCCATCTCGGCGACGGCGATGGCTTCAGCCACGGTCCGAACATCGATCGAAACCTGGACGACCACGTCCCTTCCCGGACCAAGGTTCATGACGGGCCAAACTCCCATCTCTGCAGCACGCCGTTTGGGGCGCGGTATGCGGCGAACTGTATGACTGTATGCAAGCATATCATGTTCTTTAGCACTGGCGGTCTCGGCGACGGTCGCTTGGCCCATGCCCCGCTCGATGCCCATGGACGTGTGTGACCTGAGCTAGATCCGAAACCAACGCTCTGCGTTCGTTGCGAACATCGCCGACTGCTCCGCTGGCGAGTACTCCGCGATGATCATTGCGAACGCGTCGAGAACGTCGGGATAGGACGCATGCAGCCGCCCGAACGGCCAGTTCGAGGCAAACACAACCCGATCGGTTCCGAACGCATCGATGCAAGCCCGCACCCAGGGCATCCACGACTCGACCGTCCACGTCGGATCGCACATGTCGAGGGCGGAAACCTTGACGATGACATTCGGGGCCTTGGCTAGACGCTCCAGCTCCCGCCCCCAGAACGCGAAGTACTCCGGGTTCCGCTCGCGCGGGAATCCAGCGTGGTCAAGGCATATGCGGCTCTCTGGGTGCGTCTCGGCGAGGCGGCGTACGTCGGCGTATGTGTCCGGCCGAGCGTGGATGCAGCTCACGAGGTTGTGTCGCCCCAACAGTGAGAAACCCTTCTCCCAGTTTGGGTCGCGCAGGTAGTCGTCATCGCGGTACTCGCGGACTCCGCGAACGTTGGCGAACTCGAGGTGTCTCTCCAGCACGGCTGCGGCGTCTGCTTCTGCAAGGTGAACCTCTGCCACAATTCCGTGCGGGTGACCGAGCCGATCCGCGAACGCTTGGATCCACCTCGTCTCCTCGACCGGATCCGGGATGCCCCCAGCACACTGGACGTGGATCGATTTGGCGACATTTGCGAAGCGGGCCTCCGCCAGCCAGTCGTCCGCCCAGTAACGCTGCGCCTGGATGGCCCGGATGTCTTCGAGGATCTCGTGCCGAGCGCCGGGCTGGAGCAAGTCGTAGCGCAGTCGGGGATTCTGCAGATCGTAGAAGTGGACGTGAGTGTCGATGAATGGGATCCGGGCCATGCCTATCTCCTGCTTGAGTTGGCCGATCGTGATGGCCCTGATCCCAGTCGATCGTCACCGGTACCCTTGATCGTCCGGATTCCTGAAGTCGAAAGACGTGCTAAGTCCCGCGTCGACGGTGACGACGGTCCCCGTGATCCCCGAAGCATCGTCGCCGGCCAGGAAGCTGATCGCGGCCGCGACCTCCTCGGCGGCGAGGATCCTTCCCAACGGATTCCGCCGCCCTCGCGCACGCAGGAACGCGTCAGGGTCGGGTGCCGTGCCCATCGCGCGCCTGAAGGCCGGGGTGTCCGTCGTTCCCGGTGCGACAGCGTTGACCCGGATGCCCTGCCGGGCATGGTCCACCGCGAGGTTCTTGGCAAGCTGGATCAGCGCGGCCTTGGTGCAGGTGTACGCAACAAGGCCCTGCTCTGCCAGCCAACCGTCGACTGACGAGACGATCACGACCGCTCCGCCGCCGGCAGTGATCATGTCCGGGATACAGGTCCGCGCCCCGAGAACGGCGCCGAAGAAGTTGACATCGAATGAGCGGTGCCAGTCGTCGAGCCCTAGGTCGACGACTGTCCCGATCTGGGCACGGGCGGCGTTGAGGACAACGACGCGAGGCGAGGCAGGGAGGTAGGCTTCCCTCACCCGCTCCCACGTCACGGGATCTGCCACGTCGCCGGTGACCCAGTCCACGTCTGGGTCGGCTAGCAGGTCGCCGGGCGGTTGTGATGTCGCCACCCCGAGAACGCCACAGCCATCTCGACGCAACCGTCGGGCGGTGGCGAGCCCGATCCCCTTGCTTGCGCCAGTGACGACGGCGAGCCCCGATGACATGATGC
>JBJKRU010000154.1:0-8403 GCA_046704485.1 Candidatus Limnocylindrales bacterium | reverse complement strand
CCTCCGAGTACTCGCGCACCACGGCCAGGATGTCCGCCCAGTAGGCGCCGTGGACGGGCTCGGTGTCCGCGATGGCCATGACCGCCCCCGGGGCGAGTGCGTCGCGGAGCCTCGGCAGGGCCACGTCGAGGTCGAGCCAGTGGAGGCTGGCGCCCGCCGTGATGAGGCCGTAGGGCGGGGACAGAGCCGCGTCCTCAGCTCGACCATTGATCCAGAGGAGGCGCTGGTCGGCGCCGCCGGGCAGCCGGCGGCCCTCGTCGATCATCGCCGTCGAGGGATCGACCGCGTCAACCCTCTGGGCGAAGGCGAGCATGCGCCGGGCGAGCGCCCCGCTGCCCGCGCCGACGTCCAGGATGGAGCCCGGGGCGACGAGGAGGCCGGCGAGGGTTGTGAGCACCTCGTCCGGGTATGGGGCGCGCAGGCGGTAGAGGCGCGCCACCTCGGCGTCGGAGAACACGGTCCCGAGGTTCATCTCGCCACCATCCGATTCGTTGCCGACCGGATTATGTGCCCTCGCCCGCGACCAGCCCTGCGCGAGCTTTCCCGCGACCAGCCATGCACGAGCTTTCCCGCCCGCCGACCCGATCGCGCCGCTGCCGCTTAGTCTTGTCCCCACGACAGTCGACACGGAGGCGCGCCTTGAGGCTTCTTCTCACATCCGCAGGCGTCAAGAACGAGAGCATCTACACGGCGCTGGTGGACCTGCTGGGCAAGCCCATCACCGATTCCAGCGCCCTCTGCATCCCCACCGCCTCGTACGCCAACTCTGGCGGTGCAGGCCGGGCGTGGAGCTTCATTGCGGGCCGCGAGCCCAGGAGCCCGATGTGCGAGCTGGGCTGGAAGTCTTTGGGGGTGCTCGAGCTCACGGCGTTGCCCAGCATCGCGGCTGAGCGATGGGTCCCCGTCGTCCGGGAGGCCGACGCCCTGCTGGTGAATGGCGGCGACCCCCTGTACCTGTGCCACTGGATGCGCGAGTCGGGGCTGGCGGACCTCCTGCCCTCGCTCCGCGAGACGGTCTACGTGGGGCTGAGCGCCGGCAGCATGGTGATGGCCCCCAGGATCGGGGAGGACTTCGTCGGCTGGACCCCGCCGGCCGGTGGCGACGACACGCTGGGCGTGGTCGACTTCGCCATCTTCCCGCACCTCGATCACGAGGACCTGCCGGACAACTCGATGGCGGGCGCCGAGCGGTGGGCCGCAAGGCTGCCGGCGCCCGGATACGCAATCGACGACCAGACGGCCATCAGCGTCGTGGACGGCAAGGTCGAGGTCGTCTCCGAGGGGCACTGGAAGCTGTTCCCGCGCTGAACCGGAGGGCTCAGCGGGCTCGTCCGCGGTGTCGGCGCTGTGGACCCGGGCGGGGCCTGAGGCGCGGCGGCCGCGCTGCATCGCCGGCGCACGGATCGTCGGCGGCGCTGATCGGCGGACCTCGCGTGTCGCCTCGATGGACGCCGCCAAGGGCGCGTTTCGCCGTGTCGGCTAGTCTGTGCCTGTGACCGAGTCGCCGCTGCTCCTCGCACCTACAGGGGAGGTCGTCGACGGGCGCCGTCTGCTCGCCGAGGCCGTCGGCTTCGGTCGCGCCCTGCGGGCCGCGGCCCTGCCGGTGGACCTGGGCGCCGCGATGGACTTCGCGCGGGCCCTCAGCCTGATCGACCTCGGCCGTCGCGAGCAGGTGCACGACGCGGGCGAGGCCGTGTTCGTCCGGCGCCGCGACGACCGCGAGGTGTACGACCGCGTGTTCGCCATGTTCTGGCGGCGTCGCGGCAGGAAGCTGGCGCCAGGCCGGCCCGACGCCCCGGTCGACCCGGATGCCGATCGCGACCAGGAGGGCGAGTCCGGCGCCTCGGACGAGGTGGCCGAAGGCCGGGAATCGACGCTTGCCGACATCGCGCGGCTGGGCGTTCAGGAGACCCTCGACGTCGAGGACGGCGCACAGGTCGACGGCGAGACCATCTCGCCGGACGCGTGGTCGAAGGGCGAGGTGCTCCGCCACCGTGACTTCGACCGCATGACCGGCGCCGAGCTGCGGGATGCCGAGCGGTTCGTCGACCTGCTCAAGCCCCGCCTTGAACGCCGCCGCACCCGTCGCCACGAGCTCCACCCGCACGGGCGCCGGCTCGCCCCGCGAGCGATGTACAGGCGCAACCTCGCCACGGGCGAGCTGACCGACTGGGTGTGGAGCCGCCCGGTCAAGGAGCCGCGCCAGCTCGTTGTGCTGTGCGACATCTCGGGATCGATGGAGCGCCACTCCCGCCTCCTTCTGCGCTTCGTCCAGGCGCTCGCCCGCGAGAACGACGTGCGCACCGAGAGCTTCGTCTTCGGCACGCGCCTCACCCGCGTCACCCGCCTGATGAAGGACCGCGATCGCGACCGGGCCCTCGCCCGGGTGGCCGACACCGTCGTCGACTGGGCAGGCGGGACGCGGATCGGCGAGAGCTTCCGGCAGTTCAACCACAACTGGGCGCGCCGGACCCTCAGGACGAGCGGCGTCGTGATCGTGGTGTCCGACGGCTGGGATCGGGGAGACCCCGCGCTCGTGGCCGCGGAGACCGCCCGACTGCGGCGCAACTGCCACCGCCTCGTGTGGCTCAACCCCCTTGCCAGCTCCCCCGGCTACCAGCCGCTCGCCGCCGGCATGAGGGCCGCGTTCCCGTACATCGACGACTTCCTGCCCGCCGGCACCCTCGCCTCGCTCGAGCGGCTGGGCAGCATCCTCGCGGGCGCGTCGCTGGGGACTGCCCGGCGCGGCGCCGCCGTCATGCACGCCACGACGGTGGCGCCCTCGCTGGGTCTCGAGGCGCCCGACGCGACGACACCGGCGACGCTCGATGGGCCGCCGATCCCGCGCGACCAGCCGCGTCCGCTGGGCAAAGGGAGGTAGCGCCGTGCGCGAGCTGCTCGACCAGCTGGACGCCTGGAAGGCCGAGGGGGCGCGGGTCGGCCGCGCGGTCGTGGTGCGCACCTTCGGCAGCGCGCCGCGCCCCGAAGGCGGGGTGCTGCTCGTGACCGCCGACGGTCGGCTGGCGGGCTCGGTCTCCGGCGGCTGCGTGGAGGGCGCCGCGGCTGAGGAGATCGCCAAGTCGTTCCGCGATGGCCGCCAGCGTGTCATCCGCTACGGCATCAGCGACGAGCAGGCGTGGGACGTCGGCCTGGCCTGTGGCGGCACGATCGACGTGCTGGTGCAGCCCCTGGTCCCCGTCGAGGCGGCCGATGCCGCGCGCGATACGGCCCGCGGACGCTCGGGCGGCCGGGCGGTCGTGACGCTGCTCCCTGCCGACGCGCCGCCGCCCGTGTTCGGAGCCCACGCGCCCGGCACGGGCGAGCTGCCGGCCGAACCGCTGGTGGTCCATGACGACGGCACGATGGACGGCACCCTGGGCGATGCCGTCGCCGACCAGCAGCTCGTGAATGCCGCCCTCGACCTGCTGGCCCACGACACGAGCCGGACCGTCGAGGCAGCCGGCCGGCAGGCGTTCGTCGAGGCGTACCCGGTCCGGCCGCGCCTTGTCGTGGTCGGCGCGGTCGAGGTGGCGCGCACGCTCGTCCAGCTTGCCAGGGCCTTGGGCTACGAGACCGTCGTGATCGACGGCCGCGCCGCGTTCGCCACCGAGTCGCGCTTCCCGGACGTGGACCGCCTGATCGTGGGCTGGCCGGACGAGGTGGCCGACGAGATCGCTCTGGGGCCGGCTGACGCGGTGGCCGTCCTGACCCACGACGTGAAGTTCGACGAGCCCGCCATCGTGGAGGCGCTGCGCCGCAACTGCCGGTACGTCGGGGCGGTCGGCTCCCGCAAGACGCAGGCGGACCGGCGTGCGCGGCTCATGGATGCCGGCGTGGCCCGCGAGCAGCTCGACCGGCTGCGCGGCCCCATCGGCCTCGACCTCGGCGGCCGGCTGCCGCCAGAGACCGCGCTGTCGATCATGGCCGAGGTGGTGGCCGAGCGGCGCGCAGGCTCCGGTCGCCCGATGCGCGACCTGGCCCGCGAGCGGGAGGCGGCCGGGTGACGGTCGTCGCCCTGGTGCTGGCCGCAGGCGCATCCTCGCGCTTCGGCTCGCCGAAGCTGCTCGCGCCGCTTGGCGGGCGGCCGGTCCTCCAGCACGTGCTCGACGCGCTGGCTGCCGCCGGGCTCGCAGACGTCGTCGTCGTGCTCGGGGCGGACGCTGGCCGCATCGAGCGCGCGATCGCATGGCGGGATGAGCGGCGTGTCGTCAACCCGCGCCCGGAGGACGGCCTGTCGAGCTCGCTGCGCATTGGCCTGGACGCGGCGGTGGAGGTCCGGGGTGCGGACGCCGTGCTCGTCATGCTGGGCGACCAGCCGGCGGTCCAGCCTCACGCCATCAGCGCGGTGATCGCCGCCGCCGCGTCGCCGGGCGCCGAGCAGGCCCAGTTCGTCCGTCCGCGCTACCCCGCCGACCCCGCCCCCAACCCCGTGCTCGTCCGGCGCTCGGCATGGGCGCTGGCTGCGGGCCTCGACGGCGACCGCGGGCTTGGCCCGCTGATCGCCGCCCACCCGGAGCTCGTCCTCGAAGTGCCCGTCGAGGGCGCCAATCCGGATGTGGACACCCCCGCCGACCTGGCTGCTGTGGCGGCCGCCACTGCCGGGGAGGCGCGATGAGCGCCCGAGCCCATGATCGTGTCGCCGCCTGCGAGGACCCCCGATGACCCCGGACGCGCCCGCACACGCCGTCGCCGACCTCGAGGCCGCCTGGTCCGAGCGTGTCCGCGCCAACCGAGAGCAGGCCGAGCGGCTCCGCGAATCCACGCCGCCCGACTTCTACGCGCCGGTGACCTCGCTGTTCGTGGCCGACCCGCGGCGCACAGACGAGCCCGTGCTCGATGTCCTCCAGGCCCTGGCGCGCCGCGAGTCCACCTGGCTCGACATCGGTGCCGGCGCGGGCCGCTATGCACTGCCGCTCGCGCTCCGCGTGAGGGCCCTGATTGCGGTTGAGCCGTCCGCCGGCATGCGCCGCGCGCTCCGGACCGGCATCGACGAGCACGGGATCGCCAACGTGCGCGTCGTGCCCGGCACCTGGCCGGGGGCGGTCGACGACTTGGGGCCCCTGCCCGCGGCCGACGTGGCGCTCATCGCGCACGTGGGCTACGACATCGAGCGGATCGGCCCGTTCCTCGACGCGATGGAGGCGGCGGCGGGCGAGCGCTGCGTGGCCGTGATGACCGACCGCAGCCCGGGCGCCGTGGCCGATCCGTTCTGGCCGCTGGTCCACGGCGAGGAGCGGGTGCCCCTGCCCGCGCTCCCTGACCTCCTGGCGCTCCTCGAGGCCCGCGGCCGCCTGGTGGATGCCGTGCGCGTCGAGCGCTCGACCCGCTCGTTCGATTCCGTGGACGCGCTGGCCGCGTTCCTCCGCCGCCAGCTGTTCATCGTGGAGGGCGGCGACAAGGACGTGCGCTTCCGGGAGGTCCTGCGGGACATGATCGTCAACCGCGATGGCGCCTGGACCCTCGCCGAGGGCCCGGCCGGGTCGGTCGGCGTCGTGACCTGGCAGCCCTGACCGCCCCGCGCGGCTGACGGCCAGGCTGGGGGAGCCGCGGCAGCTGACCCGCCGAGCGGGGTGGGCGGCGCGGAGACTGCGACATCGCCCCGAGTCGGCGACGGCGCCCCGCACCTGCTCCGCGGCCCACGGTGCGCACCCGACGTTTGACGGGTCAACGGCACCCGCCCATACTCGCGACCTCAACCGAGCCGCAACCCTCGCGGCTCAGCAACCGGCTGGCGGCCCCGCCGACGGCCAAGGCAACGCCGAGCTCGTCCCCAGCTCCGGTGTGGCGAGCCCGATCCCCACGTGCCCCTGCGATGGGAGGGCGGCCGCGCATGATCCCCGCCAGTTTCGACTACGTCCGGCCCGGCTCGCTGGAGGAGGTGCTCGCGATCCTGCGGGACCGCGAGGGCGAGGCGAAGGTCATCGCCGGCGGCTACAGCCTGCTCCCGCTGATGAAGCTGCGGCTCGCGCAGCCCGCCCTCCTGGTCGACATCCAGGCGCTCGACGGCCTTGACGGGATCGCCCGCGCTGACGACTGGTGGCGGATCGGCGGCCGCACCACCCACCGCAGCATCATGCTCCACGGCCCTCTGGGCGCCGACCACGGCGCGGTCCGCGACGCGGCGGGCGGGATCGGCGACCCGCAGGTCCGCAACTGGGGCACGATCGGCGGCTCCTGCGCGCACGCCGACCCGAGCTCCGACTGGCCGGCCGTCCTGCAAGCGCTGGGCGCCTCCTTCGTCTGCCGCAGCGCGTCGGGCGAGCGGGTGGTTCCAGCGCGCGGGTTCTTCCTGGATGCATTCCAGACTGGCATCGAGGCTACGGAGGTCCTGACCGAGGTCCGCGTCCCGATCGCCAAGCCGCGCTCCGGGAGCGCCTACGAGAAGCTGGAGCGCCGCGCCGGCGACTTCGCGACGGTGGGCGTCGCGGCGTCCGTGCAGATGGGTGAAGGCGGGCGGATCGCCGCCGCCGGGCTCGCGCTGACGGCGGTGGGCGACGCGCCGTTCGCCGCCACCGATGCGGAGGCGGCCCTGGTGGGGGCATCGGCGGGAGAGGACGCGTTCGCCGCGGCTGGACGGGCGGCGGCCGCGCAGTCGAGGCCGGTTGCGGACGGGCACGGCCCAGTCGACTACAAGCGGGCGATGGTCCGCGAGGTCACCGTCCGGGCCCTGCGCCGCGCCGCTGAGCGCGCCGCGTCCGCGTAAGGGAGACCCGCCGATGGCCACGACCCATGTCCAGGTGACCGTGAACGGTGTCGTCCGCGAGGCCGACATCGAGCCGCGGCTGCTGCTCGTCCACCTCCTTCGCGACGTGTTCGGACTCACCGGCACCCACACCGGGTGCGACACCACCAACTGCGGCGCCTGCACCGTCCGTGTCAACGGCCGCAGCGCCAAATCGTGCACGATGCTCGCCGTCCAGGCCGACGGCGCGAGCATCGCGACGATCGAGGGCATGGAGCAGGGCGGCAAGCTGCACCCGCTCCAGCAGGCCTTCACCGACTGCCACGGGCTCCAGTGCGGCTTCTGCACGCCGGGGATGATCATGCAGACGTCCTGGCTGCTCGAGCAGAACCCCGACCCCACCGAGGCGGAGATCCGGGAGGGGATCGCCGGCAACCTCTGCCGGTGCACCGGCTACGTGAACATCGTGAAGGCGGTGCAGCAGGCCGCCGGCGAGCTCCGCGCGGCGTCCGATGCGGCGCCGGCCACGGCGTAGCGGGGGGAGACGACGATGACGACCGAGGCACAGCCGCCCACCACCACGCCCGAAGTCTCGGGGATGGGCCACTCGATGAAGCGCCGAGAGGATCCGCGCTTCATCCGCGGTCAGGGGGAGTACATCGAGGACATCACGCTGCCGGGCATGGTCTGGATGGACATCGTCCGCAGCCCGTACGCCCACGCAACGATCAAGTCCATCGACACGAGCGCCGCGCTCGCCATGCCGGGCGTGCTCGCGGTCATCACCGGCAAGGACCTCGAGGCGGCCAAGCTGCACTGGATGCCCACGCTCGCGGGCGACCAGCAGATGGTGCTGCCCGTGGACACGGTCATGTACCAGTCCCAGGAGGTGGCCGCGGTCATCGCGGAGACCCGCTACCAGGCAGCCGACGCGGTCGAGGCGGTGCTGGTGGACTATGAGCCGCTGCCCGTGGTCGTGGACCCGTTCAAGGCACTCGAGCCCGACGCGCCGGTGCTCCGCCCCGACCGCGGGCCCGAAAGGGCGAACAACCACATCTGGCACTGGGAGTCGGGCGACCGCACTGCGACCGACGCCGCGCTCGCGGCGGCCGACAAGGTGATCCCGCTCGACGTCTACATCCCGCGGATCCACGTCTCGTCGATCGAGACGTGCGGCTGCATCGCCGACTGGGACCCGGTGCGCGCCCACCTCGACTTCCACGTCACGAGCCAGGCGCCGCACGTGTACCGCACGGTCATCAGCCTGGTCTCGGGCGTGCCCGAATCGCAGATCCGGGTGAAGACCCACGATATCGGCGGCGGGTTCGGCGGCAAGGTGCCGGTGTACCCAGGCTACGTGTGCGCCATCGTGGCGAGCCTGACCCTCGGGCGGCCCGTGAAGTGGATCGAGGACCGCTCCGAGAACCTCCAGGCGGACTCGTTCGCCCGCGACTACCACATCCACGCCGAGATGGGGCTCACGGCCGAGGGCCGGATCGCCGGGCTCCGTGTGAAGACGCTCGCCGACCACGGCTACACCGATGCCGCCGCCGACCCGTCCAAGTTCCCGGCCGGCCTGTTCAACGTGATCACAGGCTCGTACGACATGCCGAACGCGTTCGTCGAGGTGGACGCCGCGTACACGAACAAGCCGCCCGGAGGCGTGGCCTACCGGTGCTCGTTCCGCGTCACCGAGGCCGTCCACACGGTCGAGCGACTCG